>CALCGD010000119.1 GCA_937900875.1 uncultured Flavobacteriales bacterium
GTCGTTTTTAACGGACGGCAAATCTAATCTAATCGAGTTCGTTCGCCAAGAAAGCACATGGGGTGTATGGTTATCTTTGCGCAAAATTTTAAGCATGCAAGAGCTCAGCGAACAGGAAATAGTCAGAAGGGAAGCACTTCAAAAACTCATTAATCTTGGAATAGACCCATATCCAGCGGCAGAATTCCCTGTAAATATCCTCTCCAATGAGGTAAAGGAAAAATTTGCCGCAGGCGAAGAACTGAAAGAGGTGGTTCTTGCTGGCAGAATGATGAGCTCTCGTGTGATGGGAAAAGCATCGTTTGCGGAATTGCAGGATGCTTCTGGACGAATTCAGATTTACATCGCCAGAGACGAAATTTGCCCAGGAGAGGATAAAACGCTGTACAATGAGGTTTTCAAAAAGCTGCTTGATAGAGGTGATTTCATCGGTATCAAAGGTTATGTGTTTAAAACACAGGTTGGAGAAACTTCTATTCACGTTCAAGAATTAACGTTGCTTGCAAAGTCCATCAAACCGCTTCCTGTTGTAAAAACAGATGCGGAAGGTGTAGTGCATGATGCTGTGAGCGATGCGGAATTCCGCTACCGTCAGCGATACGTTGATCTGGTGGTCAATCCTGGCACCAAAGAAGTCTTCAAGAAGCGGACGAAGCTTTACAGCGTTTTCAGAGATTACTTCAACGAGCACGAAATTCTAGAAGTGGAAACGCCTATTCTACAGGCTATTCCTGGCGGTGCAGCTGCACGTCCTTTCATGACGCATCATAATGCATTGGACATTCCGCTTTATATGCGCGTTGCGAATGAATTGTATCTGAAAAGATTGATTGTTGGTGGCTTTGATGGCGTTTATGAATTCGCCAAGGATTTCCGCAACGAAGGCATGGACCGCACGCACAATCCCGAATTCACGGTGATGGAAATCTATGTGGCATACAAGGATTACAACTGGATGATGGATTTTACCGAGAAGTTATTGGAGAAGGCCTGCATTGCCTTAAACGGAACCACAGAAATTGAATACGGGCAGCACAAAGTGAGTTTTAAAGCGCCTTTTCCGCGTGTTCCAATGTTGGATGCCATTAAGGAACATACGGGTGTAGATATTACGGGGATGGGCGAAGATGAACTGCGTAAAGTATGCGGTGACCTTGGCGTTCCGGTTGAGGACAGCATGGGAAAAGGAAAACTCATTGATGAGCTTTTCGGAGAGATGTGCGAGGGCAATTACATCCAACCAACTTTCATTACAGATTATCCTGTGGAGATGTCGCCACTCACCAAAAAACACCGAAGCAAGGACGGTTTGGTAGAGCGTTTTGAGTTAATGGTTTGCGGAAAAGAAATCGCCAATGCCTACACCGAGCTAAACGACCCATTAGAACAACGCGAGCGATTTGAAGAACAAATGCGCTTGGCAGACAATGGTGATGACGAGGCCATGATGATTGACCAAGACTTCCTTCGTGCATTGGAATACGGCATGCCTCCAACATCAGGAATGGGAATTGGCATGGACCGTTTGGCCATGATGCTCACCAATCAACATTCAATTCAGGATATTCTCTTCTTCCCGCAAATGCGACCTGAGAAGAAAGCAGAGAAAAAGGTTGAGCTGAATGAAAACGAAAAACTCATTTTCGGCATCCTTTCTAAGAATTCACCTATGGATTTGAACGAGCTGAAAACCCAAAGCGGCCTTAGCGG
>CALCGD010000120.1 GCA_937900875.1 uncultured Flavobacteriales bacterium
ACCCGCGACCCCCTGCGTGACAGGCAGGTATTCTAACCAACTGAACTACCGGACCTTGGTAATTTCTTGGGCTGCAAATGTAAATTAATTTGTCATATGAAAAAGCACTTAAAAAATTTTATTCTTGCACAATTTCATACTCGATTTTTACGACCCCATTTATCCGTGATGCTGATATGTTTTGCATCACCTGAAAGTAGTAGGTTCCAGGTGTAGAAAGATCGACCTCAGATATATCTACACTAAAGCTTTTCTTCCCTAGACTGAGGACAGTTCCTTCGTTTACTTTCACTGTTTTGTCGAGCATAACTATTCCAGCTGAAGGACTGATGATTTTCATTTTGAAATAGAGATTATCAAACTCAAAGTTTTCGTTTAACAAGAATTTCAATCTAAACACCTGTGGAATTGAGTCTTCAATACCAATACGAAATAGTGGAGTTTGATCAGATTTCCAGACGCCACTAAGGAATGTGTTTTTTCCTTGGTCATCTGTAGGCTTAAAATCTGGGTTACGCACAATTCGTAATGAACCTTCTAAGCTGTCAATCTCATTTGTTTCGCCATTATTTAACTGGATTACAGCAGTTAATCGCTCTCCTTCATCAAGAAATAACCGCTTGATAACCGCATTGTGGCTACCGTTTATCGTCAAATTGTCGTTTAGAGTATCTGTTCCGATGATATAGCTTATACGAAGAAAAACAGGTGTGTCGTAGACCTGAGTTGCGTCCAAGAAAAGAGAAACATCGACATAGCATTTAAAATTGGATGGATAAACCGTTGAAATAGGTTCGTCTCGGTTTAATTTGGTGAAATCGACTCCAAATGATTGAAGAGAAGAAAACAAAAGCAACAGGAGGAGAAATCTCATTAATATATCTTTTTGCGTTTGAGCAAGTAGGGTAGTAGCACCTGATCAAATCCCTTCGAAATGTCTGCCTGCACCAAGTCTATACTGTACTGACCGCATTTCAGTTTCAGATCTCGCTCAAACTTTTGCATTGATTTTTGGTAAGCTTCTCGAACATCCAATGGGTTCAGCTTCAATTCTTCGCCAGTTTCCATGTCTACAAATCGATAAGGACGATTTTCAAAGTCGAAATCCATTTCTTTCTTTTTATCGGTAACGTGGAAAAGTATTACCTCATGCTTGTTGTGCTTCAAATGCTGCAGTGCATTCCAAAGGTCATCCTGGTTTTTTTCCGAATTCTCAATCATATCGCTAAAAACGATAACTAACGATCTACGCTTGAGTTTATCAGCAATTTCGTGTAACGCGCTTGCTCCAGAGCTACGTTTTTTTTGCTCTTTGGACAATGGCGCTAGTAGCTTTTCTAATTGAGTGAAAACCAGTTTGGCGTGGGTAGTCGTAGATTTTGTATCTGTGTGGATCTCAACATTATCGGCAAAAAGCGATAAGCCAAAAGCATCTCGTTGTTTTTTCAGAAGATGCACTAAAGAAGCTGCTGCATAGGTTGAAAAACCAATCTTATTTACATCCAGTTCTGAGGTATTTTCCTTCGTAGGAAAGTACATAGAAGAAGATGTGTCGATTACAATTTGACATCGAAGATTGGTTTCTTCTTCATACCGCTTAACAAAAAGTTTTTCGGTCCGAGCATACAGTTTCCAGTCAATATGACGAGTGGATTCACCATTGTTGTACAGTCGATGTTCTGCAAATTCCACCGAAAATCCGTGAAATGGGCTCTTGTGTAAGCCCGTAATAAATCCCTCGACTACCTGCTTGGCAATGAGTTCGAGTTTGCTAAATCGCTTTACGCGCTGGCTATGTAGTGATATGCTATTCATGAAAATAAGACTGCCGTCCTGCTTCAAATATCGCAATTGCGTTGAAGCATAGGACGGCAGTCCTGTAATCTTATTGTTTGATTACATCAAAGCATCAAGCTTTGCAGCAAAAGTTTGCTTTGGTGCGGCTCCAACTTGCTTATCTACAATCTCTCCGTTCTTAAAAAACAGAAGAGTAGGGATGTTTCTGATTCCGAATTTGGCTGCGGTTTCTGGGTTGTTGTCTACATCAACCTTTCCAATTACAGCTTTGTCTCCATAATCGTTTGCAAGCTCTTCTACAATTGGTCCTACCATTCGGCATGGTCCACACCATACTGCCCAAAAATCTACTAAAACTGGTTTGTCAGAGTTCATTACAAGCTCATCGAAATTTGCGTCTGTTAATTCTAATGCCATTTTATTTATTGTTTTCTGTTATTTCAATCAATCGCTGTCAAAAGTAAAAAACTACCTGCCAGCCGTTATCGTTTTCCCGACAATCATTTAAGCGCAACGTCTAATCCGAGCTGATCACGTAAATCGTAAATCAGTTTTTGCTCTGGTTTGATACGAACTTTTTTAGAATGCATGTCTACCCAAACACCTTCTTTGTTGATTACACGCATATTTACTTTGCAATTACCCGGGTGCTCTTCTAAGAACGCTTTCAGTTCTGAAATGTTCTCGGGTTTTACTTCATCAAGCGGCATTGTGATGGTGATGCTGTTCGTTTTCTTTTCCAATATTTCATTAAGAAGTTCCATGCTGTTCAGCTTAAACTCTTTTTCTGGAGGAACGCCATCTGCTTTATTTCCACCCCAACGTCTTTCTTTCCAAACTCCTCTTACGTAAAGGAAGAATTCCACATCCAAATACTGTCTAAACTTGGTGTAATCCTCGCCAAATAGTCGGAATTCCATAGAGCCTTGTTTGTCTTCAATCTCAAAGATTCCGTAAGGGTTGTTCTGTTTCGACATGCGATGTTGAACAGCAGTAACGATACCTGCAAACTTGTATTCGCCTGGGCTTTTCTTTGCTTCATCTGATTCCAATACCCCCAAATGAATGTTGCAATACCGCTTCATCACCAATTCAAAATCGTCTAATGGATGACCAGAAATGTAAACGCCAACTACTTCTTTTTCCGCTTTCAACTCTTGAATGTTTCCCCACTTTTCGCACAGTGGAACATGTGGTTCGGGTAATTGAACATCTGACGATTCTCCGAAAAGAGAAACTTGGGAGCTATTCTCCGAAGCTTGGAAACTTGCTCCGTACTTGATGGCTTTCTCCAAGAATGGTCCGTTTCCATCATCAAAGAAATATTGTGCTCGGTGGCTGTTTTCAAATGAATCGAATGCTCCTGAAATAGCAAGACTTTCAAGCGCTTTTTTGTTGGACGCTCGAAGGTCAATTCGTTTTGTGAGATCAAAAATTGAGTTGAACTTACCACCTTCTGTTCTTTCGTCAATAATAGCTTCAACAGCGCCTTCACCAACTCCTTTAATTGCTCCAAGTCCAAATCGGATTTCCCCTTTGTCATTAACGGCAAACTTGAACTGACTTTCGTTTACATCGGGGCCCAAAACAGCCATTCCCATTCTTCTGCATTCATCCATAAAGAAGGTCACCTTCTTAATGTCGTTCATGTTATGAGTTAGCACAGAAGCCATGTATTCTGCAGGATAGTTCGCCTTCAGATATCCAGTTTGAAAAGCTACAACCGAATAACATGTAGAGTGAGATTTGTTGAATGCGTATTCAGCGAATTCCTCCCAGTCACTCCAAACTTTCTCGGCAATTTTAAGGTCGTGTCCGTTCTTGTCACACCCTTCTAAAAATTGAGGTTTGAGTTTTGCAAGCAAAGCAAAAATCTTCTTACCCATCGCCTTTCGCAGCACATCTGCATCACCTTTAGAAAAGCCTGCTAACTTCTGAGATAGTCGCATAACTTGCTCCTGATACACACAGATACCATACGTTTCGGCAAGGTATTCCTCCATTTCTGGAAAATCGTAGGTGATTTCTTCGTCACCATTTTTTCGAGCAATGAAATTGGGAATGTACTTCAGCGGGCCAGGCCGATAAAGTGCGTTCATTGCAATGAGGTCGGCAAACTTGTCTGGTTTTAGCGAGCGTAAATGCTTCTGCATTCCAGCCGATTCGAACTGGAATGTGCCGTTAGTATGCCCTTTCTGATAAAGCTGGTAGGTCTTTTCGTCATCGAGAGGAATAGTATCTGGATCAATCTCAATGTTATGTCGGTCCTTGATTAATCGGATGGCATCTCTAATAATGGTCAGGGTCTTCAAGCCCAAGAAGTCCATCTTCAGCATTCCTGAAGACTCAACCACGCTATTGTCGAACTGCGTAATTGAAAGTTCTGAGTCCTTTGCTGTGGTTACCGGAATGTGATTGGTAATGTCATCAGGAGTAATAATAACCCCGCAGGCATGCGTTCCTGTGTTCCTGATAGAACCTTCAAGTACACGCGCTTCATTAATGGTTTTGGCAATTTCATCATTCCCCTCCGAATATTTCCGCAGTTGCATTGCCTGCTCTACTTTCTCCGAATCGCCAAGTTTTGCCTTCAGTTCCTTCTCGTCTAAGCCAAAAATCTTGGCAAGACTGATGTCGGGAATCAGCTTTGCAATTCTATCGGCCTCAAAGAGAGGTAGATCTAACACTCGAGCTGTATCGCGAATGGCAGATTTAGCTGCCATACTGCCGTAAGTGACAATTTGTGCAACCTGGTTTTTGCCGTATTTAGCCACAACCCAATCAATAATCCTCCCACGGCCTTCATCATCAAAGTCGATGTCGATATCGGGGAGAGATACGCGATCGGGATTCAAGAAACGCTCAAAGAGTAAGTCGTACTTAATTGGATCTACATTGGTAATTTGGGTACAATACGCCACTACCGAACCTGCTGCAGAACCACGTCCTGGACCTACTGCGACTCCCATTTTCCGAGCTTCTGAAGTGAAATCCTGTACAATCAAAAAGTATCCAGGGTATCCAGAATTGGCTATTGTTTGAAGCTCAAAGTCAATCCGTTCAGTGAGTTCATCAGTAATCTCTCCGTATCGTCTAACTGCTCCTTCATATGTAAGGTGACGTAGGTATGCGTTCTCACCTCGCTTTCCTGAATCCTTTTGATCTTCAACGTCTTTGAATTCCTCAGGAATATCGAATACAGGTAGAAGCACATCCTGTTTTAATGTAAATGGCTCAATCTTGTCGACTATTTCCGTAATTGTTTCAAAAGCCTCTGGCAGATGAGCAAAAATCTGCTTCATCTCATCTTGACTCTTGAAGTAGAATTGATCGTTAGGGTAAAGTCGTTTGATAAACTCTCGACCTCGAGATTCTTCATCAATTTTCACACCCTCCTTAAGACAGCAAAGAATGTCGTGCGCTCTCTGATCTTTCTGATTCAGATAATAAACGTTATTGCTTGGGAAATACCGAACACCATGCTTTTTAGCGAATTCTAAAAGCACCTGATTTACTCGCTTTTCACCTTCAGTTCCGTGGTTGATTAGCTCCACATAAAAATCCTCGCCAAAATTTTCTTTGTACCAGAGAAAAGCTTCCTCAGCTTGCTTTTCACCTACATTCAGAATGAGATTTGGGACCTCTCCACCAGCACCACCAGTGGACACAATCAGGTCTCCTTTGAACTTTAGAAGAAGTTCTTTGTCAATTCTTGGCACGTAGTAGAATCCGTCTGCATACGAGATTGAACTGAGCTTCGCGAGATTGTGATAACCTCTCTTGTTTTTAGCGAGAAGTACAGTTTGGTAACCGTTATTCTGACGGGTTTTGTCCGTGTGATCGTCCGTAACGTAAAACTCACAACCAACTATTGCCTTTAATAGATTTTTGATTTCACCTTCTACTTCGCCAGCTTCAATTTTTGCGTTTTGTTCTTGAATCTGCTTGTTGGCGTTTTCTACCTCCATCACAAAATGAAAGGTTCCATACATATTTGCATGGTCAGTAAGTGCTACGGCAGGCATTCGATACTCAATGGCCCTATTCACCAGATTCTTAATGCGAATTGTAGCTTGCAGCACGCTAAACTGTGAGTGACAGTGAAGGTGAGCGAAATCATGCGTTATTTCTGCCTTCGGAATAACTGCTTCACTCTTTTTTGTAGCGGCTTTTTTGGATGCAGCCACTTGATTACCTACATCAATATTTTCAGCATTGAACGGAGCAGGGTTGAGTTCTTGAAATATTTTGAATTCTTCTGAAGTCAGACCTGTTTTGTTGGTTGGAATAACCTGAAGGCGTATTAATTCTAGGAAGCAACGGGTTGTTGCAGCTACATCGGCTGCGGCATTGTGCGCTTCGTCAAACTCCTCTCCAAAAAGCTTTACATGTAATTCGGTTAGTTTGGGCCATTTGAATTGACCACCTCGCCCGCCAGGTATTGCGCAAAATGCTGTCGATTCGTTTTTCGTGTCTAGCGATGGGTAATCCATAATTGGCG
>CALCGD010000121.1 GCA_937900875.1 uncultured Flavobacteriales bacterium
CAAGCGGATTTAAGTGAGTCACAACTGGTAAACGACCAATTAGCTCTGGAATTAACCCGAAATTTTTGATGTCTTGCGCAGAGATGTATTGAAGAAGGTTTTCTTCGTCAATCTCTTCATTTTCGTTGTGAGAAGCATAACCAATAGTCTGCTTCTTCATTCTCTTTGCAATCAACTTTTCAATACCATCAAAGGCCCCACCGCATACAAACAAAATGTTCTTAGTATCAACAGGAACCATCTTCTGCTCTGGGTGCTTTCTTCCTCCTTGAGGTGGTACGTTTACAATTGACCCTTCTAACAGTTTAAGAAGCCCTTGTTGAACACCTTCACCAGAAACGTCTCTTGTAATAGATGCGTTATCGCCTTTACGTGCAATCTTATCTATCTCATCGATAAACACAATCCCTTTTTCAGCAGCAGCCTGATCATAATCAGCAGCTTGTAGTAAACGACTTAGAATGCTTTCCACGTCCTCCCCAACATATCCACTCTCCGTAAGAACAGTTGCATCAGCAATACAAAACGGTACGTTAAGCATTTTAGCAATCGTTCTTGCAAGAAGAGTTTTTCCTGTACCAGTTCGACCAACCAATATGATATTTGATTTTTCAACCTCAATATCATCTTGCTCATTATCAGGCTTTTGCACTAATCTCTTAAAGTGATTATACACCGCTACCGCAAGTACCTTTTTTGCTTGATCTTGTCCAATGACATAATCATTTAAAAAGGTTTTTATCTCCTGAGGCTTAAGAACATTTAAAGACTGGGTAATTGTCTTATCCTGCTTATTGGTAAACTCTTCGTTAACTATTTGATAGGCTTGCGCAATACATCTATCACAAATATGTCCGTTAATTCCTGCAATGAGAACCGCGGTATCTTGCTTATCTCGTCCACAAAACGAACACTTGATATTATCTTTTTCCTTGCTTGCTTTCATATTCAAATCCTTTTCACTCAGCACCGCTGTATGCACAGCAAATACCAGCAGTAAGTTTCAAGATACGTGTTATTTGGTTCTTACCAGAACCTCGTCAATCATTCCATACGCCTTTGCCTCATCGGCTGTCATCCAATAATCACGGTCACTATCTGCCCATACTTTATCATATGTTTGACCGGAGTGATTTGCAATAATATCATACAATTCCTTCTTCAATTTGGCTATTTCTCTTGCCGTAATTTCAATATCTGAAGCCTGTCCTTGCGCTCCTCCAAGTGGTTGATGAATCATAACTCTTGAATGCTTTAAGGCAGTTCTTTTACCGGTAGCTCCTGCGCAAAGCAACACTGCTCCCATAGAAGCCGCCATACCAGTGCAAATAGTACTCACATCAGGGGCGATATATTGCATCGTATCATAAATACCTAAACCTGCATACACAGAACCTCCAGGCGAATTCAAATAAATCTGAATGTCTTTCTTATTGTCTGCACTTTCCAAGAATAAGAGCTGCGCTTGAATGATGTTTGCAACCGTGTCGTCAATTCCAGTTCCTAAAAAGATGATTCTATCCATCATCAATCGAGAAAACACGTCCATTTGAGCCACATTTAACGATCTTTCCTCAATAATGTATGGAGTCATCGACCCAATTACACTATCGAACGTTGTGCTGCTTATCCCTCTATGCTTCGTTGCGTACTTTCTAAATTCGTTGCCGTCCATTTATTCCTCTGCTTATTTGTTTAAACGATGAATGCCGAATATCGCAATTTAAAGCAATACTCGACATCCGTTAATTAGGTCAGTTTTGAACTTTTACTTGGTTTCTTTTCCGAGCATTTCATAAAACTTCTCACTGTCTACTTTCTTCTCATTAAGTGTGGCTTGCTCTTTAAAGAGGTCCATTACCTTTTTATCATACAACTGGTCGTTAACTTTTTTCACCTCGTCCTCACGCTTCATGAACTTCTCCACCATCTCGTCCATCATCTCGCCATCGGCTTGTTGCATACCGTAATAAGCAAACTGCTGAAGCAATTGTTCACGAACCCCTGCTTTAAGGTCATCCATGGATACTTTGATGTCATTGTCTCTAATGACTTTGTTCTCAATTAGCTGCCACCTGAGGCCATCTTGATAGTTAACATACTCTTTTTCTATTTCTTCTGCAGTTGGTTTTTTTTCATCAACAGTTCTCAACCATCGCTTTAGAAATTCATCTGGCAACTCAAATTTTGTGTTCTTGATAAGATCTAGCACAATGTCGTTCTTAAGCTTTCTATCACTCTCGTTTCCGAAATAATTTCGGTAATCTGCTCTGATCTTCTCCTTCATTTCGTCCAAATTGGTAACAGACCCATCTGGATATAATTTTTTGAATAGCTCGTCATTCAACTCAGCGGTCTTCAATCGTTGAATTTTTTCGACAGTAATTTTAAAAGCTTTACTCACATTAGGTAATTCCTCTTTACTCACTCCAAGCATAGCCGCCATGTCTGTCTCGCTCGTGCTAAAATCTGTGTAAGTAACATTTAAAGAATCGTCTAGTTTTTTGCCTAAAAGAGACTTTTTAGCTTCGTCATTAATAACATCCAGCGAAATGCTAGAGCTATTCATTACGCCACCTTCCTTAATGCTTCCATCCTCATTCAATTCAACCCACATTACCTTTACCAAGTCATTGTCGACAATAGTATCGTGCTCAATCATCTCGCCACTGCGTTTTGCAATGTTCTCAAGAGAATTTTCGATGTCTTTATCAGTTGCTTCGACCTTGTAATAATCAAATTGAAACTTCTTGCCTAGGTTTAGCTCAATGTTTGGTGCGATGCCTAAATCATAGGTAAACTCAAGCTCTTTTGGATTTTCCCAATCTGCCGTAGGATTAATGGTCTCGGAAGGCAGGGGATTACCTAAAATTTCTAACTTCTCATTTCCAATGTACTCGTACAATTTGTTTCCAAGAAGCTTATTTACCTCATCAACTAGAATAGAGGTGCCGTACATTTTCTTAACCACGCCTACCGGTACTTTACCTGGTCTAAACCCTGGCATATTAGCCTTTCGGGCATGTTCTTTCAGCGTTTTCTCTACTTGAGGCTGGTAATCAGCTGGCTCTAGCTTAATAGTTACCCTTGCATTTAGTTCGTCAATGCTCTCTTTGGTAATATTCATTGTACTCAGTTATCGTTTTTATTAACTCGTATTTGCAAAAAGAGGGACCTGCTTTACAACAGTTCCCTCTTTCTTAAGTGCGGATGGAGGGACTCGAACCCACACACCTCACGGCACCAGATCCTAAGTCTGGCGTGTCTACCAATTTCACCACATCCGCATATTTTATAAGAACCTTCCCGAAAACGGGAGTGCAAAGATAATTTTCTTTTTGAAAAACAAACACCCGTTTTTCTATTAAGTCATGCGTAAAAGGGCTTGTATCTGCAATCGCGAGGACGATATAACGCACCCCATGCATTACCTTTGTACTCCAATTAACACAGTAATGAGAAGTTATAATCCGTCTGAAATGGAAACCCCACAATTGCATGGGCTTTTGCTGAGTGCGGTGGCACCCCGCCCAATAGCATTTGTGAGCACCGTAGACAGGGACGGTAGACCCAATCTGGCACCATTTAGTTTTTTTAATGTCTTTAGTGCAAATCCACCAATTGCTATTTTCTCACCAGCAAGACGGGTTAGAGGTAACTCAACCAAACACACGTTAGATAATGTTGAGACAACCAAAGAATGCGTCATTAATGTGGTTAGCTACGATATTCTTCACCAAATGAATTTGGCAAGTTGTGAATTTGGAGATGGAGTAAATGAATTTGAGAAAGCAGGATTAACTGGTATTTCTTCGGAAGTTGTTTCTCCATTGCGCGTAAAAGAATCACCTGTTCAGTTAGAGTGTAAAGTGAAAGAGGTTATTAAGCTAGGCGAAGAAGGAGGAGCAGGAAACTTGGTGATTTCAGAAGTTGTTAGAATGCATATTTCTGAAGATGTTTTTGGAGAAGATGGAAACTTAGACCCACAAAAACTGGATTTGGTTTCTCGAATGGGACAAAACTGGTACTGTAGGGCAAATGGCCAAGCGGTATTTGAGGTTCCAAAACCTGGAAGAGAGCTTGGAATAGGCGTAGATTCAATTCCTGCTAGTATCAGAAACAGCTTAATTTTGACAGGAAATGACCTGGGAAAACTAGGAATGGCTTCTTCTCTACCTTCGAACAGCGATGTTAAATTGTTTTCTGAAACTCTTGGTAAATCGCTGAACATCGAATCTGCCCACATTATGGCACATGATCTATTACTTGCTGGCAAAACTGAAGATGCCTGGAAGGCTTTATTAACGCTTGAAGCAAACTGATTTGAGCGCTGACGTATTTCAACTTACCGCCACTACTCAAGCTGGATTTGAGGATATTCTTGCCGAAGAACTAAAGTCTTTTGGAGCGAGAGATGTAGAAACAGGCAGACGTGCTGTTTACTTTAAAGGCGATTTAGGTTTTGTTTACAAAGCCAACTTTCGTTCTCGATTTGCTTTAAGAATTCTTAAGCCTATCAAGACTTTTGTCGCTATTGATGAAAACGCATACTATGCACGAATCAAGTCTTTCCCCTGGGAAAATTATTTGACCAACGATAAAACCATATCGGTAAAGTGCGCTCTCAACTCTCAGACATTTACGCATTCATTGTACATGTCGTTAAAGGCAAAGGATGCCATTGTTGATAGGATGCGAGAAAAAACTGGAGACAGGCCTAATGTTGACAAAGACAATCCTGATTTACCAGTTCATGTTCATATCGACAAGGAATTAGTGACCATATCCTTGGATTCTACCGGGCATTCGTTACATATGCGGGGCTATCGGCAGATTACGGGGCAGGCTCCCATTAATGAGGTGCTAGCAGCTGGTATTGTAGAACTTTCTGGTTGGGACCCCTCTACTCCACTTTATGATGGAATGTGTGGTTCTGGGACCATCGCTATTGAAGCAGCTATCAAAGGTCTAAACATGCCTCCAGGATTATTCAGAAAGCTGGGGTACGCCTTTGAAAGATGGCCAGATTTCGACCAATCTCTTCTCGATACCATTATTGAAAGCTCGATGGACCGTATTTCGGACTCTTCCTTAAGAATATTCGCATCAGACGTCAGCGCTAATGTCGTTTCGAAGGCAAAGAAAAACATCTACAATGCCGAACTTGACGAGGAAATTCAGGCTTCTGTTCAAGAATTTTTAGAATTAAAACCTACGGAAAAACGAGGCACTTTAATTCTAAATCCGCCTTACGGAGATCGAATGGACAAGGAAGATATTAATGAATTATACAAGAACCTTGGCGATGCTTTTAAACAAAACTGGCAGGGATTTTCTTGTTTTATGATAACCGGAAACCTAAGTGCATTGAAAAAGGTCGGGTTAAAATCAACTAGTAAAGTCGAGCTATTTAATGGCTCAATTGATTGTCGATTAGCACGGTTTGATATTTACGAAGGATCTAAAAGAGCAACGAATGATTAGTTGGATTAAATGCGCTTGTTTCGGTATGCTTCTCTGTTCGAGCATGTCTTTGAGTGCACAGGATTGGCGCACGATGATTAGTGACCCGAATGCAAGCTTTCAGGATGTTCAAGCAGCATTTTATACTGAGTTTGGAGATGAGACCGGGGCAAAAGGTTCTGGTTGGAAGCAGTTTAAACGATGGGAATGGTTTCAAGAACAACGATTAGACGAGCGTGGACAAAAACCAAATTCTCGACTTATTTATGAAGAGGTGAAACGAGCTCAACTACAAAAGGAGTATCGTGGAGCTGCAGGTGACTGGACCTTAATAGGTCCGATTGAAGAACCAGAAAACGGAAACGGCCGCTCTATTGGTCGACTGTCAGCAATAGCGTTTCATCCAACGGATACCAATCAGATTTGGGCTGGCGCTCCGTCTGGTGGAGTATGGAAATCGAATGACAACGGCAGTTCTTGGGAACCACTTACCGATGACCTTCCAAATATTGGAGTGTCTGAAATTATTGTTAACCCCCATAATACTGACACCATTTACATTAGTACTGGGGACGAAAGTTCAGGAGACACATATTCTTATGGAGTTCTGAGATCGATTGATGGTGGAATTACTTGGGACACAACCGGATTGAGTTTCGACATATCAGCACAGCGAAACATCAGGCGCATGATTATGGACTCAACCAATACCAATATTCTGATAGCAGCAGCTACAAATGGTATTTATAGAACCGCTGATGCTGGAGCGACATGGCAACAAGTGCAGTCTGGTAATTTCTGCGATGTGGAGTTCAAACCTTTTTCACATGATACTCTTTATGCCACAACAAACTCTTCTTCCTCGCCTCCACTATTCGTATCTTATAATGGCGGGGTAAATTGGTCTCCATCTACAAACGGTATGAATACAAGCGACATGACCCGAGCAAAGGTTGCGGTGACACCAGCAAACCCAGACCTAGTTTACGTACTTGCGTCATCATCCAATGGCTCTTCATATCACGGTGTATATCGTTCAACAGATTCAGGAGCCAATTGGACGCTTATGTCCGATAGTCCGAACTTAATGAATGGCGATGAATTTGGTGAGGGAGATGACGGTCAGGGCTGGTATTCTATGGAATTAGCTGTTTCACCAATTGATGAAAATGAACTAAAGGTTGGCGGAGTTAATCTTTGGAAATCCGCTAATGGAGGAGCTAATTTCACTTTAGAAGCCCACTGGTATGGAGCCAACGGAACGTATGTACATGCAGATCACCACCGCCTGGAGTACAATCCGATCACAAATCAGTTTTATGTTGGTTGCGATGGAGGACTTTATAGACGTTCTCATTATTTCAATGGTTTTGAAAGCATCAGCACCGGCATGTCAATAACCCAATTCTACAGGCTATCAAATTCTGTATCTGATGAAACTGTGCTATTGGCGGGGGCGCAAGACAATGGAACATTTCGATGGAAAAACAACATTTGGCAACAAGTGAATGGAGGTGACGGAATGGAATCTATGATTGATCCTTTCAATGCCAATAACATGTATTGCACTATTCAAAATGGACAGCTGCATAAAAGCACGGATGGTGGTAATAGTTTTGGTGATGATATTGCCCCAATTGGAGGAGCTTGGGTTACCCCTTTCATGCTAGAACCAGGCGAACCTGATGTTGTTTATGCTGCCTCAAACACAAAAGTGTATCGATCTGACGCTGGCGGAGGCGACTGGTGGGAATTCTCAC
The DNA here is from genome assembly GCA_937900875.1 of uncultured Flavobacteriales bacterium. Taxonomy (GTDB): domain Bacteria; phylum Bacteroidota; class Bacteroidia; order UBA10329; family UBA10329; genus UBA10329. The sequence goes on from CALCGD010000121.1 coordinate 7,224, forward strand.
CAGGATTGACCACCATCAACTCTGGACAACTTATTATGCTTGATGTGGCACATTCGAATACAGAATACGTGGTTGCCGGATCTAGAAGGACACTCAGAATAACTACTGACCTTGGTGGCGAATGGACTAATATTTTACCAGGGCTACCTGGACAGAATATGACGTATGCAGCGTTCGATCCGTTGGAAGAAAACACGCTGTGGGTTACGTTTTCTGGTTATGCAGAAGGCCAGAAGGTTTATCGTAGTACAGACGCTGGCGAAACGTGGCAGAATATGAGCATGAATTTGCCTAACCTCCCTGCTAATTGTGTTGAAATAGAACGTAGCTCTAAGGGAGGGGTATACGTTGGGACAGATGTTGGAATCTATTATTGGGATTCCACGCTTTCAGAATGGGAACCTTATATGACTGGATTGCCGAACGTAATTGTAAACGAATTAGAAATTCATGAACCTACAAACACGATTAGAGCTGCCACTTATGGTAGAGGATTATGGGAATCTGAAACTCGTAATTACATTAACGTTGGTATAAATGAAACCGAACGCACCATAGAATCGGTTAAAGTATGGCCAAATCCTGCAACCGAATTCGTGCATGCTACTTTCAGCGATAATTCTAAAATTGAAAACATAAATGTGGTTGATGCTTACGGAAGAAGTATTATGGTCAATTTGAATCCTACCAATCAATCAACCGTAACAATAGGCATCCAAGACCTAGCTAATGGCGTCTACTATTTAACTGGATTAGAAGGGAATAAACTTCTTGGCAGATTTATTGTAAATAAGCAGTAAACAAAATTGAACTACTTTAGTTTAATGTTACAACATCGATATAAACCAAACAAACAATTAACATGAAAAAGAACGTTACAATATTCACTAGCATTTTGGCCTTTATGGTCTTAGTTGCATTTACCCCAATTGCAGTATCAGACGGGTATTACGCCATTAATACTAGCGAAAGCTCGGTGGTTTGGACAGCTCAAAAAGTAACAGGCGGTAGCCATACAGGAACTGTTAATTTAACTGAAGGAGGACTTCAACTTGATGCGGGAAAGATTGTTGGAGGAAAATTCACCATCGACATGAATACCATCACCACCACAGATTTGGATGGCAGCATGGCGAAAAAACTAATTGGTCACCTTAATTCAGAAGACTTTTTTGCCGTTGAACAGCACAAAACAGCCAATCTGGCAATTATCAGCATGGATGGAGATATGGTAAAAGCAAACCTTACAATTAAGGGTATAACCAACGAAATTAGTTTCCCAGCAACAGTAACCGTAGCTGATGGTGTGCTAACTGCCACTGCAGAAATTGAAGTTGACAGAAGCAAATTTGATGTTAGATATGGTTCTGACAGTTTCTTTGATAACCTTGGAAACAAGGCAATTGACAATATGATGAAGTTTACAGTTACCCTTAAAGGAAAAGCGTAAGCTAGACGCTGATAAAAAGATGACGAGGGAGGCTATTAGCCTCCCTCTTTTTTTGCTCTATTTTTGCCACCATGCCAACTCAACGAGAACTTCTCCTAAATCACCTTGCTCCAACATCTGATAGTCCAATTGGACTAGAAATTGACCGAGCCGAAGGCAGTTACATGTACTCGCCTGATGGCAAAAAGTACCTAGACTTGATTTCAGGAATTTCAGTGAGCAATGTTGGTCATTGTCACCCAAAAGTGGTGGAAGCAATTAAGAATCAAGCAGATAAGCACCTTCATCTCATGGTGTACGGAGAATACATACAATCTCCGCAGATAAAATTTGCAGACCAACTTACAGCAACACTACCCGAGTCATTGAATTCGGTTTATTTCGTCAATTCTGGAAGCGAAGCCGTTGAGGGCGCCATAAAACTTGCTAAGAAAGCTACCGGCAGAATGGGTCTGATGAGTTTTGAAAACGCCTATCACGGTAGCACCAATGGCGCACTAAGCCTCATGGGAAATGAGGAGTTCAAATCTCCGTTCTACCCTCTTCTACCTGAGACGTTCGTGGTAAGGCTCAACAACTTTGAAGATTTAAAGAAAATAGATAATAAGATTGCTGCTGTTTTTCTTGAAACAATTCAGGGTGAAGCAGGAATTCGAGTTCCCTCCATAGAATACATGAAAGCTTTGAGGGAAAAATGTACAGAAACCGGTGCTCTTTTGGTTCTTGACGAAATTCAATGTGGTTTTGGTCGAACCGGGAAAATGTTTGCGTTCGAGCATTTTGAAATTATTCCAGACATCCTATTACTAGCCAAAGGCATGGGGGGCGGCATGCCAATTGGGGCATTTATTTCTTCGAAAGAAATCATGTCGGTACTCAGTAAAGACCCCATCTTAGGACACATCACAACGTTTGGCGGTCATCCTGTCTCGTGCGCTGCAGGCTCGGCCTGTCTATCTGTCATACAAGAAGAAGAATTGATTCAATCGGTTCAGAAAAAAGAAGTGCTGTTCCGAAAACTGCTAAATCACGAACAAATAACCGAGATTCGTGGCAAAGGACTTATGCTTTCGGTGCAATTAAAAAACAGCCAACAACTGTTTTCTTCCATAGATAAATGCACTGCAAATGGAATTGTAACAGATTGGTTTCTTTTTTGCGATAGCGCAATGAGAATTGCTCCACCTCTAAATATTTCGGAGGAGCAGATAACAGAAGCTTGCAACATTATAAACGACTCCATATCTAACTAAAATGAACAGATTTTTACAAGGTTTAGCCACATCACTTATTATTATTGGTTCTGCTGCAAGCAACTTAGCGCAAGAAACCAACTCACTTCTGTGGAAAATTAGCGGTAACGATTTAGCTAAACCATCTTATCTATTTGGTACAATTCACTTGCTACCAGAAGACCAATATTTTTTTACCGATAAAATGCATGAGGCTCTAAATGCGACCGAAGTTCTTGCGCTAGAAGCAAGTTTGGACATTCCAATTAGCGAACAGATTAAAATGGCTGGCGACATGATTATGCCTGACGGAAAATCTTGGAAAGATTATATGACTGAAGAGGAATATGCAGCTGTAAAATCTGCGTTTGTAGATTCTTTAGGAATGAAAGAGAAGAAAGTAGAGAAGTATTCCAAAATCCGACCAGTTTACGTTAGTGGGGTGGTTCTATCAGAGTTATTGGGCAAAGTAAAAATGTACGAGCAAGAGCTAAGTTCAATGGCAAAAAAGAGTAAAAAAGAAATTATTGGACTAGAAACAATTCAGGAACAAATGGAGATTGTGTCAGCAATGTCTATAGAAGATCAAATTGAAGATCTTAAATCTTCAACGGCCAGTATGCTTAGAGATTACAATGAAATGTTAATCGCATATACTTCGCAAAATTTGTCAGAATTGGAAAAAGTAGGTACGGAAAGTGAAGGGTTTGATAAAATAGAGGCGAAACTCCTAACTGAACGAAATGACAAATGGATTATAGCAATGAAAGGTCTTCTTGCTAAACAATCGACATTTTTTGCTGTAGGAGCAATGCATTTAGTAGGTGAATCTGGTCTAATAGCGCAACTAAAAGCAGCGGGCTATACCGTTGAAGCTGTAAACTAGTAGTTACCAATTCCGAGCATAACCAGGGTGCAAGCAACCTCTACCTCTACTCCTTCATGCGTTAGCTGGTCCTGAAATTCTGGGTTTTCGGTTCCTGGATTAAAGATGACGCGTTTAGGGTTGATTTTTAGAATTCTTTCTGCGTATTCAATTTGCCTAGTTGGGTTTAGGTAAAGCGTTATCGTGTCAAACGATTCTGATGGCCAATCCTTGGATATTTGAACGTCTTCAATCTCACCATTTCTGAATCCAAAGGCATAAGTTTCATGCCCTTTTTGGCGTAATCGTTGAACCGCTTTGTAGGAATAGCGTGCCGGATTGGGACTTGCCCCTACCACTAATGTTTTCTTGCTCATTAAAACTGGGTATAAAAAAAGCAGTTCTAAGATAATCTTAGAACTGCTTTGGCGGAGAGTGAGAGATTCGAACTCTCGGTACCTCTCGGTACGCTAGTTTTCAAGACTAGTGCAATCGACCACTCTGCCAACTCTCCGAGCGCAAAAGTAAAAGAATTTTCTATCCGTAGAAACGTTATTTATAACCTATAAGTGTCTGCCGTATTTATAGAATAAGAACGACTAATAATAACTTTGTAATATGAAACGATTTACCCTCACATTCTGCTTGGCGCTTTTTTCTATGTTTTCTGGTTTAGCGCAAGACCTACGAGCTGAGCTTGCTCTTGCAAGATTTCTATCTCCAGATGGTGGTCCATACTTAGAAACGTACCTGAAAATGGATGGTAACAGCTTGAAATTAACCGAAGACGAAACTGGATTTCATGCAACAGTTCTCATTACCTACAAGATCAGTAAGGCAGGTAGCACCATCTATGAAGACGCGTATAAACTAAATGGTCCAATAACATCTGAAGGAGAGGTTTCTCTGGATTTTGTGGATTTACAGCGTATTCCAATGAAAAATGGGAAGCACGAGCTTGTAATGACCATAAAGGACCTGAACAATGAAAAAGGGAAAGAGGCTAAGATTTATCAGGATGTGATTATTGAGCAGAAGCTTTTAAAGGTTTTTATCTCCGATGTTCAGTTGGTCGAATCTTTCGAAAAAACAACAAGTGAGAACGTTTTCAGCAAAGTTGGCTTCGACTTGTTTCCCTACACTTCCAACTTTTACCCTGAAAGCAGAGATGCAATTACGTTTTATGCAGAAGTATATAACTCTAACCGGAAATTTGGCGAAGAGGATGAATTTCTAGTTAATATGTTCGTTGAAAATGCTGACGATGGTAGGATTGTAAACAACTTAAGAACCTTTATAAAGCAGCCAGGTCAAATTGTAGTTCCAATACTGCATTCATTCCCACTTGTGGATGTTGAAAGCGGAAATTACAATCTGGTAATTGAAGCAAGAGATAGAAAAAACGAAATTTTAGATAGAACCGTTTTGCTCATTCAACGCAGCAAGACCATAGAGACAACTTATGTTGAAGAGTCGACCACCCAAACAACTGGAGATGTAAGCGGGACATTTGTAGACATCTATAACCGTCCCGAAGAACTTGAAGAGTACTTACGTTGCCTACATCCTATTTCTAACGAAGAAGAAATTACTGACGTAAATCGAAGGATGAATTTCAATGATCCGATAATGATGAAACGTTACATGTACAATTTTTGGATGCAACGTAATCCAGCCAATCCTGAAGATGCTTGGCTAAAATATTGGAAAGAAGTTGAAAAGGTAAATGCAGCATATTCTACCAACATTAATAAGGGCTATGACACTGATAGAGGAAGGGTTTACTTGCAATACGGAGCTCCAAATACCATTTCACCAAATTATTTTGAACCCAACACTTACCCGTACGAAATTTGGCATTATTATAAGCTATCGGATGGATTAGGTGCCGACCAAAGCAACAGGAAATTTGTTTTCGCTAACACCGAACAAGGTTCGAAGGAATTTAACCTGATTCATTCTGATGCTAAGAATGAAATAAACAACAGAAGATGGAACTACGATTTACATAAGCGAAGTACATCTACGATTGACTTAGACCAAGAAAACAGTGGAGAACATTACGGAGGCAGATCACAAGACTTCTTCGAGAATCCATTCTAATGTTGTTGATTCAATAGCTTTCATCACCTTAGCAAATCATGCGGGTAGCGGTTGTAATTCTTAATTGGAACGGAAAACTTTTCTTAGAAAAGTTCCTTCAAAACGTTTTGGAGTCCTCACCACAGGGCACCATTTACGTTGCCGATAACGCCAGTTCAGACGGCTCTATGCAATTCATTCGTGCAAATTATCCAGGTGTAGTAGTGATTGACAACAAAGAAAACTGGGGTTTTGCTGGAGGTTACAATGTGGCTCTAAATGAGTTAAAGGAAGAGTTTTATGTTCTTCTAAATTCAGATGTAGAAGTAAGTCCAAACTGGTTAGTTCCATTAATCGAATTACTTGATTCCGACTCTAAAATAGCCGCTTGTCAGCCTAAAGTACTTGCCTATAATCAACAATCACACTTTGAATATGCAGGGGCATGTGGTGGCTTCATAGATAAATTCGGTTACCCATTTTGTCGAGGAAGAATGTTTGATAGTCTTGAGGAAGATAATGGCCAGTATGATTCAGCTCAAGAAGTTTTTTGGGCTACTGGAGCAAGCATGTTTGTTAGGAGTTCTGTTTATAAGGATTTAGGCGGTTTAGATGCCGACTTCTTCGCTCATATGGAAGAAATAGACTTCTGTTGGCGCGCTAAGCGAGCAGGCTATAAAATTATGGTTGAGCCAAAGTCCACAGTTTATCATGTCGGTGGTGGAACCCTTTCACGTTCAAACCCATGGAAAACTTTCCTCAACTTTAGAAACGGACTGGAACTTTTAGCCAAAAATCTTCCAAAGCGTATTCTATTACAAACGCTGTTTTTAAGAATGGTTTTGGATGGAGTTGCTGCATTTAAGTTCCTTCTCAGTGGACAGCCAAAAGATTTTTGGGCCGTGCTGAAAGCGCATGCAGCATTTTATGGCAGGTTAAAAACAACCCTTAACAAACGAACTGGCGATTTCTCACCTGTAAGTGAACAGTATTCAAAGAGTATAGTTTGGGAATATTTTGCGAAGGGAAGAAAGCGATTTACGGACCTTCCTTCAGATAATTTTCGATAGCCAGTACCCCGAGGTCATAAGAATAGGAACCAAATCCTGCAATTGTGCCGATACACACTGCGGCTAGCATAGATTGATGGCGAAATTCTTCCCTAACTGCAACGTTTGACATGTGAACTTCAACCATTGGAATCTTAGAATCTGCAATGGCATCTCTAATAGCCACTGAGGTGTGGCTATACCCACCTGCATTTAGGACAATACCATCAATTTTACCATCGAATGCCTGAATAGTATCAATCAATTCACCTTCAACATTGCTTTGAAAATCTTGGATATTATGAAGTGGGAATGACTCTACCAGTTCATCAAGAATCTGAGACAATGATTTAGAACCGTAAATTGACGGTTCGCGAGAACCTAATAGATTCAAATTTGGGCCGTTAATAACTAGAATTTTCACTCCTGAATAATTTAGGAGCAAGATATAACTTCGAATATGGACTGGCAACGAGCTATTCAAGGTTTTAAATC
>CALCGD010000122.1 GCA_937900875.1 uncultured Flavobacteriales bacterium
CTGCTCTCCAGGGAAGTTTGCTATCAAGTTTTCTAACTCTTTTACTGCATCGTCTAGTCGGTCCATTTGGAGATATATTTTCTCCTTTTGAATCGAAATTTCTTCATTAACACCTAAAATTTCCTCCACTTTATCGTAGGCCTTTATGGCTTCTTCTAACTTATTTAGGTACAGATAAGTACTGGCCAATTCGTATTGATATTCGATTGTGTTTGGGTGTTCTTTTGTAAGGCGTTCGTAAATTTTAGCGGCCGCCTCAAAATCGTTTAACCCGAGGTGAATTTCTGCTGCAAATAGGGCATACCAGACATTATCTGGGTCTAATTCAAGCGCACGAAGAGCAAACGGCAGCCCGTCCTCCAATTTTTGGCTCAACGTAAATAAATTGGCCAATTCGTAAAATGCCGCAGAGTTGTTGGGGTCTATCTTAATGCAATTGTGATAAAGCGCTGCTGCCTCTTCGAAGTTTCCCAGCATTTTTTGCTTGCTGGCATCAAAAAAGAACTCGGTAATCTTTCGCTCATCTTCATACCCGGGCTTCTTTGCTTTCTTTTTTTTGCGTTGGCCAAAAGCCGAACTCACAGAAAGCGCAAGCACAAGAATGATTAAAATATGAAGTGTTTTCCTCAACCTTTTCCTGTATGTCCGAATCCACCTGCTCCGCGGACAGTTTCATTTAATTCTTCAACCTCAGCCCACGTGATTTGTTCGTGTTTAGCAATAACCATCTGTGCAATACGCTCGCCACTTTTAATGACAAACGAATCTGAAGATAGATTTACCAATAGCACTTTTACTTCTCCGCGGTAGTCTGCATCAATAGTTCCGGGCGAATTGAGCACTGTAATTCCGTGTTTGTAGGCTAGTCCACTTCTAGGTCTAATCTGAGCTTCTGTCCCTTTGGGTAACGCTATAAATAGACCTGTGGGAATTAGTTTCCGCTCTAAACTCTTTAACTCCAAATCTTCAGAAATATGGGCCCTAAGGTCCATCCCGGCAGATAGTTCTGTCTCGTAATTCGGGAGGGTGTGCTGAGAACGATTTACTACTTGTACTTCCATTTATTTACCTTTTTCCGAAGGGCCGCAAAGCTACTTAAATTTCGGGCGGAGAATGACCCAAGAGAGACCCAAATAACCAAGTAAGAACACGAGGTTTATAGCCATTCTGAGTTCGGTTTTCTCAACATCTACAAGTCCACTAAGGGCGTAAAGAATAACTGCGCCAGAAATCATTGAAACCACCTTACCAACTTCGTATGGTACGGGATAGTATTTACGCCCCAAGAAATAGGACGCTAGCATCATTGAACCATAACAGGCAAAAGTTGCCCAAGCAGAGGCCAAGTACCCATACTTTGGAATAAACAGGAGGTTTAACACCACCGTTACGCTGGCGCCAAATATGGCCAAACCTGCTCCATAGGATGTCTTATCTGTTAGCTTGTACCACACCGATTGGTTGTAATAAATACCAAGGAAAATATTGGCCATAAGCAGAATTGGAACAATTTTCAGCCCCACCCAATAAGCCTCATTAGGAATGAAATACTTGAAAAGGTCGATGTACAGCATTACGAATAAGAATGTTCCAGCTAACACCCAAACGAAGTAGGTCATGATCTTGGCGTAAAGTTGTTTGCTTCCTTTTTCTTTTTCTTGTGAGAAGAAGAATGGCTCAGCAGCATAGCGGAAGGCCTGTATCATTAACGCGATGATGATGGAAAGCTTGTAACACGCACCATAAACCCCGAGTTGATACATTGCTCCTTCTTCGCCAAGAACAGGATAGAGTATACGCTTCAGCATGACACGGTCAAACATTTCATTCATCATTCCGGCTAAGCCCGCAACTAACAAAGGCAAGGAATAGATGAGCATCGGTTTTAACAGTTTGAGATCTGGCTTGGTGAGCCCCCGAAGCATTGTGGGTGTTAAAAGAAGAAATTTAACCCCACTAGCTATAAGGTTTGCAATGAACACGTATCCAACACCAGTATTAGGATCGTAGAATGTGTCTGTGAGCCAATTACCACCTCCTTCGGCTACCAGCGGTAGGCAATAGCTGAGGAAGAAGAAGTTGAATCCCAAGTAGACAAGAACATTTACAATATTTATCGATGCGAATGTCTTTGCCTTGTTTTCTGTTCTTAATCGCGCTAGAGGAATGGATGATATGGCATCGAGTCCGACAATAATGCCGAACCAAACGACATACTCCTTATTGTCAGGATACATCAACCAGTCTGCGATGGGTTGGGCGAAAATGATGGCCATTAGAATAAACAGGCCTGTGCTACTTATTAGCGAACTGAGAACGGTTGAGAAAATGCTACTTGGTTCATGTTCTCCCTTGGTGGAAAAACGGAAATATGCCGTTTCCATTCCATATGTCAACAAGATGATAAGGAACGCCACATACGCATACATTTCTGTAATTACCCCGTATTGCGGAGGCAGAAATACCGTGGTGTGTAACGGAACAACCAGGTAATTCAGAAAGCGCCCGATTATGGAGCTTACACCATAAATGGCGGTCTGACTAACTAGTTTTTTTAAGATTGACAAAGGCTCTTTTCTTCCGAATGCAAACTCCGTGAAGGAATTCTCATTGCATTACACAAATTAAAGAATGTTAAACGGGCTGAAATAAAAAGGGCTCACAACTTGTGAGCCCTTTAATAGTAATAGCGGTTAGCTTACTCAGCGTCTCCAGATGGAGCTGCTTCGGTGCTTTCGGTAGCTTTCTTCTTCCAAGGACGGAAACGAACTCCTATCATCATTTCGTGGGTTCCGTTAGAGTAGTTTTTTAAATTAGAAGTAGTCATGTCGTAGCTGTAAGCAATCAACAAGAAGTCTTTGTACGCTAGTCCTCCCATAAACGAAACGGCATCTTCATGACGGTAAGAGGCTCCTAACCAAAACTGGTCTCTCCAATCGAATTTTACGCCTGCATCAAATTGTGGCATAGTTGGGAAAACATACTTAACCAAAAGGTTTGGCATAATTCCAAAATCTCCAACGTGAAAAGTGTATCCACCCATAGCCATGTAATGTCTTGCTAACTGACTTTTTGGGTCTTCTTGGTTCTCCAAGAACTTCAAATCATTACCGATAATCTGCGGAAGAGAGATGCCGAAATTGAAATTTTTGTGCTTAAGATTAAGACCAAAAGTTGCATCGGCCGTGTAAACCGTCATCATTTGATTTGGGAATACCGGATCTCCATTTTCGTACAATGTCACTTTGGTACCATCAATTCGGTACTGAAGCAGTCCGAAACTAAGTCCCATTCCCAATTTCAACGATTTGGAAAGCTTAAGATGATAAGCGTATGACAGGTAGAAACCTACACGACTGGTAGGACCAGTGATGTCTGCAAATACAGACCCGCCCATTCCCATGTTCTGTTTTTTAAACGGACCATGAGCAGATAGGATAAAGGTTCGCGGAGCGTCCGTAATACCTACCCAATGAAGTCGATTATTAGACTTTACTTCCCAATAATCATGCTGACCCGTAGTTGCGGGGTTCAGGATGTAATCGTTGAGCATGTACTGACTGTACTGCGGTATTTGCTGCCCAAATGAGCAGAACGAGATACCTACAAGTAGTGCTGATATGTATAGAATTCTTTTCATCATCATCTAACTATAGTGATTGGTCCAGTGAAAGGATCTTCGAAATTGGCTGAGTAGATTACGTAATAGTAGGTTCCTACAGGAAGGTCTTCGCCTTTGTAGCGTCCATCCCAAGGTTCAGGATAACCTGGCGCAGATTGGAAAAGAAGTTGCCCCCATCTGTTGTAAACCTCAACTATTGCGTCATCAAACAAGTCAATATTGTCAATAATCCACCGGTCATTAATTCCGTCTCCATTTGGAGAAATACCATCAGGGAATACAATTCCAGGGGTTACCTCAACCAGAACAGAATCGGTGCTTGAACAGCCATTTGCATCAACCACAGTCACATAGAACATGGTTGTTTCCGTTGGCGTTGCCAGAGGATTAGTGATGTTCGGGTTATCCAATAATTCTGATGGTTCCCAAGTGTATTCCCAACCCGTTACAACTCCATTGGCGTTCAGTCCAACTGAACTACCGGTAGGTATTGTGATGTCTGAACCACCATCAACAGGAGGTACTTGGTAAGTGTAGATGGTAACCGAATCAACATCCACACAACTTCCGATTGTAACCGTTAAGTAGTATGTGGTTGTATCTATCGGACTAGCTATTGGGTCAGCTACGAGCGAATCGCTCAAAGTAGCAGTTGGAGACCAAGAATAGCTTCCGCCTCCAGACCCATCCAACAGAATTGGTGTGCCTACGCACACAGTATCGTTTTCACCTGCATCAGCATTAATGTTTACCAGCGTACCTACACTATAAGTGGCGGTTAACGAGCAACCCGTTGCATCAGTAATAGTTACTGTGTATGCTCCAAAGACCACGTTTGTAAGGTCTTCTGTGTTGAAGTTTCCAGGCACCCAATCGAACGTATATCCAGGTGCTCCACCAACAACGGTAAGGTCGATAGATCCATCCTCTGTATTGCTACAAGTAGACGCTACCGTGGTAGCGTTCGAGACAATTGGTGGCGGACCACTTACCGTGGCGCTAGCCTGAGCGGAACAACCGTTGGCATCAGTAACTGTAACTGAGTATGTACCTACGCATAATCCTGTAGCCCCTATCCCGCTTTGGTTTGCAGGATCATTCCAAGAGAACGAATAAGGAGGCGTTCCGCCAACTGGTATTGCTAGGATAGTTCCGTCACAATCGTTGCCGCAAGTAACGTCAGTAGCAATTGCTGAAGCTGTGAGCGCAAGCGGTTCGATAATAATAACTGACGCCTGTGTTGTACAAGCTGGAGATTGAGAATCTACCACCGTTACGGTGTATGTACCAGGACACAGACCGGTTGCGGTTTGTGTTGTTTGGTTGAATGAATCGTTCCAGAAGTAGTTATAAGGACCAACGCCACCTGCAGCGAATACCGTTGCTGTTCCATCACAGTCGCCATTACAGCTAACAGGTGTGAAAATTGGAACTGCAGCAGCAAGAGCAGCCGAATCGGTAATCACCGTTGTGGCTGAAGCTGTACATCCGATATCATCTGTAATTGTAACTGACCAAATACCAACACAAAGACCTGTAGCCGTTTGCGTAGTCTGGCTGTCTGGATCATTCCACTGATATGAATATGGTGGTGTTCCACCTGTACCAGTTACAGTTGCCTCTCCAGTACAACCTGCAGAACATAAAATCTGCGAAACTGATGTAATGTCAGCTTCTAGTAATGGTGGCTCAGAAAGATTGACGACAGCGGTATCAGTACACCCAGCATCGTCAACAACAATAACCGTGTACTCGCCAGCGCATAACCCTGTAATTGTTGGAGTTGTTTCCAATCCAGGCAACCAAAGTATTGTGTAGTTAGGCGTGCCCCCAGTTATGTTAACCGTAGCCTCACCGTCACAAGTTCCTCCACAACTTGGATTTTGAACTGAAATAGTAACGTCAAGAACCGGTGGTTCAATTATAGTAACGGTTGTAGAATCAGAACATCCGTTGTCATCCGTAACTACAACTTGGTAGGTTCCAGCACACAAATCAGTGATAAATGGGTTCGTTGAGCCAGTTGGATCATCCCACAGATAAGTGTAAGGTGCGGTTCCTCCAAGAACAAGCACACCTGCAATTCCGTCACAACTTCCTCCACAGGTAATATTGATTGCTGAGTCTAGTAATGTTAATGGAAGCGGTTCTGAAATAACTGCTGAAGACGTTGCTGTACATCCTAAAGAGTCAGTAACAACAAGGCTGTAAATACCAGAACATAACCCTGAAATAGTGTCGTTTAGAGTTGAGTTTGGATCATTCCATTGATATGTGTAAGGCGAATTACCTCCAACGGCAATTGCTATGGCAGAACCATCGCAATCTCCATTACAAGAAGCACCTTCAACCGTAATTGAGATATTGATTGAATCTGGTTCGCTGATAGTAACATCAACTGAATCCATACAACCCGCGATATCAGTAACCACGATTGTGTACGTACCAGCGCATAAGCCTGTAACCGTATCGTTAGCGGTGTTTGCTAGGTCGTTCCACTGATATGTAAATCCACCGGAGCCACCTGTTGCTACGGCATAAGCTTCTCCATCACATAACCCGTTACAGCTAGCTGCCAAAGTGTTTGTGTTAATTACAATTGGGTCAGGCTCATTAACAACCACTGTAACTTGTTCGCTACATCCATTGGCGTCTGTAACCGTTACAGTGTACGTGCCAGCACAAAGGCCAGTTTCAGTTGGTTGGGTTCCTCCAGAAGGAGACCAGCTAAATGTGTACGGAAGTGTACCGCCAGAGGCAATTACTGTTGCTGATCCGTCACAAGCCCCAGGACAAGTAGCATCGTTAACCAATTGTAGGCTTAATGATATTGGATCTGGATCTTCAATTACAACCTGCGCAACCGATTGACAGCCATTAGCATCCGTAACTACAACTTGGTAGGTTCCAGCACACAAATCAGTGATAAATGGGTT
>CALCGD010000123.1 GCA_937900875.1 uncultured Flavobacteriales bacterium
CTGTTTGGTTTTTCTATTTTTAGAATCAGACCGAGACAAAAACCCGGCCAATGTTTAAACGTTATAGAGTTCTACTCTTTTTACTTGTTTTTGTTTCATTAGAAACTACAGCTCAGGAAATCTCTGTGCTCGTAAAATTTCAGGTAGATGGTGGAAATTTTTCGGATTCTAAAGTCACGCTTACGGAAGATGGATTTGTCAAGACGGTTACTGATCCTGGTAAATCAAAGATTATCGCTGATTTGATTTTGGGAAAAAAGTACATTCTCACTTTCGAAAAGCCAGGATACATTACCAAACGCGTAGAAATAAACACCAAAAATGTTCCGCAGGATGTTTCTGGAGAAGACCTTGATTTCGATTTCGCTGTAGAAATTTTCGAGCAATATGAAGGGGTAAATACAGTGATTTTTAATCAGCCAGTAGCAAAGTGGTTCTATGATTCACAAGAAGATGAGTTCACTTACGACACTGATTATACAAAGAGCATCCGCTCTGCGCTCATTGATTTTGAGAAAAAATACGATGAGGCCAAGGAGAACAAGGATAAGAATGCCGAGGCAGCATTAAAGGCCAAACAAGCCGAGGAAGCTCGACTTGCTGCCGAAGCCACAGCGAAGGCTGAAGAAGAAAAACGTCTTCTTGCGGAGGCAAAAGCGGAAGAGGAAAAAAGAAAACTTGCGGAGGATAAGCGTCTAGCTGAAGAAGCACGCAAAAAAGCCGAAGAGGAAGAAGCTAGAAAACAGGCGTTAGAAAGCGAAGAAGAAGCCAAGGCTGCACAAGCAAAACAAGAGGAAGAAGAGAAACGAATAGCCAAGGAAAAATCGGAAGCTGAATCGAGAAATGCCCAGGCTAAAGCAGAAGATGATGCTCGTAAAGTGCTAGAAGCAAAAGCTGAAGAAGAGAAAAGGCTAGCCATTGCTAAAGCAGAGGAAGATGCACGTAAGGCTGATTTGAAAGCCGAAGAAGAGGCTAGAAATCAGGCAGATTTAGCCTCGCAACAAGAAGCAAAGGAAGCAGAAGCTGCACGACTTGCTGAAGAGGAACGGGCTAAAAAGAAGGCAAAGCTGGAAAGAGAAATGAAAGAGGCAGAAGAGAATTCTGCGCAAGAAGCAAAACGTAGAGCTCAGCTTGAAAAAGAAGAAATTGAACGAAGACAACAGCAAGCTGAAGCACGGAGAGCCGAAGAAGAACGCTTAGCTATACAATCTGCTGCGGATGCCGAAAAGCGTAAAAAAGAAGAAGAAGCACGCGCTGCTACAGAAGCTGCGCAATATGAAGTAGAACAAAGAGCCTATGAAGAAGAGCGAAAGACCAAGGCGAAGGAGCAGTTTGAAGCGGAACAAAGAAGGTTAGCTCAAGCAAAAGCAGTTAGCGATGCTCAAAGTCGAGAACGGTCCAATGCTGTGGCCAAAATGGAATCGGAAAAACAAAGTTTGGCTATTAAGGATGCTGGTAATGTTGTTTCTAGAACAGAAGAGGTAATCAAGGAAGCAAATCGAACAATTACACAAGTCACCATCAAACGCGAACATATGACTTACGTGTACAAGAAGGTGGTTTATACTTGGGGTGGCCTTTATTATTTTAGGGATGAAACAGATATTACCAAGTTTGTTTTTGAGACAGAGACAGACGTTAACCCATGACCGCGAAAGATTATTTAAGCAAGGAAGAGATAAAGGAGTTGCTTCAAAAATCAAATGCTAAAGCAGTATTAGAATTAGCAGACACTTGGTTTTGGATTATCGCATCATTTGCATTTGTAGCGGTCTGGACGCATCCGATTTCTATCGTGATTGCACTGTTTGTCCTAGGAGGAAAACAATTGGCGTGTTCTATTATTATGCACGACACTTCGCATCATGCTCAATTTAAATCAAAGCGTTCAAACGAAGTTCTTGGAAACGTATTCGGAGGCTACCCTATCTTCTTAGACGTGGAACGCTATCGCCCTTACCACCTCTCACATCATTCATACACAGGTCAAGACAATGACCCGGACATTGGGCTTACAACAGGCTATCCTGCTGGCAAACTAAGCTTCTTTAGAAAAGTTTCGCGCGATTTATTTGGCATTACGGGTGTCAAGGCCGCTTTTGGATTGATAATTATTCATGCTGAGCTCATCAAGTTTACCCTTGGTGGTGGCAAACCTGAATGGGTTACTAAAGAAGACCGAAGAGGATTTTATCACGTATTAAGCTTCTTTAAGCACATGGTTGGCCCAATATTAGTAAATACGGCCATGTGGTTAGTTCTCTATTTACTTGGCTTTGGGTGGCTCTATCTTCTCTGGATAGGAGCATACCTCACCACTTATCAGTTTTGCCTGAGAATCAGGTCGATTGCTGAACACAGCGTGGTACCAGATAGATTTGACAATCAAGTAAATACCCGAACAACCTACGCCAACTTTGTAGAGAAAATGCTATTTGCTCCACATCACGTTAATTACCATTCTGAGCATCATTTGCTGATGACCGTGCCTAGCTACAACCTTCCTAAGATGCACAAGCTTTTAAAAGAAAGAGGTTTTTACGAGAAAGGACTTTTGAAGCTTAACTACATTGAGATTATAAAGCTTGCTGCTTGATTACACTTTTACAGTAAACTGAAGCGAAGCTGTTCTAGGCTGCTCCATTTTTAGCGGTCGCAAAGAGTACTCATTATTCAAAAGGTTGTTCACAATGAACGCTGCTTTTA
>CALCGD010000124.1 GCA_937900875.1 uncultured Flavobacteriales bacterium
CCATACGAAATAAGAGAACTTTAGATTTTAAGAGATGTAAGACCTTCGGCTTTTGTACCTTGTCACATGGCTTGTATAGCCTGACCCCTAACCAGTGAAAGGAAGTTTTATGAAAAAGCCTTTAGCCATTATTGAGGGTGTAGTTCGGCGTGAGATTGAAGCTCCTGATGGCTCGAAGCAGGTTTACTTCCTTGGAAGAATACCGTCTTCTGCAGCCAAGGAATTGACATTCGTTCCCGTAATCGCAGATGAAGCAACGGCACGTCGGCGTCGAACCTATTTAAATGAGACCAACAATGGGTATCAACGTCCCGGAGCATCTCGAAGAATGGAAGCTTTCGCAGATTATTTGGCTGAGTTTCCGCTGCGCTACACACCGGCTGTCGTGCTCAGTGGAAGAGGTAAGTGGGAGTTCTCTGAAGAGGACTCGACAGTTAAGGTCTTTGCGCCGGCCGCAATTATCGATGGACAGCACCGCGTTGGTGGATTTGTTTGTGCTTACGAAAATAACGATTTTCCCCGAGAGATAGACTTTGTTCTACTCAACTTGGATTCAATCGAGGAAGAACAAGATACATTTGTTGCGATTAATGCTAATGCAAAAAGTGTTGCCACTGGAATTGTTGCCGTTATCGGTCGAAGTTCTGATGTACAAGTCGCAGAATTATTGAATAACCACCCAGTTTCACCTTTGCGAAACCGGTTTTATATAGCCGCTGCTAGTCCAGGAACTTTATTTAATATCAGTTCTGTTGCCAAGGAAATCGGAACGACTTTTAGTCACGGTGTTTTTGAAGCAATCGCTAGTGACGTTGATTTGAAGTTTGATTTCATGCTCGCTTACTGGGAGGAAATTTGTAGCGCCTTTCCAGCCGAATGGGCCGATATTGAATTACCTCGACAACAGCGTCAGTTTAAATTACTTGAATTGACTGGATTTATTGCATGGAGCAAGGCTGCTTCCGAGATTCTCGCACCAGCGTACGATGCTGATTCGAAGACAATTGATTGGACAAAAGTAAAGGAATCAATTGATGCGCTTGCGGTCGATGGTCTCTTGGATTGGCGTAAAAATGGTGAGTATCAAAACGCTACGGGAAATGTTGGAGCACAGCTGATTCATCGAAAGATGCAATTAATCCTTGCACAGCATCGTCAAAGTCATTAGCAAAATCAATGATGCCTTGAACTGATCAGAAATAATTGGTATGTCACTCGTAGAACGCGAACAGAACTTCTTGAATCGCTGTATTCAGGCGATACAACATGTATTTGATACTCTCGAAGAGCGATTAAGGACTGTTGACTATCGCGGGCAAATCAAACCATTAGAGGCTCAAGATAAGACTTGCCGACTAGCGAGGGATTCTCCTTATTTTGGAGTCTTTGAGGTGCAAAATCCGGAAACCGGTGCTGTTGAAGTTTTTCGTATTGGGAGAAACGCCCCAATTTGGGATGAATCAGAAGTCATTGTTCATAGCTATTTCGGAGACTTCGGCCAAAGGTATAGCCAGGAAGACGTTGGCCCAGACAGCAAACTAACTTTTAAGGCCGAAGTGGTTATGGCCAATGACATTGTTCTAGAAGTCCGCGAAAGCAGATCATCCCAGGATCAGGCCCGAAGAAAAAAAATACTAAAACCTAAGACAGAGAGCCTGTCTGACATCGTTGAGTCAATCCGACCGGAGCAGGATGTTTTGGTTCGCTATTCGGTTGAGAGGCCACTTATTGTCGAGGGAGGACCTGGAACAGGAAAAACAGTTGTTGGCTTGCAGAGACTTGCTTATTTAGTCATAGCAGCCGCTGACGCTCTAATTGATAAGCGTGTTGCTGTTGTTGGTCCTAGTACGGCTTACGTTGAGTACGTCAAGAATTTTTTACCAGAATTAGGTATTGAATTTGCAGATCATTTTGAGATTCTTGATTTATGTAGATCGTCTGTAGTCGATGCTGATCTACAGCATTT
The DNA here is from genome assembly GCA_937900875.1 of uncultured Flavobacteriales bacterium. Taxonomy (GTDB): domain Bacteria; phylum Bacteroidota; class Bacteroidia; order UBA10329; family UBA10329; genus UBA10329. The sequence continues at coordinate 1,967 of CALCGD010000124.1, forward strand.
GCAAATAATCCGCAAAGAGTCCGCTGAGATGGTTATGGAGAAGAATAAGCCTCTGTTGGATGTAATCATTCGTCATGCGGTATGGGGCAAGGTTCAGAGTGTCAATATCGAGGCTAAAATTTCTACACCTTTAGGAGCCATTCGCCAGCGGTTTATAAGCGCGGAAGATGTTGGAGTTCTTCTTGAAAGGATCCGTAACAGTTTTGATAAAGGGGAAACGTCATATGAAAGTGCTCGAAACGAGCTTGCGTTAAAAATTCAAGAAATCTTACTTCAGTCAGATTCTGAAGTAGTTACTGCTAATGGGTCGGGTAGAACTTTCATTGAAAGAAGAGATTTACGTCTTGATCGTTGGTTGCTCAAGATTGGATTACACAGTCAAGCAAAGCGTGCAGAGTGGGCAAAACAGCTCAAGACACCTGCAGGCAACAGAATAAGAAGAGAATTTGAAGTTGTGATGAATGACTTTTATTCGAAAGACATTGACAGAGCGATTGAGGTGATCGCAGAGCTTTGCACAATGGAACCTTCTGTCCTGAAAGCAAAGCTTATTGAGACGAATGCTCCGAGGCGTGGTAGCGGGGAGCCAGATGATGATGAGACGGTAGAAGTTCTTACAGGTGTCACCCAAAAGATCGATGACATTAGTAGTGCAGATATAACCAGACTTGAGGCTGGAAGAATTCTGGTTCAGATCGAAGCAGCAGTAGAGCGGATCATGCCCAAAAAGGCAACTTTGA
>CALCGD010000125.1 GCA_937900875.1 uncultured Flavobacteriales bacterium
CCCTTTCTAAACGAGACTTAGCCATGGAACTAATGGAACAACGCGTGCTGTGCTTAAAGATGAGTTGCGGCTTTTCGTGGGATAGTTCTTCAATTTCAGCAATCTGCGCTTCTGTTGTCATTTCCTTCCATGGAACATTGGAGCTTCCGCCACCGAAAAAATCTTTCCAACTCATTTTTTCTTGCAGACCATTAGTGAATGGTAATATCCGACCGTTTCAACAATTTTCTCTACCTCCAAACCAGCTTCTTCCACATACTGCGCCATGCGCTTGCTGTCGTACATCTTGCTGTTTCCGTTGGCCATGGATGTGAAATAAAGCGATGTGCCATGAAGACAATAAGTAGCAGTCATACTCTCTTGCATATCCCAAAAGGTCTCAAGTATGAAAACCCTTCCATCATCATTTAACGCGCCTTTAGCATGACTTAGAATATGAACAATCTGCTGGGGCGAAAAACAATCCAAGAACTGGCTCATCCAAACCGCATCTTGATTTTGCGGAAGTTGATAATCTGCATCCAGAACGTTCTGTTCGTGCGTGGAGATTCTGTTTTCGTATCCAGCTTCCTTAATTCGCGGGTTTGCCAATCCAGTCTGACTAGGTAAATCCACAATTGTCATGTGCACATCAGGATCATTCTCCACGCACAAAAAAGACCATTTTCCAGTGTTACCGCCAATATCTAACATGGATTTTGGCTTGAACTTGAAGACTTCTTCACGCGCTTGCGGAAACGCCTGGTCTGAATAATGATGGTCAAATGTGAACCAGCTTTCCTTCGATCTTCCCGGGAGTTTGGATAGCCCATGATAGATAGTCGGCCAGTCTCCGAGTTCCTTCAAGCCTGCGGGTTTCTCTTCTTTGATGGCCTCCTCCAAATGAAAGGTTCCATTATAACACACATCTTGAATGAAATCTGTGTTGGCAACGGTTTGTTTATCCATCAACCAAAAAGAGCCCGTCTTTCCAATTTTGTATTTGTACGGCTCCATAAGCTTGACCAAATCCAAACTCAGTCCTGCTTCCAAAAGTGTTTCAACTCCGTATTGTGAAACTCCTGTTTTAACACTCAATTCTTCAGATGTGGCACCTTTTCTTCCTGCATCGGCCAAGGCTTGCAAAATGCCGGTTCTATTTAAGGCAACTGCCGCCTGAAACATCATTGGATAAAATGAAAGTCGCTCTGCGGCCTCTTTGGCCTCGGTCAGCGAAATATTGTCTTCTTGAAACTGCTTATACATACACTTACTTTTCCGTGAGTTGAGTTGAATTAAAAACGGGGCAATACTACTACCTCAACCTTAATGTTTTGTGATTTACATCATTTACCCTTCATCCCAAGAGGTAAAATACTCTTGTGGCTTTCTTCTTGTCTTGCGCGGCCAGCCCTCTTTCGGATAGCCTAGGTAAAGAAACCCAAGGAATTTATCCTTCTCGCTCAGACCCATCCATTCTTTTGTCTGCGGCCAGTATGTTACTCCTCCAGTGGACCAAAAAGCTCCAATTCCGTGTGCACCAGCCACCAGCATCATGTTCTGAACCGCCATCGAAACAGAGGCAATCTCCTCTTCTATTGGGTCTCGTTCGGCTTCGTCCCGCTTCAAACAAATACCAATGATAGCACTTGCCATTAACGGACGATCACGCAATTTGTCGTATTTCTCCTGTTCGAAGCAATCGGACTTCAATTCTTTGTAAAGTTGAGATTGAAACTCAGCCAGTTTCTTTACGCCATCTCCTATGAAAACCTTGAAAGACCAGGGCTGCGTGTACCGATGAGTTGGCGCCCATTTAGCAGCATCCAAGAGTTCCATCACAATTTCCTTATGCACTTTTCGGGTAGAGTAGTTTTCGGGAATAATAGTCCTTCTATCTTCAATAACCGCCTTTATCTCGCTTAGATTGTATCGCATTCAAACTCATTTTAAAGCTGAACAAAGTTATCTGGAATGAGTTTAGATAAACGATAACTTTGCGGAACTAATCAAAAACAAACGGACATGTATCCACCAGAAATAGTAATGCCAATGAAGCACGACATCACTTCGGCCGGAGTGAAAGAATTGCTAACCCCAGAAGAAGTTGATGCAGCCATTAAAGCAGATGGAACGACCTTGGTTTTTATCAATTCAGTTTGCGGTTGTGCGGCAGGAAACGCGCGCCCATCTATAAAAATGGCACTGAAGCACGGCAAACAACCGGACAGAACAACCACGGTTTTTGCTGGATTCGACACAGCTGCTGTGGCACAAGTAAGGTCGCATACCGCCCCTTATCCGCCTTCAAGCCCTTGTATTGCGCTTTTTAAAGACGGGAATTTGGTTCATTTTATTGAGCGCCATCACATTGAAGGACGCACACCAGAAATGATTGCTGAGAATTTGGCTAGTGCTTATGATGAGTTTTGCTAAAAAGCTGATTAGGAAAATAGGCTGTTAGCCTCTTATAAAAAGCTGCTTCCAAGGTTTGGGGGTGGCTTTTTTGTTGTGGGTAATTGACACCTTTCATAACTTGCATTCATGAGGTTCTTTTCTCTGCTTCTGCTATTTGTGTTGGTTACTGGTCCATGTCTGGCTCAAGAACCTATAGCTACTTCCGAAATTCGTCCAAAACCGAATTTGGTTACTCACGTTGGCTTGAACGCTGGAATAGCATTACTGCACAATCCCATCCATTATGACCTAATCCCAGTTGCTGGATATCAATTCTGCCTTTCTCAGCAGGTGCTAACTTTTTTAAATGTTGCTTCGACCACATCATACAGTAGAACCTTACTTGGAAGGTCCCTGTTAAGACCACAACCGTCTAAAACAGAGCTTATCAACACCACTATCTCAATTGAGTATAATTTCTTTCCCGCGACCACACGAAAATCTAGAAAGAGGCAGGTTTTGTTCCCTTATTTCTCATCGGGAATAGGGCTATCGCTGTATCAGAGACTGGAGAATCTATATGACCAGAATGGTCATCCCTACTATTTTTGGTCCGATGGCACAATAAGAGATTTAGACGAAAGTGACCCTGAGGCAGACGCAGCGGTTCACGTAAGTGTGGACAAGAATTACGAGACAAGAGCATTCAAATCGCCCAAACCAGTGTTCAGTTTACCAATTGAAATAGGTCTGCGAATTCGAATATTGAAATTTCTAGGGGTTAATGTTGCTATTCACTATCAGCGTAATTTCTCCAGCTCTGTCTATGAGGGTGGTGAGTCAGACTTTTTAAAAGCCTCAGATCACTTCTTTCTTGCCTCAGGAGGTATAAGTTTATTTTTTGGTGGTCTGTCTAACACGACACCCCCTTGAAATGTCCGTGCATTGCGCTTTTTAAAGACGGGAATTTGGTTCATTTTATTGAGCGCCATCACATTGAAGGACGCACACCAGAAATGATTGCTGAGAATTTGGCTAGTGCTTATGACGAGTTCTGTTAAAACAGCCTTTAGGTATTAGCGGTTAGCTTTTGGCTGATTGCGAAATGAAAAAGCCGTTCCGATAAA
>CALCGD010000126.1 GCA_937900875.1 uncultured Flavobacteriales bacterium
AATGACAATTCTAAATTCTGCTGGTGGTCAATCCCTGAATTTTAGACAGAATAATGTAGATAGGATGGTAATGGATGCAAGCGGAAAAGTGGGTATTGGAACAACTTCTCCAATTGCCCCTTTACATGTTGAATCACAAACCAATCCATCATACGGAGGTTTCACTTATTATGCTCATCCTTCAAATTATGGTGGCACAATAGGGTCTGGTGTTGTGAACGGTGTCGCTATTCACTCAAGCGGACGAGTAATGGCTTCCGAATTCGATGCTTTCTCAGATGCTAGAATTAAAAATGTAGTTGGCATTTCAAACTCGTTTGAAGACCTCTCTACCCTCTTGGATATTGAGATTACAGATTACAACATGAAGGATAAGGCGAAAGACCTTAAGCCATATAAGAAGGTAATTGCTCAGCAGGTTGAATCGGTTTATCCTCAAGCAGTCTCAAAAATCACAGATGTAGTACCAGATATCTACGCTGTATCTACTATCAAGGATGGATACGTTTCTCTTGCTACCGATTTGAAAGATGGCGACAAAGTGAAGTTGATTTTTGATGAAGGTGCCGAAATGGCAACGGTTACATCTACAGATGCAAACGGCTTTACAGTTAACCTTGAAAGAACAGGAAACGTATTCGTGTATGGACGAGAAGTAAGCGACTTTAGAACGGTAGATTATGAAGCTATTTCAATGCTTAATGTTTCGGCTACGCAAGAACTGTTCAAACTTGTAAGTGGCTTACAAAAAGCTAACTTAGAGTTGAAGTCGGAGTTAAAAAACTACGCATCGCTGCAATCTGATGTGGAGAAAATAAAGGAAATGTTGGGAATCGACCTTCAAACCAGTAAGTAAGAAGCCAACGTTAATTAACCTTTGTTAATCGTTCGTCTAGCAATAGGTGAGATATTTGAAGAGATATGAAAAATACCATCCTAATTCTACTAACCGTTTTCTGTACTGAAGTTTTCGCACAGGTTACTAACGAAGTTCCTGTTTTTGTAAAACCTGGTACTGAAGTCTATGTTCTTGGAGACATGACCAATGCAGCTACTGGCACTTTCACCGTTGGTACTGAAGGCTTGTTAGATGTTGGAGGTACGCTAGTAAACAACGGCTCGATGACTTTTAATAATGCCTCTTCCCTGCTTCGCGGCAGCACAGGGAGTGATGGAACGGGTTCTGGAATCTACTATGTAAAAAGACAAGGAACAACCAATGGTTCGGTTTTCAATTATTGGAGTTCTCCGATGGTTTCTTATTCTGGCGTGCCAGGGTTTAACGAGTACTTATACGACCCCAATTTCGGAACGCAAGATTTTAGCGATGACCAACCAGCAGATCCGGGATGGTTTTCTCACAGTGGCGCTATGACCCCCGGAGCCGGTTATGCCGGACAAGGTGGAGGTTTGCACACGTTCAATGGCGATGTAAATAATGGCAATGTTAACCGACCACTTGTTTATTATCCATATGTTCCTGGAAACACAGCCCCAGGTACACCCTTTAATCTTGTTGGAAACCCGTACCCCTCAGCAATAAGTTGTGCTTCATTGGTAGCAGGGAATCCGGATGTAAATGGTTCTATTTACTTCTGGGACGATGACCTTTCAGGAGGTTCAGGATACAGTTCTAGCGATTATGCTATTTGGAATGGCACAGGCTCATTAGGTACAGGAAGTGGCAGTGCTGGAGCACCAAACGGAACCATTTCTACTGGCCAGGCGTTCAAGATAAGAGCGCTTAACGGCAGCGCTGTTCTTAACTTCACTAATGGAATGCGAGTTGCAAATACAACTCAATTTTTCAGAATGAATGG
>CALCGD010000127.1 GCA_937900875.1 uncultured Flavobacteriales bacterium
GTCGGGGCGAGTGGATTCGAACCACCGCTCTCGCGCCCCCCAGACGCGCACTTTAACCGGGCTAAGCTACACCCCGAACTTTGGCGCCAAATGTATTACTTTTCATAACTGACGGAAAAATAGCAGAACGCCCCGAACTCAAACAATCAAAAATTCATTAACCTTGTATTGACCATTGAATTGAACTTCAAAACTTAAATTATTGACATGCAAACGCTTAACAAAATCGCTTTTACGCTTCTCATTGCAATTGGATTTACCAGTTATTCAAATGCGCAGTGCACCACCGGAAACTGTTTTGACGGGAACGGATCTTACCTTTTTGAAAACGGAGATTTATATAACGGGCTTTGGAAAAAGGGTATTCCAAACGGATATGGTGTTTACGAATTTGTAAATGGAGATGTTTACAAAGGGAGTTTTAAGGGCGGACTGATGGACGGACGTGGAACTTACACTTATGCCAATGGCGACAAGTACATCGGAGCATGGAAAGATGGAATGATGAATGGTCGCGGTCATTTTCATTGGGAATTAATTGGAGATTTAATGACGAATGCTAAGTATGAAGGTTTCTTTAAGGACGGTGTTCCTAAGAATATTGAAATAAAACCAGCAGGTACACCTGCAGAACCACCTAAACACAAATAGACATTATTTCAAAGAGGGCTTCGGCCCTCTTTTTTTTGCCTCATTCTCACTTTAGGCGATAATAAGACCAACAAAATTGCAATCCAAGGGTTGTATATTGTAAGCACATTTTAAAGCGCATGTCAGTACCATTCCCTTTCAAAACCATTGCTACAGCTATTGCTTTTTCTCCTTATGCAGAAGCTAATTTGCACGAGAGCACACGGATAGCCAAGATGCTTGATGCCAATCTTGTACTAATTCATGTTGGAGCTAAAACCCCCGAAAAAGTAGAGCAACTCGAATTGATGATTTCTCAAACTGGTATTGAAAGGAACAAGGTGCTGGTAGATTTTCGAGATGGGGATGCGGTAAAAAGCATTCTCGAATCTTGTAAAGAAAATAAGGTGAATTTGCTTATTGCTGGCGCGATGAAAAAGGAGAATCTGATCAGGTTTTATACCGGTTCTATCGCCAGAAAATTGTGTCGAAAAGGAAGATGTTCTATTCTACTTCTTACCGATAGGTCGGTGATTAGAAACAAATGCCGAGAAATAGTAGTTTCTGGAGACAATCATGACAAGACAGAGGTTACAGTAAGAACAGCCAATTATTTCGGGAAAATCCTTGGTGCCGAGCACATCACAATTGTGGATGAAATTGACCCCAAAACTGGAGGAAATGCAGCAGATGATGATGCAGAATTGGAAGCTACAGCACATAAGAGAAAGGAACTCAAAAAACAAGAAGACGAACGAATTGCGCAGCTAGAGAATAAACTTGAGAAAGACGGCTCTATTCCTGTTGGTCATAAATGTATTTTCGGTAAGCCGGGTTACACTATAGGACATTACGCGGCTGCTAATAAAGCCGATCTTTTGGTCATGAACTCGCCAGACTCCTCTCTTGGCCTGATGGACCGTGTTTTCACGCACGATTTGGAGTATGTACTCTCTGATCTTCCTTGCTGTCTTATGATTGTTCATCAAAACGAAAAGACCGTTGCATGAAGTTATTTTCCAACGGACTAAAGGGCTGGAAACAGTCATGGAGTAGTGATCTACGCGCATCAATTAGCGTAGCATTCATTGCCATTCCGTTGGGGCTAGGGATTGGCTTGGCTTCTGGTGTACCTCCCTTAGCCGCTCTAATTCCGTGCGTAGTTGGAGGGCTTTTCATTTGTTGGATAAGTGGAGGAAACATAGCGGTACACAGCACTCCAAAAATGATGATTGGAGTTTCGGCTGCGGCCGTTGTTACTCTTGGGGGCGATGACCTTTTTCTAGGATACCGACTCTTACTAGCGGCTATTGTTGTAGCCGGAATAATTCAGTTTGTGCTTGGCTTGTTAAGAATGGGAGTTGTGGGTGACCTTATACCTGCAACCGTAATAAAAAGCCTATTAGCATCAGTTGGTGTAATAATCATACTTAAACAATACCCCGTTTTATTGGGCGCTGCAACCGATGTCAGTACCAACCTTGGGTTACTCAAAGCATTGCCAACTTTATTATTACAAGTAAATCCTGTTGTCTTTTTTATCGGCTTGGTTTCAACCATCATAATGTTTGCCCATTCACGTATTCAGTTTCCAATTATTAAGGCAATTCCTGCAGCTGTGTGGGTTATAATAATTGCTATCGGGTACTCTTACGCATTGGGTTTTGCGGATGGCGGTTCAATCAGTTTCATGTCTCAGACCTTCAGTTTTGGAAGTGAGCACTTGATTGATATTCCTTCTGAAATCAGGCAATCTATTGTAACACCAAACTTCAGCATGTGGCAAACTGGAGTCTTTTGGAATATCGTTTTGGCCGTAGTTCTTATTAGTAGCATTGAAGGAATTCTCAGCGCGAAAGCCATAGATCGACTGGATCCGTTAAAGCGGAAATCCAACGTTAATAAGGAATTGAGTGCAATAGGAATAGGCACAGCAATTAGCGGTTTAATTGGAGGTCTTCCAGTTATTCCGGCCATTGTGGCAACCTCTGTGGGTGTAAACCACAATGGGAAAAGCCAATTAATGGACCTTTTCCAAGCGCTTTTCATATTGCTTTGCGTGGTTCTTTTAGCTTCGCAGTTGCAACACATTCCGCTTGCAGCGCTTGCTGGTATTCTCATTCACACCGGCTATAAATTGTTAAATCCTCGTGAGGTATTGAACATCTATCGTGTTGGTTGGGATCAGATTTCAATTTTCACTATTACCTTAATCGTCACTCTCACAAAAGACCTTATTGTTGGCATAGCGGCCGGAACAGTTCTTACAATTGTAATTCACATAATTCGTCTCCGTTCACTTGGTAAGTTGTTCACCATTTTGTTTAGACCAAATGTGGTGTCTTATCAAGAAGACGATGACGATAGCAAGTTTCATATCAGTGTAAAAGGCTACAGCAACTTTCTAAATTATCCACGATTAAAAAAGGCGCTTGAAGTAATTCCTAGGAATGCTTCAATTAACGTGGATGTTTCGCTAGCCGAGTTTATCGATCATACAGTAATGGAACACCTTGCAGAGTATGAAGAAGACCACATTAGAAAAGGTGGTCAATTTGAAATTATTGGTCTTGACACCCATCATACGTTTGCTAGCCACCCTCTTTCTGTTCGATTCAAAGGAAAATCAGGCGCAGAACAGCCAAACGCTAAGCCGCTTACATCGCGTCAGCAAAAACTACAAGCATTAGCCACAGAATTACATTGGAATTTCGACTCAGGCGTAATTCGATTCATAAGTAGTCTTGTTAATTTCCACATGTTTCGGCATCGTGCTATTGATCGGGTATACAACAAATTGACCGGTATAATTGAAGGTGGCTCAATCCTAATAAAGGATGCAGATTTTCATGAAGGCGAATTCCAAACCAAAGTTAAAATGCAAACCACGGTAGCCATTATTGGCCTTAACCGTAACATTCCGGCTTTCACAATTGAACAAGAGCATTTGTTTGACCGTCTAGCTGCCCTTGCAGGATATGACGACATTGATTTTAAGAATTTCCAAAAGTTTTCAGATGATTTTCGCCTCAAAGGAGAAAATGAACAAGCTGTAAGAGCATTCTTTAGTAACGAACTTTTGACGTTTTTAGAAAGCCAAATACCGTATAGAATAGAGAGTAATGAAACGTCTATTCTGGTTATGAGCAAAAACAGAATAATGAGCGAAACCGAAGTGCGGGATTTGATTACATTTTGCACTAAGCTTGCATCCATAATTACTTCCACCGCCAAGTGAAACTTTATTTTTAATCTTTTTTAAGACCAACACTTTGTGCATACTGGCATGATTGTCGTTCTTTGCACGCTAAATCCAATAAACCCTGAAATGAAAAAATTAATAATCGCACTTATTGTTATTGCAAGTACATCTTCTGTATCATTTGCTCAAAACGTAGGCTACGCAGACATCAACGCAATTTTATCCGTGATGCCGGAGCAGAAAAAAATCAATGAGGACCTTCAGATTTACGGTACTGGCTTACAAAAAAGAGTTGATGATTTAAAAGCTCAACTTGAAGGCCTGGTAAAGAACTTCAATGAGGTATTAGCAGCTGGAGATACGGCTAGAGCGCTTCAATTGCAAGAAAAAGGTCTTGAAGAAGATAAAAAACTTCGTGAAGCTGCCCAAGCTGCAGAGCAGCAATTGGCTCAGAAGCGTAATGAATTGCTTCAGCCAGTTCTTGACAGAATTAGAAGTGCAATGGCTGCAGTAGCCAAGAAAAAAGGGTTCGATTATGTACTGAATTCAGTTGATGGATCTGGAACTTCAATTGTACTTTGGGGACCTGACGGACATGATATTACCAGAGCAGTTGTAGATGAATTAGGTATTAAGTTGGAAGGTGCTGAATCTGCACCAACGCAGCCTGCACCTACTCAAGAGCCTGCCGGAAAAAAGAAGAAATAAGCTGATTTAATTCAGTTAGAAACCGCTTTCGTTCATTCGGAAGCGGTTTTCTTTTGCCCTAAATTTGCGCTTATGCTTGGATTGAAATTACCTACCGACCCACGATGGGCAAACATTGCCGAAAAGAACATCGAAGAAATTCTAACAGATCATGCTTACTGCGAACAGAAAGCAGCGACTAACGCAATTTCAATCATCATTCGTTATCCCGACAAATCGGAACTGATTACAGAATTGCTAGAATTAGCACAAGAAGAACTTACCCATTTTCAGATGGTGCATGAGCGTATTCTGGCAAGAGGATTAGAACTTGGCAAACCGCGTAAAGACGAATATGTACGTCAGTTAATGGAATACTTTCCGCAAGGCGGAAAACGCGAAGACCGTTTGGTAAATGACTTACTTATTTCTGCCATGATTGAAGCCCGAAGTTGCGAGCGTTTCAAGGTCTTGTCCGAAAATATTGAGGATAAGGAATTAGCCACTTTCTATCACGATTTAATGATAAGCGAAGCAAACCATTACACGCTCTTTCTCAACTATGCGCGAAAATACGGAGGCCGAGAAATAACCGACAAAAAGTGGAACGATCTACTCGTATTTGAAGCAGACATTATGAGTAAACTCGGTAATGAGGAGAAAATTCACGGGTAATTAACCTGCCATCGCACTCTTCCATTCTTCAGGAACAAGAACTGACGTGTTCTTCTGGTAATCGAAAGCCACTATGATGTTGTTGCCCTTAGCCGCTGGTCGTTCTCCTTTCTTGTCTGTTTTGGTAATCAGACAGTCTAAAACAACGCTCTTTCCGCCTATTTTACCTGCCCGCATGTAAACCTTCACCTTGTCGTTGAGGAAAACGGGTTCCAAGTAATCGATAGAAACGTGCGCAAGAATAAAGCCTGTTTTTGTCCAATCAATTTCTGGAAGAACGGCATCCGTAAAAGCCATTCTCCCTAACTCCATCCAACTTAAATAAATAGCATTATTTACGTGCCCAAGAGCATCCGTATCGGCAAACCGCACCTGCGCGTCTACCGTTGCCTGAAATTCCTCCATTAACTCTTATTGTGCAAAAAGCGGTCTACCGCTCATTAATTCATGTACTTCCTTTTTCACTTCTGCCGCAATAACTTCGTTTTCAGAGTTAGTAATCACCCTGTCCATAAGATCAACGATTGTTTTCACTTCAGCTTCCTTCAAACCACGTGTGGTTATTGCAGGCGTTCCTACGCGAATGCCTGAGCTAATCATTGGTGGCTGATCATCAAACGGTACCATATTCTTGTTTACAGTGATGTCTGCTTTTCCAAGCGCAGCATCAGCATCTTTTCCTGTCACACCTTTTGAGCGTAGGTCAATCAACATGGAGTGATTGTCTGTTCCACCAGAAATAATCTTGTATCCTCTGTCCATAAACTCGGCAGCCATTGTTTTGGCATTCTTCAACATTTGAACACAATATTCTAGATATTCGTCAGACAGCGCTTCTTGAAAAGCAATGGCTTTAGCGGCAATTACGTGCTCTAATGGGCCGCCTTGCATTCCTGGAAAAACTGCACTGTTAATCAGCATTCCCATGGTTTTCAAGTTTCCTTTTCCTGTTTTCAATCCCCAAGGATTGTCGAAATTCTTACCAATCATAATCATTCCACCACGCGGTCCGCGAAGCGTTTTGTGGGTGGTAGTTGTAATGATGTGGCAATCTTCCATCGGATCAGCTAATAACCCTCGTGCAATCATCCCCGATGGGTGCGAAATATCAGCCATAAGCAAAGCACCAACTTCATCTGCTATTGCTCTCATGCGCTTATAATCCCAATCACGACTGTAAGCAGATGCACCAGCAATAATCAGTTTTGGTTTGCACTCTTTAGCGGTTACCTCCATGGCATCATAATCCACGGTTCCTGTTTCTCTTCCAACTCCATAGAAATGCGGGTTGTAGAGAATACCGCTATAGTTCACATGAGAACCGTGCGTTAAGTGACCACCGTGCGAAAGATCGAATCCTAAGATATTATCTCCAGGCTTTAAGCAAGCCAATGCAACAGCAGAGTTTGCCGATGCACCCGAGTGTGGCTGCACATTTACGAATTCACAATTAAATAGCTCTTTGGCTCGTTCTCGCGCAAGGTCTTCGACCTGATCAACAAACTCACACCCACCGTAATAACGTTTTCCAGGAAGTCCTTCTGCGTACTTATTGGTAAGCACAGAACCTTGTGCATCCATAACTTGTTCGCTGACAAAATTCTCTGACGCAATCAATTCAATTCCTTCTAGTTGACGTTGTTTTTCCTTCTCAATAAGGTCAAATACTTCTTTATCTCTTTGCATGTGATTTTAGAGTGATGTGAGTGATATTCCTACTTTCGTTCGGCAAACAAATTTATACGACCATAGCACAGATGAGCAATAGAATTACAGAGCTTTTCAACATTCAGTATCCCATAATTCAAGCGGGCATGATTTGGTGCAGCGGTTGGCGGTTAGCAAGTGCGGTGAGCAATGCTGGCGGACTGGGCATTATTGGTTCCGGTTCTATGTATCCCGATGTGCTTCGTGAGCACATTCAAAAGTGCAAATCTGCTACCAACAAGCCGTTTGCTGTCAACATTCCGTTGCTTTATCCAGATATCGACAAGCATATTCAAACCATTATAGAAGAGAAGGTTCCAATTGTTTTTTCATCCGCTGGCAGCGCCAAAAAATGGACGCCATTGTTGAAAGAACACGGCATTATTGTAGTTCACGTAGTAGCCAGTTCTGTTTTAGCCAAGAAGGTAGAAGACGCTGGTTGTGATGCTGTTGTTGCCGAAGGGTTTGAGGCTGGCGGACATAACGGCAGAGAAGAAACAACTACAATGTGTCTTATTCCTCAAGTTGTTGAAGCCGTCAAGATTCCAGTGATTGCCGCGGGCGGAATTGGAACTGGAAGAAGTATGATGGCGGCTTTTGCATTAGGTGCTGAAGGTGTTCAAATTGGAAGTCGCTTTGTGGCTTCGCCCGAAAGTTCTGCTCACGAATACTTTAAACAAGCTGTTGTGGATGCCAAGGAAGGAGACACCAAGTTGAGCATGAAGAAATTAGTTCCTGTTCGATTGCTGAAGAACAAATTCTTTGAAGAAGTAAAAGCAATGGAAGACCGAGGAGCAGAAGGAGGAGAATTACTTGAACTTCTTGGAAGAGCTCGCTCTAAAAAAGGAATGTTTGAAGGAGATATGGAAGAAGGCGAATTAGAAATTGGACAAATTTCAGGTTATATAAACGCATTGAAGCCAGCTAAAGATATTGTGAAAGAAATTGTCGAGGAATTTAATTCGGTGAGCGAACAATTGGGTTCTAAAAAGCTTTAAGAGACATGAAAAAACTGACATTTAGAAACGGAGACACACTTGATATTCTCGGACTTGGAACTTGGAAATCTAAACCAGGCGAAGTATCGAGTGCCATTCGTTCGGCAATAAAAATAGGCTATCGCCATTTCGATTGCGCGTTCATTTATATGAACGAAAAAGAAATCGGCCAAGCATTTGCAGATGCATTTGCAGACGGAGATGTGAAGCGAGAAGACGTTTGGATTACTTCCAAGCTTTGGAACCATTGTCACAAGCAAGAAGATGTACTTCCAGCCTTGAAAAGCACATTAGCTGATCTGCAATTGGATTACCTCGATTTGTATTTGGTGCATTGGCCGCACGTTTTCAAGAAGGACTTCTTCAACGCATCAAAGGCTGAGGAGACGCTGCCAACTAGCGAAGTTCCACACATTGAAACATGGCGCGTAATGGAGGAAGCTGTTGAACTTGGGCTTGCAAAACACATTGGCGTTTGCAACTTCAACAAGCATAAGTTGAAAGCACTTTCAGAGCAGGCGACCATTGTCCCTGAAATGAACCAAGTTGAATTGCATCCAATGCTTCATCAAACGGACTTATTGGAATTCTGCAAGAAGAACGGAACGCACGTAACGGCCTATTCCCCACTCGGTTCACCCGATAGAAGTGCTGGAATGAAAGCTGATGATGAACCTAATTTATTCGCTCATCCAGTAATCAAAGAATTGGCTAAAAAGCACAATTGCTCAGAAGCACAGATTATGATCGCATGGGCAATGCAACGAGGCACTGCGGTTATCCCGAAATCGGTAAATCCAGAAAGGCAACTTCAGAACTTCAAGTCTACAGAAATCAATCTTTCCGAGGACGATATGAAATTTATGGCCTCAGCCGACAAAGGATATCGTTACGTAAAAGGTCAGTTTTGGGCGTTTGACGGAACTGAGTATTCCATGGATTGGCTTTGGAATAAGTGAGATTTTGAAACAATGTCTCATTGTTTATCAAAATGTAGCTTTCGGAATTGTGCAAGGAAATATTGGAGATTATCTTCCGTATTCAACACCTTACCAAAACCAAATACCATGAAAAAGACGCTAACTTCTATTTGTTCTGTTCTCGCCATTGCCGCAATTACAAGTTGTGCATCAAAACCAGTTTGTGACCATCCAACACGGCTTTTCGGAAGTTTCTTGATTGATATTCCAGCCGATTTTGATGGACTGTATGAAGAGGAAATGTATGGAGGCAAGAAAGCCGTTATAACGGGTAAAGACTGTAACGGACCTTTTAATCTTAAGATGATTTTATCTGATGGTACAATCGAACTGGACAAGAATTATAAGAAAGGAGAATTAACATCTGACACTGTTTACATTGAAGAACCTGCACCTCCGTATGATTTGGAAATGCACGTAGATGTGGTTTACGATGGAGTTGAAATCTAGTCGAACCCTGCTTTCTTCAACCTTTCACCGGTAATTATTGGTAAATGTTTTGCATTGATGAGAGAACTCCGAACCATTAACTTCGCGGCTAATGTGGGCACTGCTTAAAAAAGAAGTAAACAGTTTTCTCAATTCCCTTATCGGATACATCGTTATAAGTGTATTCCTACTATTTGTTGGTCTTTTTATGTGGGTATTACCTACAGAAGCAAATGTTATTGATAACGGCTATGCCGATCTCAACACACTTTTCGTTGTAGCACCTTGGGTATTTCTATTCCTTATTCCTGCCATTACCATGCGCAGTTTTGCGGATGAGAAAAGTAGTGGAACTATAGAGCTTTTACACACGCGTCCGCTAAGCGATTTGAGCATAATTCTCGCCAAATACTTTGGTGGATTAGTGCTCGTAATCTTCGCTTTGCTACCTACGTTAGTCTATTTCATGTCGGTATACCAATTGGGTAACCCTGCTGGAAATATTGACACTGGTAGCGTTTGGGGCTCATATATTGGTCTATTGCTCTTAGGCGCATCTTTTGTAAGTATTGGCATCTTCAGTTCAGCAGTTTCCAATAATCAGATTATCAGTTTCATACTGGCTGTATTTCTAAGCTGGAGCTTATGGATTGGACTTGAAACAATTGCCTCCTTCCAGTTTCTAGGAACATGGGACCATCTTCTTTTAGGCATCGGCATAAACAGTCATTACAGCAGTTTAAGTCGTGGAGTGATTGATACCAGAGACGTTGTTTATCTCGTCAGTCTAATTGCTGTTTTCATCACCCTTACCCGAACCGTTTTAGAAACTAGAAAGTGGTAATGAAGCCGGCATTAAGAGATATAATCCAATTGATAACGCTAGTCGGAATCGTTATTGTTTTGAACGTTTTAAGCGGTTTCTACTTTACACGTTTTGACCTTACTACTGAAGGACGTTACACCCTTTCAGATACTTCAACAGAATTGTTGGAGGAACTTGATGATGTGATTTACCTCAAAGTTTATTTAGACGGAGAATTGCCAGCTGGATTCAGACGTTTGCGAGATAGAACGCGAGAAATGTTGGATGAGTTTAGAGCATTTTCAGGCAACAAAATAGAGTACGAATTCAT
The DNA here is from genome assembly GCA_937900875.1 of uncultured Flavobacteriales bacterium. GTDB lineage: Bacteria > Bacteroidota > Bacteroidia > UBA10329 > UBA10329 > UBA10329. The sequence goes on from CALCGD010000127.1 coordinate 10,445, forward strand.
CAACCCAAGTAATCAACCTGACGAAAAAAGCAGGAACGAACTCTATCGTCAATTATCTAAACAGGGGCTGATGCCAACCAATATTCAGATTAAGGCTGAAGATGGTGTAGAACAAAAGTTAATCTTCCCTGGGGCAATTATGACCTACCGTGGAGAAGAAACCGCGTTACAACTCCTTAAAAGTCAAATGGGCGCAGCACCAGAGCAAATGCTCAATAGCTCTACCGAAGACTTAGAATACGAAATAACCAATGCTATTCGAAAACTGACTTCTGTAAGAGCAGAAAGCGTTGGTTTTATTGAAGGGCACGGGGAATTAACTGAGCGACAAGTAGCTGATATGGCTAAATCGCTTTCCGAATATTACCGATTGGAACGTGTAAATATTAATGGTCAGTTAAATAGTTTGGTTAGCCGAGCAGAAGGTGATAGCGGCACCATCATTTTCCCGAGGTATAAGGCAATTGTAATTGCAAAACCGGATTCCGCATTTTCGGAAGAAGACAAGTTTATGATTGACCAATACGTAATGTATGGCGGTCGGGTGTTGTGGTTAATGGAATCTGTTTTCTGCAATATGGATAGTTTAAGGTATGCCCCATCTACGTTGGCCATTCCGCAATCGACAAACCTTGACGATATGCTCTTCAAATATGGAGTGCGCGTAAACACCGATTTATTGCAAGATGCTCGTTGCGCAGCCATTCCAGGACCATCGGGCTATGTTGGCGATCAGCTCCAATGGGCCCTTCAGCCTTGGGTTTTCTTCCCAATTGCCATCCCCACCAGCGAGCATCCGATTGTCCGAAATTTAAACGGGATTAAGCTTGAGTTTGCATCAAGCCTGGATACGGTTGGAAATTTAGGTATTAAGAAAACCATCTTGCTTTCCACTTCGGATAAAACGCGTGTACTAAGAACCCCAACCAACGTAAGTTTGGATGTGATGGTTCAGGAGCCGAAGCCAGAACAGTTTAACCGCAAGAATGTGCCGGTGGCAATTTTACTTGAAGGGAAGTTTGAAAGCGTTTTCAAAAATCGCCTCACAACTATGATAAAGGCAAGCAAGGACATTCAATTTCGAGAGACTGGCAAGCGAAGCAAGATGATTGTGGTTTCTGATGGCGACATCATGCGCAATCATATTAATCCGGATGGCACCTATCTACCAACCGGGTTTGACAAATACACTAATCAGCAATTTGGCAACAAGACTTTCTTACTCAATGCAATTAACTATTTGTGTGATGATCTGAGTTTGACTTCTATCCGCTCAAGATCACTGGAAATTAGATTGCTTGACAGAAAAAAAGCAGAAGCTGAAAGAACAAAGTGGCAATTCATTAATGTTGGAATCCCAATTTTACTCGTGCTACTGTTCGGCTTTATCAATGCCTACCTCCGTAAAAAACGCTACGCTTAAATCATGAAAAAGAACCTAATTGGTCTAGTTATTCTAGTGATTCTCGGAACATTGGCGTTTGTTGTTTTTAAGCAAAAAGGCACTGGTACCATTAAACCAGATTTACACGATTTTGCCGTAAAAGACACAGCAACCGTTACCAAAATATTTCTTGCCGATAAAACTGGTCAACAAGTTCTATTAGAGAGAAAAAGTGAGAGCGAATGGGTTGTAGATAAAAATCATAAGGCTCGCAAAGATGCCATGGACGTATTGCTAAAAACTATTAGCCGCGTAGAGATGAAGGCTCCAGTAGCCAATACAGCGCATGATAATATTGTAAAACTCCTTGCCGGAAAATCTACCAAGGTTGAGGTTTATCAAGGAGACAAAAAAGTCAAAACATATTATGTTGGAGACGCCACAAAAGACAACATGGGTACTTATATGCTCATAGAAGGCTCTAGAACTCCTTTCATTTGTCATATTCCTGGCTTTAACGGCTACTTGTCTAGCAGATACTTGACTAGGACTTTGGAATGGAGAGACAGCGAAGTTTTCTCAAACCGTTTGCCTCAAATTGCAGAAGTAAAAGTTGAGTTTCACCAAAACCCAGAAAAATCATACCGAATCACGCATTCTAGTGAACGTACTGTTCAGCTGTTCAATGGTTCAGAGCAAATAGTTCCAAACATGGATACGGTTTTCGTGAAACGTTATTTGTTGAGCTACAGAAACATCAGGTTTGAAGGAATTCAGCCTTACGACCAAGAGCGTGTTGACAGCATCTTACAATCAGAACCATATTTCACCATTTCGGTAACCGACCCCAAAGGGACCACAAAAACTGTGACCGCATATCAAATACCGGCCAACCCTGGATCTTTAGATATAGACGGAAATCCACTAAAGTGGGATACGGATCGAATGCACGGTGTGCTAAATGGAAGCAAAACAGAAGTGGCGCTTATCCAGTATTTCTCCTTTGATAGACTTACCACGCCAATTGAAAATTTGCTTATTGACCCTAAACTAAGAAGAGATAACTAATTCATAGTTTTCAACACCTTGAAGCGTTCAAAGGTGCATTAATCTATATTTGTGACCCAATCGAAAAAAACACACATGAAGTTCATTGTTTCGAGTCAATTGTTACTCAAGAATTTACAAGCAATAAGTGGTGTAGTAAGCACAAACAACACGCTTCCTATCCTCGACAACTTTCTGTTTGAAATTGATGAGAATAAACTGACAGTTTCGGGTTCAGACCTTGAAACCACCATGACAACTTCTTTTGAAGTTACATCTAAGGAAAAAGGTCAAGTTGCTATTCCTGCAAGAATTCTACTCGATTTATTAAAAAGTTTCCCTGACACGCCAATCACGTTTTCGGTTAATCAAGAAACCTTTGCTGTTCGGTTTACATCAGAATATGGCGAGTACAATGTGGCCGGATTAAACGGAAGTGAATTCCCAAAATCTCCAGAAATTGAAGCAGCCGCTTCAACTGTTGTAACATCTGACCTTTTGGCTAGAGCTATTAGCAAAACAATTTTTGCCGCTGGTAATGACGAGTTAAGACCCGTAATGTCTGGGGTTTACTTTGAATTGAATTCTGATAGCGTAACGTTTGTTTCTACGGATGCCCACAAGTTGGTAAAGTACACGAGAACGGACGCCAAGGCAGATGCAGGAGCAACTTTCATCATGCCTAAAAAACCTTTAACCCTACTCAAAAACGTATTGGCAACGGAAGAGGCCGATGTAAATATTGAGTATAACGAGACCAATGCTCGGTTTAGTTTTGGAGAGGTGACCTTGGTTTGTCGATTAATTGATGGTCGTTATCCAAATTACGATGCAGTAATACCGAAGGTTAATCCTAACGTATTGAAAGTTAACCGCGGACAATTCTTAAGCTCAGTAAAGCGTGTGTCTTATTTCTCAAATAAAACAACGCATCAGGTTAGATTAAAGATGGCTGGAAGCGAGTTACATGTATCTGCTGAAGACCCAGACTTTTCTAATAATGCAGATGAAAGGTTAACCTGTAGCTATAAAGGTGAAGACATGGAAATCGGATTCAATTCAAGATTCCTGATTGAAATGTTGAATAACGTAGAAACTGAAGAAGTTGTAATTGAAATGTCTGAGCCAAATAGAGCCGGAATTCTTTTACCTAGTGAATCTGTTGTTGAAGGTGAAAACCTACTTATGTTGGTGATGCCCGTTATGCTTAACAATTAATATTCAACCTAATTAAAAGTAAAAGGGCTTGCCATTGGCAAGCCCTTTTTTTTATGCGATTCCAATACTTCTGTTAAAGCGGTGAAACTCTTCGATTATAGCCCCAAACAGCATCCATAGCGGTAAATAATCGAATCGGATGTAGCCACCGAAATGCCAACCAACTTGATACTCCCACGGGCAACTTCCTGTTGTTTGTTCGAGTAAAAAACCAGCAATCAACTCTACAATAAGAATTACTACTGCATAAGTAAAATATCGTAGCAGGCGATTCCATTTTTTCAAAATCTCAAAACCAATTGGAAAAGCGATAGAAGTAACCCCGTATATAGGGAACATCCAGATGTAGCTGTACCCTCGTAGCGCCAAATTGTCCAAACTTTCAGAAGTAATGAGATCGACAAATGCAGTAAAAAACACCTCGGTCGTTATGCCTAATCCTGCATACAGAATAAAGGAAAAAACACGCTTTTTAGTTCCGATTTGCTTCTCCATCCTTCTTTTTATAAACGTAATTAATGTTGATTTTCGGCCCTTCTGCCTCCTTCAACTTTTGCTGCTTTTGTTTTTCTAATTGTTGCTCTGCTTGTCTAGCTCTCTCTCGTTCTGGGTCCGGGTACCACTCTGGCACTATCTCTTCATCAACAAAATCCCAGGAATACTTTGGGCGTTGTGGGCCTTGCTTTCGATATACAATTGCCACAACTATTCCTGCAAATAGACCAAACAAATGACCTTCCCACGAAATTCGTTCGTCAATTGGGAAAATTCCCCAAACCAATGAGCCATAAAGGAAAATGACCAACATAGAGAGCGCCATCAACTTTAGATGTTTTCTAATTAGCCCACTGATGAAAAGAAATCCAAACAGACCGTAGACTATTCCGCTGGCACCAATGTGAAAATTGGCTCTTCCTCCAATCCAAAGCCATACTCCACTAATTAGATAAACCCAAAGCAAGGTTTTACTTGCAACCTTCCGGTAAGAGTAAAATAGCATTGTGCCTAGCACCAAAAGTGCAGTAGAATTATTGGCTAGATGCTTCCAATCGGAGTGTATAAATGGATACGTAAGTATTCCTATAAGGCCAGAAGCCTTTCTGGGGAAAATTCCAAACTGAACGAAATCAGTATCAAATACCAACTCGGCTACCTTCACTAACACCAGGATGATGACCAGTATCAACGGAATTAACACACTCGAAAACAGTTCTTTAATCACCTTGCAAAAGTAAGGCCCATTCAGGTTATGAATGGGCCTCGCAAAAAAGGGGGTTGGATAGTGGAATTTATCCTTCCTAATTAACTTTT
>CALCGD010000128.1 GCA_937900875.1 uncultured Flavobacteriales bacterium
ATGCTAATCTAGCAACGTATTTCAATATTCACAACGTCCTCGCGCTGGAATATTTGGGGTGCACCTGATTCTAAAAACCACTCCTCAAAAATCCCTCAGCACACTAACTGAGCAAAAAACCAAGCAAGCAAAATGCGGGAATAAGCATGCTTAGGAAAAAAACAAGTAAGGAAAAGGAAAAAGCACCCAAAGAAAACGGTTGGGTAAGCAAGAGAAAAGAATAACCAAACAAGGGCAATTGTTCGGCTTGTTTAGAAAATTATTGATCAAGCAATAAAAACGACTAAAAAAGGAAGAAAATGGAGGGCGTAAGGGCTATGCAACGGAACAAAAAGACGGGAAATAAGGCCCATTAGCACCTAAGTAGGGGAGTTGTATTGGCAAAATACTATGGGTTGTTCGTTCTTAATTACGTGTACAAAAATGCATTTTAACATTTTTTAACATATAGCAAGGTATCACGTATTATTCTTTTCAATTTATCTTTGTGGCGAACGACATCGAATTCTGCACAACACGTAAAGCCATGAGCTATTACAAAGCAGTATTTGACACTAGTAGGCCAATTGAAGATAAGGCGCCTGAAGAACGCGACATCCACGCAAAGATGTCGATTATCCCACTATTTTCCGACCCTCCCGTATCGTATGCAGACTACCTAGATGCGATAAACGCACAAACACTTGCGGCAGATAATGCGCAGTTTGGAGGCATAGAACGCATTGCTACCATGCGCAGTAAAGAGAAGGTGGTAGACGATATGGTGCGTCAGTTAAGAACCTACGTTACGCTCAAAGCGGATGGAGATACCGACATTATTCTCAGCTCGGGTTTTAGACATACTAAACCACGTACCAGTGCAGGCGATATGCCGAAAGTGCAAGGAGTAAAGAACTTGAGGTCGGAACTTTCTGGTGCGCTTAAATTGAAATGGGGTCCTGTTAAAAATGCAGGGTTTTATGAGGTAGGTGTGCGGCCTATAGAGCAGATAAAACTGCCTGTACCACCGCCACCACCAACAGGAGAACCGATTGAGCCTGAAAAGGAAGTAGAGGAGGGGGCTTGGTTTACCACGGCCAGTAAACCTGCAAGCATTGAGATTGAAAATCTGAAATCGCTTATGCAGTATGAAGTTCGGGTGCGCGCCAATGGCGCCAAGGGCTATGGTCCTTACTCCGACATAGTGATAATGGTTGTGACCTAAAAACCTAAGCTGCGGCAGATTTTTAACCAGCAGGTTTCGAAGTCGTTCACAGCCGACAGCTTTGCGCCCCATCTCGTCTTTTCGGGATGGGGTTTTTTGTGGTTTACCTCAACTGAAAATGACCTTCAAATTTCGGATTCAGTTCTTCTCCTATCATTAGCCAATCCATGGTCATTTTGCGGGGCACTTTTACCGTTTCCACACGGTGGAATGTTCCAAAAACACGGTCCCAAATACGGGTGGTTACCCCATGGTTTAGTTTAGGTTGGTGAAAATGATGGTAGAAGTGATGCTTTCTAAGTACGATAAATGGTTTGGCAATGGGGCCGCGTTTATGAAAGCGACTATGCGTGGTTTCGTACAATCCGTACATGCCCATTAAACCAAGCACAAAAGCAATGGCTGTTAACCAAGAAAGGATTAAACTGAGGGTAACGGTTAGAAGTACAGCTATTGAAACGGCTGCACCTATCTTCTTATAAGCTGGTGCGAAATAGTGCACCTTTTGATGATGCAACGAATGCTCGTCTTTAAAGAAGTTCTTGCCTTTGTGTTCGTGACCAAGAAATCGGTGTAGCATGCATTCCAAGAAAGTCCATAGTGCTACACCGCTAAAAAATGCAATAAGAATCATTAGAAATAGGGGTTTAATAAGGTGTTCTAAGTTCGATAATCAGGTTAGGAATCACAACCCTAATTATGTTAAACTTCATGAGATTCTCAATCTCAAAGCAATTCAAACAACCTTTCTTTTCCCGATTTAGAAACGGGAAGTTCCTTCTCGTCTTTCATGATTAAGGTACCCCCATCTGTTTTCAAATATTTCAGAATTTTATCTGAATTGACTAAATGAGACCGATGAATTTTGACAAATGTTTTTGGGTTTAACATTTCTACAAATTCGCCAATGTTTTTGGAAGATGTGAGCATTTTTCCCCGCTCGCAATAAATGTCTGTGTATTTACCCTGGGCTTCTAATCTTATAATGTCTTCTGT
>CALCGD010000129.1 GCA_937900875.1 uncultured Flavobacteriales bacterium
GCCTCTTACGATATTGAAAAGCAATGCCATTCGGTGTTCAATAATGTGAGAATGATTTTGGAAGATTCTGGTTCAAGCTGGAATAAGATCATTGATGTGACAGTTTTTCTAACCAACATGAAAGACGATTTCAAAACCTATAATCTGATTTACGCAGAGTATTTCAAGGATAATTTGCCGTGTAGAACTACGGTTGAGATTAATTGCTTGCCAACTCCAATCGGAATTGAATTAAAGGTTATAGCTACCGTTTAGCACACTAAACCATAGGGATTAAGAACAAATCCCGTTTTGTATCTTCGCGCTCCTTTTGGAAAAAACAGATGAGTAAGAGGTACAACGAATACAAACAACTTGACCTTCCGGCAATAGCGGATGAGATTCTCGAATTTTGGGAAGCGAACGACATTTTCCAAAAGAGTATTGATACTCGTGAGGGTCATGAACCATTTGTTTTTTACGAAGGCCCTCCCTCTGCGAACGGCATGCCAGGCATTCATCACGTTATGGCCCGTACAATCAAGGATATTTTCTGTAGGTATCGTACTTTAAAAGGGTTTCAGGTAAAGCGCAAAGCAGGCTGGGACACGCACGGCTTGCCTATTGAACTTGGTGTAGAGAAGGAGCTAGGAATAACCAAAGAAGACATCGGAAAAACCATTACAATTGCCGAGTACAACGATGCTTGTCGCAAGGCGGTAATGAAATACACGGATGTTTGGAATGACCTTACTCGTAAGATTGGGTATTGGGTCGATATGGACCATCCATATGTGACATACGATAACAAGTACATTGAATCAGTTTGGTGGTTACTAAAAAACTTGTTTGATAAAGGTTTGCTGTACAAAGGCTACACCATTCAGCCTTATTCTCCGAAAGCAGGAACAGGCTTGAGTTCGCATGAGTTGAACCAGCCGGGAACTTACAGAGATGTAAAAGACACAACGGTTGTAGCTCAATTCCGCGCTCCAAGTTTGGACGAGAAATTTGGCGGTGAAACACACATAATAGCCTGGACGACCACACCTTGGACCCTTCCATCTAACACGGCTTTGGCGGTTGGTGAGAAGATAGATTACGTGGCGGTTCAGACTTTCAATCAATACACATTTAAACCAGTAGTTGTTGTTTTAGCCAAGGAACTCGTTTCTAAATGGTTTAAGGCCGAAAATGCTGAATTGAGCTTTGAAGATTACAATGATGGAGATAAAAACATTCCATTTCAGGTTGTTTCAGAATTCAAGGGGTCTGAACTAATTGGAACAAAGTATGAGCAATTGATGCCATACGCACAACCAGATGGCGATGGCTTTCGAGTAATAGCGGGCGACTTCGTTTCAACTGAAGACGGAACTGGAATAGTTCATATTGCACCAACTTTTGGAGCTGACGATGCACGTGTTGCTAAAGTAGCTGGAATTGGTGCAATGCTTCTTGATGATGGAGAAGGAAATCAGGTGCCACTGGTTGATTTACAAGGGCGATTTCGTAAAGAAGTAACTGATTTTGCTGGAGAATATGTAAAGTCAGAATACTACACGGAAGAAGAGATTGCCGAGCAAACTCAAAAACAGGGTAGAGACAACTATCTATCTGTTGACGAGCGGATTGCTATCAAACTTAAAGAAGAGAACAAAGCATTTAGAGTTGAGCGATATGTTCACAGCTACCCGCATTGCTGGAGAACAGATAAGCCAATTTTGTACTATCCACTTGATTCTTGGTTTGTGCGAACCACCGATGCGAAAGACCGGTTAATAGAGCTTAACAAAACCATCAATTGGAAACCAGAGAGTACTGGAACAGGTCGTTTTGGAAATTGGCTGGAAAACCTGCAGGACTGGAATCTTTCGCGTTCACGTTTTTGGGGAATTCCTCTTCCAATTTGGTCTACCGAGGATAAAAAACAGAGAAAATGTATTGGTTCGGCAGAGGAGTTGAAAGAGGAATGTGAGAAAGCAGTAGCCGCAGGATTGATGAAGTCCAACCCACTTGCTGATTTTAAACCAGGAAATATGGATGCATCAAACTACGATGTGTTCGATTTGCATCGCCCATACATGGATGATGTGATTCTTGTTTCTGATTCTGGTGAAGCAATGCTTCGAGAAACCGATTTAATTGACGTGTGGTTTGATTCTGGAGCAATGCCCTACGCGCAGTTGCATTACCCTTTTGAGAACAAAGAGTTGATAGATGAGAAAAGCTATTATCCAGCAGATTTCATAGCTGAAGGAGTTGACCAAACTCGCGGTTGGTTCTTTACTCTTCACGCGATTGGAACCATGTGTTTCGACTCAGTGGCATACAAGAATGTGGTTTCAAACGGATTGGTACTCGATAAGCAAGGACAGAAAATGTCGAAGCGATTGGGCAACGCGGTTGATGCATTTGAAACCATCAAACAGTATGGCCCTGATGCAACTCGCTGGTACATGACCACGAATGCCGAGCCTTGGGATAATCTCAAATTTGATCTTGAGGGAATTGGCGAATCGCAGCGGAAATTCTTCGGAACGCTTTACAACACCTATGGGTTCTATGCGCTTTACGCGAACATTGACAGCTATGATTATAGCGATGCTGAGGTTCCATTCCATGAACGATCAGAAATTGACCGTTGGGTAATCTCTAAGCTTAACTCTTTGGTTGCCGAGGTTGATCAATACTTCATGGAATTTGAGCCAAAGAAGGCTGGTCGCGCTATTCAAGAATTTGTGAATGAAGATTTGAGTAACTGGTATGTAAGACTTTGTCGAAGAAGGTTCTGGAAAGGCGAAATTTCAAAAGACAAGTCAGCAGCATACCAAACGCTGTATGCATGTTTGGAGACTGTGGCAAAGCTTATGAGCCCTATTGCCCCATTTTTTGCTGATAAACTGTTCTTGGATTTAAATTCAGTTACAGGTAGAGACAAATCTGAGTCAGTTCATTTGTCAACCATGCCAATTGCAAACCTGGAATCGATTGATATTGATTTGGAGGAAAGAATGGCTATTGCGCAAAAGACAACGTCTCTCATTCTTAGTATTCGAAAGAAAGAAAAGCATCGTGTTAGGCAGCCGTTGGCTAAGGTCATGGTACCAATATTAGACGAGAAGTTTGAGCGTCAACTAAGAGCTGTTGAAGATCTGATTCTTTCCGAAGTAAACGTGAAGGAACTGGAGTATCTTAAGGAAACGGCAGGAGTAATTGAGAAAACCATCAAGGCTAATTTCAAAACACTTGGTCCAAAATATGGCAAGCAAATGAAGCAGATCGCTGGCTTAATAGGTCAGTTGAATCAGGATCAAATTTCAACTTTTGAAAAGGTAGGCTCGTATGAAATTCTGGTTGATGGAAGTCTAATTTCTATCACGTTAGAAGATGCTGACATAACCTCAAAGGACATTCCTGGTTGGGCTGTTGCGTCTGAAGCCGGAATTACAGTGGCGCTCGATCTTACTCTTACGCCAGAGCTAGAGCAAGAAGGACTTGCTAGAGAGCTAGTAAACCGCATTCAGAACCTCAGAAAAGACAAAGGATTAGAAGTAACCGACCGTATTTCATTAACAATTAAGGAGAACGCTGGAATTAAAGATGCTGTAAATAACAATCTTAAATATATTTGCGCGGAAACACTGGCGGAAACATTAGAGTTAGTGCCTGTTTTAAATAATCCCGATTCAATAACAGTTGACCTAGTCGGAGATCTTAAAACGGAGATAAATATTATTACATTGAACTAAAGACCAGAGTTATGGCAGAGAAGACGAAATATTCAAAAGATGAGCTGGATGAATTCCGAGGAATTATCAACGAAAAACTTGGTAAGGCCAAGGAAGATTTGCAACTATTAGTTGATCAGCTTTCACATAAAGATGATCACGGGACGGATGACACTTCACCTACTTTTAAGTTAATGGATGAGGGCTCAGAAGTTCTATCGAGAGAAGAGATAAATCAACTTGCAGCAAGACAGCAAAAGTTCGTACAGAGTTTGGAAAACGCTCTTATTCGTATTTCAAACGGAACTTATGGTGTTTGTCGAGTTACAGGCAAGCTAATAGCTAAAGAAAGACTTCGAATAGTTCCTCATGCTACACTTAGTATTGAGGCAAAAAACGCACAATAACAAGGCCTATTAGGGTTTTGTTATGATAAAGGAGGTCGTTAAGGCCTCTTTTGTTTTTAGGAACACATGAAAAAGGCACTGGCCGTAATATTTAGCGTATTAATTGCAGATCAAGGTCTAAAGATTTGGATTAAAACGAATATGATGCTTGGTCAAGAGCATCAGATATTCGATTGGTTTATAATCCACTTTACTGAGAATGTCGGGATGGCCTTTGGAATGGAGTTCGGAGGCGAATATGGCAAATTAGCACTTAGTATATTTCGAATAATTGCCGTGGCTGGTATTGGATACTATTTGTATTCGCTCACTCAGAAAGGCGCTTCAAGTATGGTGATTGTCGCCATATCACTGGTTTTTGCCGGAGCCTTGGGTAACATCATAGACAGTACGTTTTATGGGCTAGTATTTTCTGACAGCTATGGCCAATTAGCCACAATTTTACCAGAAGGGGGTGGATATGCAGGGGTTTTACACGGAAGGGTTGTGGACATGTTCTATTTCCCTCTTTTTGAAGGCCATTTTCCTGAGTGGTTTCCTGTTTGGTCAAATAAGCATTTCTTGTTTTTCAACGCTATTTTTAACGTGGCCGATTCGGCTATAACCATAGGAATGGCATTGATAATTCTGTTTCAAAAACAGTTCCTTACCAATTAAGAAGTGGACCCGAATGCCTAAGCGGCTTCTTCGAGAAGCAAGTAGTAGATGTAAGTCATCAATACACTTGCAAATAAAAGACCTGTAAGAATCATTTCGCTGGGTTGAGACACAATATTATTGAATAACCCAGATTTCACAACGTGTTGTCTAACCCACTTATAAACAAGAACTGTTTATAAAGGTGTTGTTGTTTAAGAATAGAATCAGTTTAATTCTTAAGTGTAACAAACAAAAGAACACTAGGGATTGGCCGAATTGGCGGGTTTAGAAAACCTCTAAATGATAGAACTTGCTATTTTCTATAGAAATGGATTAGAATGTTCTGAAACGCTTTCAGATCGAAAAAGTTAGTTCTAATGCTGTAGTCAAATCCCGAAGACTCAAAAATTTGAAGAAATTCAGAAAGTGACGATTCCTCATTTGGCATATTGTGATGGTACTCAACGATTAGTTCATTGATTTTCGAAAGAGATCCAGTTTGATGCAAGTCACGAATGATTGGCATTTCGGCCCCTTCAACATCCATTTTCACCAAATCAATTTGATCTAAATCCTTAATGTAGTCCGACAGTTTTACTGCAGTGATTTTGAGCTCTTTTGTACCACCTCTGGAAGGTAGGACTGACCCGGTTAATGTGCCTTTGTATTCGCTTATGAAGAATGAAATGTGTCCATCAAAATCTGCAAGGGCTACATTATTAATTTGTGTATTGACGAAGCCGTTTTCGTCACAATTTTTCTTTAACAAATAATGCGCGTCAGGATTAGCTTCAAATGCAATTATTTTTGACTTTGGATACAGCGATTTGAAATATGAAACGGACATACCAATGTTAGACCCACAATCGATAATAACTGGGCTTTCTTTCGTGCTTACAAAGTTGTAATCTTTAGCGATGTAAACCTCTTTAAACAGGAAGTCAAGAGCTTGAAAGTCATATCCAAAAATTTTATGCTTGAATATATTTATACTAACCGGTTCAGACGGAGAAGGCAAAGAGTTTCCCTTAATTCGCAGGTGGGTAAGAATTTTGAAAATGGACCATTTCTGAGAGGCCGTTCCTGGGTACTGTTTAGCGTATTTTATTATATCGATGGTAGTCCTTATCATTATTGGGTTGGTTTAAAAAAAGCCTCGGCTAATATATTAACCGAGGCTCTTTAACCGATATAAAAAATACGTTCAGTTACAAAATAACTTTTCTTGATATTGGAGTTCCATTCACATAAGCCCGCATAATATATGCTCCAGTTGCAAGGCTGCTTAAATCAAACTCATTCTTTCCTTCGTTTAGGTTGGAGGTTTGAAATACAAGTTCTCCTATTGCATTGAATACATCAAGATTTGCTTTTCCGTCAAGTTCAGGTAGAAACAAATAAGCGCTGTGATCATTTGCATACATAAGAACATCATCTCCTGTGTAAATAGGTTCTTCACCGTTCAATCTAAAGTGCAATAAAAACCTTTCAGGATCATCAGCTTCGTCAGCTTCAAATGTATATTCTGGGTTGATGGTTAACTCTTGTATGGAGCCTAATTTTAAATCCTCTAGATATACGTGTGCCTCTACGGTAAACATGTCAAGCAATTCTGCCTTAAACTTAAAGTCTCCAGAAAGACCTGGGTAAAGATCCATAGGAACAGTCATTGGGTGCTCTTCTAAAGACAAGGAGTTAATAGCGTACTCAACACCAGATAATCTGGTCATAAGAGTAGGTTGGGACCCCCTTGCCATCATTTTGTTGGCATCCAGCATATTGTCGAATCCGTTAGTCTCTCCGAAGTCACCAAATCGTATTCTTGTCTTATCAGCATAGCCTTCAGCTTCTACGATTATATCAAACGTGTTCTCAAGATCTGCTTTGTAGAAAGCTGGGTCGCCCAATCGTCTGTAATTCTGAGGAAGAGCGAAACTGGCTGGCCCTCCTGATGATCTCACGAAAAAACCTTGTGATGAACCAATTAGCGCGAGAGGATTAGTAGGGTGTGCCAATACTGGCTGGTACGTACCTGTGTAGGAGCCCGAAGTTTGCCATAAGCTAGCTTGAGCATCAAATCCAGCAGGAGGACTAAACCACTGCATTGGAGATGGAAATGGGTTGCTTACAAGGTGCCACCCATCACCGATTGAGTTTGTATTTGCTAATCCAGAAAATGCTACTGTGCTAATTTCAGATGTGTTTCCTATTGAACCGCCTATTTCAATGGTTGCACCAGCACTAGAAGTAATAGCAGCATAACCCCTTGCATTAGTCATTGTGCCACTGCTTCTTACAAACCAACCAGATTGGTCGCAATTCGCAATCAACCACGGTCCGTTTTCATGCCATTCAAATAACGTTCCATACGGTGATTGTGGGTCAATAGATTGTGGAGAGCAGTTTGGAGCTGGAACGATTTGACCACCGTCAGGACCGTAAAGTCCGAGCTCAGACAATTCACTAATGTTTGCATTATTTACCGCACTACCCACATAGTGAAAACCAGCAGCTCCCGGAATAAATCTCTGTACCCTTAAATTCCCTGTTACGGAACCATCATAAGCAACGTTCGAAAAGTCATCTACTAAACCTGTCTTTGTAGGGTCTGAAGCGACAACTAAATTTCCATTGGCATTTATTGTTCCCTCTGCTAAGCGGAGAATCCCAAATATATTCGTGGTTCCACTGGTCACAATTGCTGCACCAGCAGATTTGTCAACTTCAAGAACACCATGAAACGCTGATACACCAGTCACACTTTGTCCGGCCGCTCCATCAAGAACAACCAAACCGTTAATTAAATCTGTTCCTGAATTATCAAAATCACCGCTAATTCTAATTTCCCCGCTGTTCAAAATTGTTCCGCCAACATTGTTTTTCATGTGGTCATCCACATAAACAACAGCACCAGACTCTACAGTTAATGCAGTGAAACTGTTCAATCCTTGTGCGTTAACTGAATGACTAATAACGATGGCTATTAAGCAAATAATCGAGCTAATAAGTTTTCTCATGACTACTATTTTAGGTACTAAGCATGCTAATATAGCAACAATTGAGGATGCAACATGCTTGAAACAATTTGTAACACCTACTATTTTTGAAGAATTGAATATTCCAATCGGTGAAAATCTACTGGATAATGCTTTCCAAACGGACAGTTTTCCTTGTAAGGCTTACCATCACCTTTAATCAGGAATGTATTGTTTAAGGAGATGCTTTTTATTGAGTGGTATTCAATAGCCTCGCCAATATTATCATCCTCACATCCGCCATATCCCATGGGGGTAGGGTCTAACATAAGGTCGTTTACTCTACTTTTTAGTTCAGGAGTACAATCAGAAAACTGATCAATTATGTAGCCCATTATTTTTTCCGCCCCATCGGCTTCCCAACCCCCAACGTAAACCCTAAACTCACGATCTTGTGGAACGTGCACAGTAAACGAATTATTAATTTTCCATTTTCTTCTAAACGTCTTACCAATTCCCTTGTTAAGAATGTTTTTATGATTCGTTGCAAATTCATTAAAGAAAATATACTGCCCGCCTATGTCCATAAAAACTCGAAGTTCTGCTCGACCTAACACTGGCTCTGAAAGTCGCCTAACCTTAAATGACTTAAATCTGACCGAATAAGAGTTGATTACATAATCTTCCGAAGCACCATTTCCTTCGTCCCAATACAAATAGAGCGTTTTGGCCAAAACAAGTGTGTCCACAAGACCAATTGATTTCCAAGGAATCCGCACTAATGCAAAACCAGATTCATCGGCTTTCACCTCAACATTACCAGAATAACTATTTCCTTTTTGGGTTACTAAAGTGAATGCAAGTTTTGAAGCTGAAGAGGGTCTTGGTAGGGTGTTTTTAACTCTAAATTCATAATCTTTAGAACTCATTTTTACAGGCCGCGCCCAATCGCTAGTATCCCGATTATTGTAAAACGCACTTCCATCCCCGTTGGCAAATATGTCTACTCTGGTTGCGAATACACTATCTCCTTTCGCTGATATTATTTTGTCAGGCAGATTTCTCCTTGTTGCTAAAAATCGCATAGGGTGCATCTCTGTTCTGGCAGGAGGGTGACCACGATCCCAAATCCATAGTCCTTCTAAGTGAACCCAATCACCAGTCGTAGGCCAGTTCCAAATAATGTCATACCGTTCATGTCCAGCAGAAGCAAATCCGGCAGAACCGCCCACTTCGCAAACATCTTTGTATTTGTTGCCTTTATTACCAGCTGCCAAACCGCTTTCCCATTCGCAATGAACCCAATCACGCACAATTGTGTCTCTCACTTCGTTGCCACTTTCGTCTTTGGTAATGGTTATGTATCGGGAAAAAAGATTTCTATAGCCTTCGTCAGGGAATACATTAAATGAAAAATCGTGGGTATAATGGTAAAGCGGAAGGTCTTCGAAACTAACGTGCGGAACACCGAACTTGTACCCTTCATGGCCTGGAGTCGGCATGATTAAACCCTCCAAAACGGAAACTGAGTCATGATTTATAACTGGACGCCAAGCAGGAAGAATTAAACGGAGGTCAACTACGTTCTTGAACATATAAACGCGCATTGTATCCCAACAAGGATAGTAGCCTTCATCCGCTTCAGTCGAAAAGCGTAAGTCTTTCGGATACGAAAAAGGCTCCTGTGCTGTTAAGTTTAGACACGTTAATAAAAGGATGCCGACAACGATTGTTTTCATAAGCTGCCGTGGGTGATAAGGCGTTCAAGTATTTGAATAGCGTTTGTGGCTGCGCCTTTTCTAAGGTTATCTGATACAATCCAAAGGTTGAAGGTGTTTTCATCACTTTCGTCTTTTCGAATTCTTCCAACAAAAACCGCATCCTTTTCATAAGCGATAAGTGGCATTGGATAGATGTTTTGCGATGGATTGTCTTGTACTTCAACTCCTGAACAAGCGAAGAGAACCCTTCTAATTTCATCCACCGATGTGGGTCGGTCGAATTTTACATTTACTGATTCAGAATGACCTCCAATCACCGGTACCCTGACCGCGGTAGCCGTTAGTCTTAATTCGGGTATCCCCATGATTTTTCGACTTTCGTGAACTAGTTTCATTTCTTCTTTGGTATATCCATTTTCCAGAAACTGGTCGCAGTGAGGGATACAGTTTCGGTGAATATTATGGTGATACGATGGCTTGCTTGCCTCGACTCCCGCTTCTTCTTCTTCTAACTGAACAATAGCAGATTTCCCAGTGCCACTTACCGATTGATACGTGCTAACGACCACTCGGTTTAAACCAAAGTGCTGATGTAAAGGATAAAGAGCCATTACCAACTGAATGGTTGAACAATTGGGATTAGCAATTATTTTAGAACTAGGTTCGATAGTGTCAAAGTTTACTTCTGGCACAACTAAGGGAACGTCTTTATCCATTCTCCATGCTGACGAATTGTCGATAACCGTTGTACCAACCTCCGTAAAATTAGGGGCCCATTGTAAAGAGATATTTCCCCCAGCTGAAAATAAAGCAAAGTCGGGTTTTAAGGAAATGGCTTCCTCCATACCAACGACCAAAACATCTTTGTTTTTGAACCTGACAGTGCTGCCAACCGAGCGCTCTGAAGCAACAGGAATAAGTTCAGTTACCAGAACATCTCGCTCTGCCAGCACTTCTAGCATTTTGCGCCCTACTAGCCCAGTGGCTCCAACAACGGCTATTCTCATTTTGGTATCGAACGTTTAAACTTAAATGGAGTTCAAAAGTACTATATTTACCCTCCTTGCCTACCGGTAAAAATGCACTTCATGTTCGCACATATCATCCGATTATTTACACTTGGTTTTATTCTAATCCCAGCGATTGTAGTGTCTCAAGTGTCTGACGATTTTACGGATGGAGATTTTACTTCGAATCCCATTTGGCAAGGCAACACGCCAGAATTTATTGTGAACATTGATGGCCAGTTGCAACTAAACGACCTACTACCAAGCGGTGCAGACACCTCTATACTAACAACCACTTTTACCTCTATTAGTTTGGATGACAAAGAATGGCAGTTCTGGGTTAAGCAAACCTTTGCGGGGTCGGCAAATAATTATGGCAGGTTCTGGTTGGCCTGTGATAACGCTGAACTCAATGGTGTAGGAGCTGAGGGCTATTACATTCAATTTGGTGAAGCTCTTTCTAACGATGCCATTGAGCTTTTTCATTCAATAAATGGTGTGGCTACATCGGTTTGTAGGGGAACAGACGCTTTAATTGCAGGAAGTTTTGACCTGCGAGTTAGAGTTAGGCGAAATGCTTCTGGACTATGGTCGATTGAGATTGACGAGGCTGGCGGATATAACTTTACAAGCCATACAAGTGGATCTAATACCACCGTTACAAGTACCAATCATTTGGGTGTTATGTGTAGGTATTCATCAGGTAGCGCGGATAATTTCTTTTATGATGATATTTATTTTGGCGATTACATTTTAGATCTCACGCCCCCTCAGGTTGTGTCAGTTTCGGTTACGTCTTTGAACGAAGTTGATGTCTTGTTTTCTGAACCGGTAAATCAATCATCAGCGGAAACAATTACAAACTACTCCGCAGACAATAGTCTCGGAACTCCTGCCAGCGCATCGTTAGACGGAACCAATCTAAGCTTAGTGCATCTCACGTTTGGCTCAGCATTTCTTAATGGCACAACCTATAACCTCACAGTTTCTAATGTAGAAGACGCTTCTGCAAACGTTATGGCTACTCAGATTATACCTTTTATATATATCCTCACTAGCCCAGCTGTCTTTAGGGATGTTGTGATTAACGAATTTATGTGTGACCCTAGTCCATTTGTTGGGTTGCCAGAATCTGAATTTTTAGAGCTTTATAATACATCGAGTAATTACATAGACATTACTGGATGGAAACTAAGTGATGCATCATCTACCGGAACCATTGGATCGCATATTATTGGCCCATCAGAATATGTTCTGCTTATAGCCGCATCGGATACAATCCCTTTTGCATTTTATCAAAATGTGGTGGTTGTATCATCATTTCCGTCTTTAAATAACAGCGGAGACGATATTGTTTTGCAAGATGGAAGTGAGAATTTAATCGATCAACTTTCTTACAATCTTAGTTGGTATCAGGATGCAGATAAGGAAGATGGTGGTTACAGTTTGGAACAAATAAATCCATTTGCAGCTTGTACGAACCCAAGTAATTGGATTGGTTCGTCACATGTACTTGGAGGAACTCCTGCAGCGCAGAACTCTGTTTTTGACTCAACCCCTGATACCTCAGGGCCAACCCTAGAAAACGTTGTGATAATTAGCTCTACCGAGTTAGAAGTCCAGCTTTCCGAAGCGGTAGATGCTGGTTCGGTAGACGCTTCTAGCATCCAACTAACTCCATCTTTAGCTATTAGTTCCGCGCTGGCGGTAGACCCCTCTTTTCAAAACATTTCGGTCGTTCTAAGCACGCCAATCGACACAGGAGTGGTTTATGTGATATCAATTTCTAATGTTTCCGATTGCGAGGGGAACCTTCAAGGCGTAGATTCTGCTACTTCATTCATTCTCCCATTTGAAGCAGATAGTGGCGATTTTGTAATAAACGAAGTGTTGTTTAACCCTTATACTGGAGGGTCCGATTATGTAGAACTCGTGAACGTAACTAACAGGCCACTCAACCTGAGAGGATGGCAATTGGCAAATTATGACGAGGAAGACGGGCTTAGCAATCACAAGGTTATTACAGATCAGATTTATACGGTTGCTGCTGGTGGGTACGTGCTTATCACTGAAGACACTACCGATGTGATGATGAATTATATTCAGCATGGCATTAATAACTTTATTGAGGCCGATATGCCCTCTTACAACAACGATTCTGGAACGGTTTATCTGCTTAGCCTTGATTCGGTTGTATCTGAACGGTTTGCCTACCTGGAAGACATGCATTTCCCACTATTGAGTGTGGTAGACGGGGTGTCTCTTGAAAGATTAGATATAGCTAGGGATGTTAATGATGCGGGCAATTGGCATTCTGCTGCCGAAACAGTCGGTTTTGGAACACCAGGGTTGGAAAACTCTCAATATTATCCAACAAATGGCGCACAAGGAGAAGTTAGTACCGATCCCGAGATTTTTTCTCCGGATAACGATGGTTATAACGATGTTCTAAATATCAATTACAGCTTCACTGAGCCAGGGCTAGTTGGTACCCTCCGAGTTTATGATACGAATGGAAGACCAACGAAAAACGTGGCTTCCAATACGCTGCTTGCCACCACCGGTACGTTTACCTGGGACGGAACCACTGACAATGGGGAAAAAGCTAGAATCGGAATGTATATCATCCTTTTCGAGGTGTTTAGCGATACTGGTGGTTTTAGCAAGCACAAGCTAACCACCGTTTTGGGAGGAAGGCTATAAAAGCTCGTTTGCCAGATTAGCCAACTCAGACCTTTCTCCTTTTTCTAGCGTTACATGAGCGCAAAGTTTATTCCCTTTCACTTTTTCAATTAGGTAGGACAATCCATTACTCTGAGTGTCTAGGTAAGGCGTGTCAATTTGGAAGATATCTCCGGTAAAAATGATTTTTGTGTTCTCGCCAGCGCGCGTAATAATCGTTTTAACTTCATGAGGAGT
>CALCGD010000130.1 GCA_937900875.1 uncultured Flavobacteriales bacterium
GCATATCCATTATTTTTTTGACAATCTATAAGTCGTGCAACGAAGGTTATTCGCTCCTGCTCAACCTATTTACGACCACAAAAACTTATACCAAACTTTCTAAAAGTCAGCACCGCTTTTCAAAGCGGTGCAACCCTCAAAATCTCCCTCCCTCCTCAAGCATCCTACTTATAGCCCGCAGCTCATTCGGGCTTCTGCCCTCAAGCAACTGAGTAATCGATTTAGTCTCAGGGCAAATAAGGCAAGCCAAATGATGCTCAGGCGGCCCATTCCAAGTCATCAGGTCGTTAGGCGTACAGCTAAATATCTCGCAAAGCTGCGTCAGCCGCTTCATTTTAATCTGAGACATCTGCTCCGAAAGCAAGGTCCTTGCCTGAGAATCCGTCAAGCCATGCATAATAAGGTAAGTGTGTGGGTGCTTAATGCCCCGTAATCCCAAAATCTGTTCAAGGTTAAGTCGCAACATCTTAATTCCAATTTGAAGTTTTTCATACCCGAATATCAATAAAATAACAAGCTATAACACGTAGCCTGAGCACAACATTTGAAAATAATTGCGATTCCATCGCAGCTAACTGCGAAATAATCACACCTCTCTGTCATGTAATCACTGCTAATTGAGTCCCAACCGCTGCTCATCGTTACCCAACCACCGCTCACCGTTACCCAACCTCTGCTCGCTGTTTCCCAACCGCTGCTCACCGTTACCCAACCGCTGCTCACTGTTGCTCAACCTCTGCTCACCGTTACTCAACCTCTGCTCTCTGCGTACCAACCCCCGCTCACCGTTGCCCAACCTCCGCTCACTGTTTCCCAAACGCGTGCTTCGCTCCATCAATAAGAGTATTTCTTCTCCCAACTGCAGCATCAACCCTTTCATCTACCAATTTCAGCACCGCAATAAGTGCATAACCTAAATCCTTAAAGTCATGACCGACCCGCAATCAAACAAACTCGACATGTACACGGTAGTACACGATTTCTACACCCAAAACCAGCCCGACATCGACACCGTTACCGCTCTCACAAACGGCTTTATCAGCCTCGATACCATCGTTGGGTCAATCAACAAAGCCATAGGTGGGCAAAGTGCTACCTCTAAAGGGGTAACCACAGATAAAACTGTCCTCAGAGAGGTGTTAGACAATCTCACCTTATCAATCATGGCACCCGCCAAAGCATGGGCGCTGGCAAACGGAAACAACACCTTAGCCCAAGAATTCAGCTACCCGCTCAGCGACATTCAACGCATAAAAGACGATACCATGCCAGGCTTCTGCACCTACCGCATTAACCTCGTTAATGACAACATCGCAACCATGGCCGATTTCGGTATTCTACCTGCACAGGTCACCGCGTGGGAAACGGCCTTACTCGACTACACAACTGCCCTCGGCACTCCAAGAGGCGCTATCAACAAACGTCATATGTACACCGCCAGTCTCAAAGACCTTTTTGCAGATGCAACCACACTCTTCAATTCGCAGCTAGACCCGCTCATGGTGCAATTCAAAAACACAAACCCCGAACTATACAATGGCTACAAACAAGCTCGTATCATCATCGACCGCAGAGGTCAAAAACCAAAGCCAAAACCAGACCCGCTAGCAGCAACACTATTCGGCATCGTTACAGATTTGGCAGGTGGGTTTGTAATTGCTGATGCAAGCATCCTCATTTCACCCGCTACAGAACCAATCCTTTCCGCTGCCAACGGTAGCTACGAAAAGAAAAACCTCCTAGCAGGCGAGCACAACGTAGAAGTAACCCTCATCAACTACGATTTCTTCGCCACCAGTATCACTCTCGAAGCGGGCGCAACATTCGAACTAAACATTCAACTAATTGCCTCCGCCCCGCAACCATAACAACATAATATTTAACGTATCTTTTCGTTACTATTTCGGATGTGTCTCTCGGAGTTTTGTCTTTCAATCCCGAGAGATACATTCAGTTAAAACCGCATCAAATGGCTATGACTGGCTTTCACGGACTAGACTACCTGTCGTTCGAAGAGAATTTGCCTTTCTCAGAGCAATGTAAATTGCTCGAAGAGGCGCTCATTAATCATCCAGAAGACGAGCTCGTAATCATACGTCATCTCCTTCCCATTAACCACATCTGTAAAAACCCACCCGAAAGAACACTTGAGTTGGCCGATAAGCTTATTCTGTTGTCTAATGATGATTATGATGTCGAAACATCTCTCTTCCATCGAGCACTTGTGCTATTCGAGCACCACAAAAACTATGACGAGGCTGAAGCCCTTTTCTTTAAAGTACTAGAAATCGAACCCGAACACAGTGGCGTGTTCGATAGGCTCATAGATCTCTATCGCGAGAAGGATGAATTGGAGAAAGCGCTTCAAATTGCAGCAAGAATGTCAAAGTTTAAGCGGCTAAAATATTACGGGCTCATGCAGAGGGGTCAAATTCTTCTCGAAATAGGAAGACTAGACGAATCAGTGTCCGATTTTCAAATGGTCGTAGCAGATGGCACTTATGCCCTTCATGCGCATGAAGGGCTTGGTAAATGCTATTTGATGATGAGGAATTATCAAGCCGCAATGGAGCAATTTTTAAAGGCGCACGAAATATGCCATTACCCCGAAACGCTTTATCCATATGGCGTTGGCCTGTGTTATCAGCACCTCAACGATCCCTATCGCGCGATGAAATGGTACACCATCGCCCTTGCCATTAACCCATTAATGCCCGAGGCGCTCAATAATATGGCTGCGCTTCACCACGAGCTAAATAATGGGTGGGAAGAAGCGGTGCCATTCCTTCTAAATGCTGCCAAACTTTCCAATGAAGCAATCAATAGAAAAATGCAGCCCGTATACCGCAATCTGTGGGCTTACTACACCAACATTCTAGACCACGATAAAGCCGAATACTACAAAAGACTGAATATGAAATGCACTGGTCTAGACGATGACGCAATCGACTTCTTCGAAAGTTTCGATTAACTCAATCCCCTTCGGCAATGAGCTCCTTTTTTCAGCCCAAGGTTTTGAGCATAGGTGCAATTGAGATGCTTTCTAGTGCACATACCTTACAAGCAACCCTGTGCCAGTAGCCAAAAACAGTCATTCTTCTATACTATAGCACCTAAACAAGGGCAGTAAGAATGGATTTTGTTATTTTTCCTTATTCGTTAACATCATTGCCTAAATCATCATCCCATGGACCCGAATTACTTCTCAATGGATTTCGAACGAGTAGGCGAGGTATTGCTCGCCATAGTCGTTATCTCTATGCTTATGGAGCGCGCTCTCGCACTGATTTTTGACTCTCGCTTTTGGATAGAAAAAATCTCATACAAGGTGCAACGCAAGCCTGTAAGCACAGATACCACGAACCCGCAGAAACCCGATATGCAGCCCCTCGAAAGCGTAGAGCGCAAAGCTCCTTCTTTTCACAAAGAAGGTATAGCGCTTGCTTTGGCGTTTTTCATCTGCTACTTCTGGAAATTTGATGCACTCTCGGTAATAATGCCCGTTCATGAAGATGTAACGTGGCAAGGCATGCTTATCACAGCGGGAATAATTGCAGGCGGTAGCAAAGCCTCTGTCAAACTGTTCAAAGATTGGCTAGACATTAGCAGTTCGGCCTCTAAAGAGATTGATAGCTACAAAAAAAACAATAAAGCGGACTAGAACATGTTCAAATCTCGCCTCATGTTAATCCTTACGGCTTTCGTTATTTCTTTTTCAGCGTTCAGCCAAACTGCCTTACCTGTTCGCAATGCGCATATACGCTTGCTGCCCGATAGCAAGACTACATCTCTCTACAAAGCGGTTGTTACAGAAGAGTTAAAACTGCTAGAGGAAGACAACGGGAATCATTATTACCGCGTTCGTACCAAGGATGGAATAACTGGATACGTATACCGCACCCTTGTGCGCTTATCTAAGGAAAATCCTAGCTGGGAGGTTCCGCTGCCAGAGCCAATTGCAGCCAGTGAAGGCATCCTCAATGCCTGCTCGTTCAACATCAAATTCATCGGTTCCTCGCCCAACAAACGGAACGAGAAACTCTGCGACCTGCTTACCCCATACGACCTAGTAGTTGTGCAAGAACTTGTGGCACCGCCTTACGATGGGTTCTATTCCCAAAACCAACCCTATAAAGGGGATGTAGAAGCCGCGGCATTCTTTAATATTATGACGGACCATGGCTTTGCAAGCTTTCTTTCGTCCGAAGACACTGGAAGGAACGAGAATCATACAGGAGGTTCATCCTCAGAATGGTTTGTTGTCTTCTATCGCCCCGAAATTTTGGTCATAGATAGCGCACGGTGCGAATTCTTGTCAGAACAGCTGGTGGCAAACGAAGTTTTCGACCGTGTTCCATTCCGATTTCAATTCAGCACCGTTGATAAAACCCTCGATTTCAGCATTATTAACGTGCACTTGGCCTCAGCTGCAGGAGCTACCGAACAAAGAAAGGAAGAACTCGCCTTTATTACCAATTACATCAACTCCTCTACAGATGGAGAGAAGGATTACCTCATTGTTGGCGACATGAACATCCAAAGCAGCAGCGAATATTCCAACATACTTCCTCAAAATTGGCTATCGTTAAACGATGAGTGTGTGATAACAAACTTAGCGGCTTCCAAAAAGGCAAGCAGTGGCAAACCTTACGACCATGTCATGTATGAAGCGCAATATTCTGCCACCGACATCGACACCGCTTTCGGTATGCAGGTCATAGACATCTTCACACCATTTTATCTAGAATGGGCACAAGAGTTTCCAACTTCCGCCTCAAGCCCATATTGGGTAGCTTCGTTTGCTAGCTACTATTCAGACCACCATCCTGTAGCCTTTCGGCTAGTTTATGGAGTAGAGGACGATGATTAAAATGCGTTTTACTTAGTAACCACGTACCGCAAAGTCTGCACACCCTCTTCAGAAGAGGTACGAATAAGGTAGATACCTGCCGATAACTGATGGGTGCTATAATTCACCGTCTGGCCTTCCGCCAATCGAC
>CALCGD010000131.1 GCA_937900875.1 uncultured Flavobacteriales bacterium
AAGGTGTTGAGAATTCTCGTCCTTAGATCTTCAATCTTCCAGATGTTCTGAAGTGTATTTAAAAAGTTCTTCATCTACTATTTTAGCGTCACAACTGTACCTCCAGCTGCTTCAATTGCACTTACTGCTGTCTTAGAAAATCCGTGAGCAGTTACTTCCAATTTGGCTTTCAACTCTCCTCTACCTAGAATCTTTACTAGGTCTTTCTTGCTTGCAAGTCCGTTTTCTACAAGAAGTTCTGGCGTAATAGCCGTTGCCTTCTTCTCATCGGCTAGCATTTGCAAAGCGTCAAGGTTAATTCCGTGATACTCTACTCTAAAAGGATTCTTAAATCCGAACTTAGGCACACGTCTTTGAAGAGGCATTTGACCACCTTCAAAACCTATTTTCTTGCTGTAACCAGAACGCGACTTCTGACCTTTGTGTCCTCGTGTAGAAGTACCGCCTTTTCCGCTTCCTTCTCCACGTCCGATACGTTTTCTACTCTTCGTAGACCCTGCTGCTGGTGTTAGATTACTTAGACCCATCGTTCTAAATCCTTATCAATTACTTAATTACTTCTACCATGTGGCTAACCTTAGCTACCATTCCCAAAATTGCTGGGTTAGCTTCGTGTTCAACCACTTGATTTAATTTCTTTAGGCCTAAGGCCTGAAGCGTCAACTTCTGTCTTTTAGGACGGTTGATTGCGCTTTTCACTTGTTTTACTTTGATAGTAGCCATTTGCTTTATCTCTTTAGACGGTTTATCCGTTAAATACTACGTCTAGTTTTACACCTCTTTGGTTAGATACGGCAATGGCATCTCTCATTTCGCTTAGCGCCTGGAATGTTGCCTTAACCACGTTGTGTGGGTTTGACGAACCTTTAGACTTACCTAAAACGTTCTTTACTCCTGCTGCTTCAAGCACTGCCCGCATTGCTCCTCCTGCAATTACACCTGTACCCAAAGAAGCTGGCTTCATGAATACTCTTGCACCGCAATACTTGTTTTCCTGAGCGTGAGGTACCGTTCCGTTAATGATAGGAACTTTAATTAGGTTTTTCTTAGCATCATCAATTCCCTTGGCAATCGCTTCGGTAACTTCTTTTGCTTTTCCAAGACCGTGTCCAACAACTCCGTTTTCATCTCCAACCACAACGATCGCAGAAAAACTGAATGTTCTACCACCCTTAGTAACCTTGGTTACTCTCTGAATACCAACAACGCGGTCTTTCAGTTCAATATCAGTTGATTTTACTCTTTTCATCTTTTTCTATTGAAACCAATTAGAACTTCAATCCTTCTTCTCGTGCACCTTCGGCCAACGCCTTTACTCTACCGTGGTATAAATAACCGTTACGATCAAACACAACGTTTTCAATACCAGCTTCTTTTGCTCTTTCTGCAATTAGCTTACCTACTAGAGTAGCTACTTCCGTTTTGCTTCCTTTTTCGTCAGCAATTCCTTTATCAGCAGAAGATGCTGCAAGCAAGGTTGTTCCTTCCAAATCGTTGACAAGTTGAACGTAAATCTCCTTGTTGCTTCTGAATACAGACATTCTTGGTCTTTCGGCAGAACCAGAAATAATGCTTCTGATACGCTTCTTGATTTTGTCTCTTTTAAGTTGTTTAGTAGCCATTCTACTTATTATTTACTTGCTGATTTACCAGCTTTTCTTCTAATTTGTTCTCCTACGAATCGAATACCTTTTCCTTTGTAAGGCTCTGGTTTTCTAAGCGATCTAATTTTCGCAGCTACCTGCCCAATTAGTTGCTTATCGTGCGATTTTAATGTTACGGTAGGGTTCTTACCTCTTTCCATCGCAGTTTCCACATTGATTTCTTTTGGTAACATAAACACAACGTTGTGCGAGAATCCTAAAGACAATTCTAGCTCTTGACCATTGTTACTTGCACGATAACCAACACCTACAAGTTCCATTCGCTTTTCCCAACCTTTAGCAACACCTGCTATCATGTTGGACAACAATGAACGATATAGACCGTGAAAAGCTTTAGTTTGCTTCTGCTCGTTTTTACGAGCTAATTCAAGCGAACCTTCCTTCTGCTCTACAACAATTGAATCGTCAATTTTTTGAGTCAGTTCTCCCAGTGGACCTTTTACGGTTACCACATTATCTTCACTGATATTAACCTCTACTCCTTGCGGAACTTCAACTGGCGCTAATCCTATCCTAGACATAATTCTGTGTGTTTCCGTTTTTAATAAACGTAGCAGAGAACTTCTCCACCAATGTTTTGTGTTCTGGCCTCCTTATCAGTCATAACTCCTTTAGAAGTAGATACAACTGCTACACCAAGTCCGTTAAGTACTCTTGGTAGGTCTCCCGCACCAGCATACTTTCTAAGACCAGGCTTACTGGCTCTATCCAATCCTTTTATGGCGCTAACCTTTGTGTGAGGATTGTACTTCAAAGCGATTTTAATGCTTCCCTGTACACCTTCTTCCTCAAACTTATAGTTAAGGATATATCCTTTTTCAAAAAGGATTTTAGTAATTGCCTTTTTCAAGTTAGACGCTGGAATATCAACGATTTTGTGATTCGCTTGAATCGCATTTCTAACTCTTGTCAAATAATCTGCTACCGGATCTGTCATTTTCTTTCGAATAAATCGCTTACCAACTTGCTTTTTTAACTCCAGGGATAAGACCTGCATTGGCCATTTCTCTGAATTGGATTCTGCTAATACCAAAATCTCTCATATACCCTTTTGGACGACCAGTAATGCTACATCTGTTGTGCATTCTGATGGCGGCACTGTTCTTTGGCATTCTTGCCAAAGCTTGGTAATCGCCTTCCTCTTTAAGTCTAGCTCTTTTCTCAGCATAACGAGCCACCATTGCGGCACGTTTACGCTCTCTTGCTTTCATTGATTCTTTAGCCATGTCTCAGCTTACTTTTTAAAGGGCATACCAAACTCTGTTAAGAGTGCGTGTGCTTCTTCGTTTGTTTGGGCAGTAGTCACAATTGTGATGTCCATACCAAGAATTTTATTCACTTTCTCGATGTCGATCTCAGGAAAGATGATTTGCTCAGTAATTCCTAAGTTGTAGTTTCCTCGACCATCAAATCCTTTTGGATTGATTCCGCGAAAATCTCTCATTCGAGGGATAGCTACGGCCACCAATCTTTCCAAGAATTCATACATCTTATCTCCTCTAAGCGTTACGCGAGCACCAATTGGCATTCCCTTACGCAATTTGAAGTTTGAGATGTCTTTTCTCGAAATTGACGCAACCGCTTTCTGACCAGCAATAATCGACATGTCGGCTAAAGCAGCTTCCAAAACTTTTTTATCGGCCACGGCTTGTCCTAAACCTTGGTTTAGGCAAATCTTTTCCAACCTAGGAACCTCCATAACACTTTTGTATTGGAATTTTTCCAGAAGGGCTGGAACGATGTCGTTCCGGTACTTTTCTTTAAAAGAAGGTATTGTACTCATTACTTAATTACTTCTCCGGTTTTCTTAGAATATCGTGCAATCTTACCATCCACCTCTTTTCTTCCAACTCTCGTAGCCTCTCCTGTTTTAGGGTCAACCAACATTAGGTTAGATAGATGAATAGCTGCCTCTTGCTCCACAATTCCTCCGTTAGGATGAGTTGCATTTGGCTTGGTGTGCCTTTTTACCATGTTTACTCCCTCTACCAACGCTCTGTTTTTAGATGGGTAAACCTCCAGTACCTTTCCTTCTTGTCCTTTAGACTCTCCAGAAATTACCTTTACGGTATCGTCTTTTTTTACGTGAAACTTTGCCATTGCTTTGCTTCTATATATCAGAGCACCTCTGGTGCAAGTGATACTATCTTCATAAATTGTTTCTCTCTCAACTCGCGGGCCACTGGTCCGAAGATTCGTGTTCCTCTCATTTCGCCAGTTGCGTTTAACAACACTACTGCGTTATCGTCAAAACGGATATAAGAACCGTCTTGTCTTCTTGTTTCTTTTTTGGTACGAACCACAACTGCTTTAGAAACCGTTCCTTTTTTTGCATTACCAGCTGGCACTGCATCTTTTACGGTTACTACAATCGTATCACCGATTCTAGCATATCGTTTTTTCGTTCCTCCTAGAACACGTATGCAAAGAACTTCCTTTGCTCCGCTGTTGTCCGCGACTTTAAGTCTTGATTCTGTTTGTATCATGGCTTATTTAGCTTTCTCTAGGATTTCTACCAATCTCCAATTCTTGCTCTTGCTCAGTGGACGAGTTTCCATGATTCGAACTGTATCACCAATTCCGCAATCATTATTCTCATCATGTGCATGAAAACTTTTGGACTTCTTAACGAACTTTCCGTACATCGGGTGCTTCACTTTACGCTCTACACTTACGGTAATGGTTTTATCCATCTTGTCGCTAACGACAACCCCGATTCTTTCCTTTCTAAGGTTTCTTGTTGCTGTATTCTCCATCTCAGCTTACTACTTTACTTCTAGAAGTTCGTTCGGTCATTAACCTTGCGATAAGTCTTCGTGCGTGTTTAAGTTCTTGCGGATTCTCGATTGGAGATACCGCATGATTCATTTTAATTTTGGCAAGCTTCAGGCGCTCTTCGGCTAGTCTTTCTTCTAGCTCTTCGCCTGACATCTCTCTTATTACTGAATTTTCCATTGTCCTCTTAATCTTAGGCGCCAGTGTAATCTCTTCTCACCATAAATTTGGTGGCAATAGGTAATTTCTGAGCTGCTAGTCTTAATGCTTCTTTTGCAGTTTTGGTGTCAACTCCATCAATTTCAAACATTACGCAACCTGGTTTCACAACCGCTACCCAATATTCTGGAGATCCTTTACCCTTACCCATACGAACCTCTGCAGGCTTTTTGGTAATTGGTTTGTCTGGAAATATTTTAATCCAAACCTGACCTTCTCTTTTCATGTATCTAGTTACCGCAATACGAGCTGCTTCTATCTGACGAGCGGTAATCCATGCTCCTTCAGTAGCTTTTACTCCAAATGAACCGAAGGCTAATTGGCTGCCACGATTGGCTAACCCCTTCATCTTCATTTTGTGCATTTTACGGAACTTTGTCCTTTTTGGCTGTAGCATAACTTCGCTGTTCTTCCTGTTCTACCTAATTACTTCTTTCTGTCTCTTCGAGCCAAACGTGCTGGCTTCTTGCTTTGTAGATTGGCATTTGGAGCAAGATCTCTCTTACCATACACCTCTCCTAGCATAATCCAAACCTTGATTCCAATACGACCATATGTTGTATGTGCTTCAACGTTTGCATAATCAATGTCGGCTCTGAATGTGTGCAAAGGAATCCTTCCATCCTTGTACATCTCATTACGCGCCATCTCTGCTCCTCCTAATCGACCTCCAACCTGAATCTTGATTCCTTCTGCTCCCATTCTCATGGTAGAAGCAACAGCCATTTTAACTGCTCTTCTAAAAGAAATTCGTCCTTCTAATTGACGGGCAACACTTTCTCCCACTAACCTTGCATCAAGCTCAGGTCTTTTAATTTCGAAGATGTTGATTTGAACCTCTTTACCAGTGATTTTCTTCAACTCTTCTTTTAGCTTATCAACCTCGCTACCACCTTTTCCAATAATTATTCCTGGTCTGGCAGTGTTTACGGTTACCGTAATAAGCTTAAGTGTACGCTCTACAATAATTTTAGAGATACTGGCTTTTGCCAAACGAACACGCAAATACTTACGGATCTTGTAATCTCCTTCAATGTTTGCTGCTGTGTCCTTACCACCGTACCAGTTGGAGTCCCAACCTCTGATGATACCCAGTCTATTACCTATTGGATTTGTCTTCTGTCCCATGCGTTAATCGTTCTTGCTGTCTAAAACAAGTGTTACGTGGTTTGATCTTTTTCTAATTCTATGTGCTCTACCTTGAGGTGCAGTTTGCAGTCTTTTAAGAGCGCGTCCACTATCAACTTGGATTTCTTTTACGAACAATCCAGCTCCTTCTACTCCAGCTCCAGAATTTTTCTGTTCCCAGTTTGAAAGTGCCGAAAGCAAAAGTTTTTCAAGTCTTGCTGAAGCTTCTTTCGGATGAAGTTTCAAAGCGTACAATGCTTTATCAACGTCCATTCCTCTAACCATATCGGCCACCAATCTCATTTTTCTCGGTGACGTTGGCACGTTCTTCAATGAAGCGAAGTATTGCGTCTTGCGCTCTTCCTTCATTTTTTCTGCCATTAGTCTTTTTCTCTTTCCCATTGCTTTAAGCTTGGAGGTAGTGCTTTATCTTACTTCTTTCCTCGTCCGTGTCCTCGGTAAGTTCTAGTTGGCGAAAACTCACCGAACTTATGACCTACCATATTCTCTGTTACATAAACAGGAATAAACTTGTTTCCGTTATGCACGGCAACGGTTAGACCTACGAAATCTGGACTGATAACTGATCGTCTAGACCAAGTTTTGATCACAGTCTTTTTTCTGCTGTCTTGGGCCTCCAAAGCTCGTTTTTCGAGTTTGAAATCAATAAAAGGCCCTTTTTTGAGTGATCTTGCCATTACCTAATTACTTCTTTCTTTTTTCAACTATATACCTACTTGAAGCTTTTACTTTGCTTCGAGTCTTAAATCCTTTAGCAGGCACACCGTTTCTAGAACGTGGATGACCACCTGAAGATTTACCTTCACCACCACCCATTGGGTGATCGACTGGATTCATTACTACCGGACGTACACGTGGTCTTCTACCTAACCATCTTGATCGGCCTGCTTTACCTGAAACTTCAAGACTATAATCGCTATTTGAAACAGTACCGATTGTTGCCTTACAAGTTGTAAGTATCATTCTAATCTCACCTGAAGGCATTTTAAGAGTAGCATACTTACCATCTCTTGCAACCAACTGTGCGTAAGAACCAGCACTTCTAGCTAGGATTGCTCCTTGACCAGGGCGAAGCTCAAGACAATGAACAATTGTACCCATTGGAATATCACCTAGAAAAAGTGTGTTTCCAACTTCTGGACCAGCATCTTTTCCTGACAGAATAGTTTGTCCAACTTCAATGCCCTTAGGAGCAATGATGTATCTTTTTTCACCATCAGCATAAAAAAGAAGTGCAATACGCGCGTTACGATTTGGATCGTACTCAATTGTATTAACCGTTGCAGGAATTCCATCCTTATTACGCTTAAAGTCAATTACACGGTATTTTCTTTTGTGACCTCCGCCAATGTAGCGCATGGTCATTTTACCTGTATTGTTTCTACCACCAGATTTGCTCTGACCTTTAACTAGAGACTTTTCTGGTCTATTAGTTGTCAAAGTTTCGAACGTGCTGGCAACTTTGTGCCTTTGTCCGGGGGTAGTTGGTTTTAATTTTCTTACAGCCATGGCTTATCAGATATTGCTATAAAAATCAATGGTTTCGCCTTCGGCAAGAGTAACAATCGCCTTTTTAATAGCGGAAGTTCTTCCTACAATAAACTTGGCCTTAGTATTTCTGCTGCGCTTTTTACCTGGCATAACCATGGTATTTACAGATGTTACGGTTACCCCATACATCTTCTCAACCGCATCTTTAACCTCAACCTTATTGGCCTTTCTATTGACAACAAAGCCGTACTGTCCTAGCTTACCGCTTAGGTCAGACATTTTTTCTGTTATCAATGGTTTAACTAGAACTTCCATTACTTCTTAGCTTAAACTTTTCTCAATTGTTGCAATCGCACTTTCCGATAGGAGAAGATTGTTTGCGTTTAAAATACCGTAAGTGTTTAATTCTGAGACAGTTACGACTTTAGCGCCCTTCAAATTTCGGGAGGACAAATATACGTTTTTATCTTGCTCATTCAGGACTAAGAGAGTTTTTTTATCTGAAAGCTTCAAATTATTCAAAAACTCAACATATGTCTTGGTCTGAATCGAATCGAATTTCAGGTCTTCAATTACAGTAATTGAGTTCTCTTTTGCCATTACTGACAGTGCTGACTTACGAGCAACCTGCTTCAATTTTCTATTCAACTTAAAGCTGTGATCAGCCGGACGCGGACCGAATACTCGACCACCACCTCTGAACAATGGATTCTTGATATCCCCGAAACGAGCTCCACCAGAACCTTTTTGTTTTCTAATCTTACGTCTACTTCCGCGAACTTCAGAACGCTCTCTTGCGCTATGTGTTCCCTGACGCTGATTTGCCAAATATTGCTTTACATCTAGGTAGATGGCATGCTCATTTGGCTCTACGCCAAAAACATCCTTACTCAACTTCACTTTCTTTGAAGTTGCCTTACCTTTTTGATCTACTACTGCTAATTCCATTATTACTTCTCTACAATAATGTATGATCCTTTGGCGCCAGGTACTGCACCACTTACTACAAGTAGATTCTTTTCAGAATCAATCTTCAATACCTGAAGATTTTGGATTTTCACTCTATCAGTTCCCATCTGACCACCCATTCTCAAGCCTTTAAAAACTCTTGCTGGATAAGATGCTGCTCCAATAGAACCAGGATGACGTTGTCTGTTGTGCTGACCGTGTGTTGCTTGACCAACTCCTGCAAAACCGTGACGTTTTACAACACCTTGAAAACCTTTTCCTTTTGAAGTGCCGATTATATCAACGTACTCGCCTTCTTCAAAGATTTCCTCGATTCGTAGTTCCTTTCCAAGAACAACATCGTCAGAAAACGGTGTGTTTCCGTGGTGTGCTCTAAACTCAACCATCTTATGCTTAGACTCAGAACCAGCTTTCTTAAAGTGACCTTTAAGAGCAGCAGTTGTTCTTTTATCCTTGCGATAGCCAGTACCAACCTGTACAGCTTCGTAACCATCTGTTTCAACAGATTTTACTTGCGTTACAGTGCATGGCTCTATTTCTAGCACGGTACATGGAATGTTCTTGCCAGCTTCACTGTACAAGCTTGTCATTCCTATTTTCTTTCCTATAAGTCCAGACATGACCTATTAATTAATGATTAAACTAATCGTTATACTTTGATCTCTACCTCAACTCCACTAGGCAATTCCAGTTTCATCAACGAATCAACTGTTTTTGCAGTGCTGCTGTAGATGTCCAACAGTCTCTTGTAAGAACTGAATTGGAACTGCTCTCTTGACTTCTTGTTAACGTGAGTTGAACGAAGTACTGTGTAGATTTTTTTATGTGTTGGTAATGGTATCGGACCACATACAATGGCTCCCGTAGACTTTACCGTCTTTACAATCTTCTCAGCGCTTTTATCAACCAAGTTATGGTCGTAAGATTTGAGCTTTATTCTTATTCTTTGGGTCATGATTCTTTTATCAGACTATTAGCTAACTTTTTCTCCTTTTATTCTTGCAATAACTTCTTCAGACACACTCTTTGGACATTGCGCAAAGTGATCAAATTCCATTGTAGATGTTGCTCTACCAGAAGTAATTGTTCTCAATTGAGTTACATATCCGAACATTTCAGAAAGTGGAACTAGACATTTAACAACCTGAGCTGTGCCACGGCTATCCATTCCTTGCATTTGACCACGTCTTCTGTTAAGGTCTCCCATAACATCTCCCATGTTTTCTTCTGGAGTAACAACTTCAACTTTCATTATCGGCTCAAGCAAAACTGGACCTGCCTTCTTAACAGATTCTTTGTATCCTATTTGAGCACAAATTTCAAAAGACAATGCATCCGAGTCAACCGCGTGAAAAGATCCATCTTTCAATGTCACTTTTAGCGTATCCATCTTAAAGCCTGCAAGAACACCATTATTCATGGCCATCTTGAATCCTTTCTCTACAGACGGGATAAATTCTCTTGGAATGTTACCACCGCTAATTTTGTTTTCGAACTGAAGTCCTTCTCCAACGAAATCCTCATCAACAGGACCTAGGTCGAACTGAATATCAGCGAACTTACCTCGACCACCAGACTGCTTCTTGTAAATCTCACGATGCGCAACAGTGGTGGTAATAGCTTCCTTGTATGTTACCTGAGGTGCTCCTTGGTCAACTTCAACCTTGAACTCACGTCTCAGTCGGTCAATAATAATCTCCAGGTGAAGTTCACCCATACCCGAGATAACTGTTTGACCAGAATCTTCGTCAGTATGTACCACGAAGGTTGGATCCTCTTCTGCCAACTTATTAAGCCCAACGCCCAATTTATCCATGTCAGCCTGTGTTTTTGGCTCAATTGCCAAACCGATAACGGGCTCAGGAAATTTCATGGACTCTAAGACAATTGGCTTCTTCTCATCGCAAAGAGTGTCACCGGTTCTAATATCCTTAAAACCTACAGCAGCACCAATATCACCAGCTTCAATGAACGGAATAGAGTTCTGCTTGTTTGCGTGCATTTGGAAGATACGTGAAATACGTTCCTTCTTCTGCGTACGCATATTAAATACATAAGAACCTGCATCCAATCGTCCTGAATAAGCACGGAAGAAACACAAACGACCTACAAACGGATCGGTAGCAATCTTAAATGCTAAGGCCGCGAAAGGCTCGGTAGCAGATGGCTTACGAGAAACCATCTCCTCTGTATCAGGATTCATTCCCTTAATGTTATCCATGTCAAGCGGACTTGGCATCAACTCCATTACATAATCAAGCATTGTTTGAACTCCTTTGTTTTTAAAGGCAGAACCACATAGCATTGGGATAACTTTATTAGCGATACATGCTTTACGCAATGCAGCAATAACTTCTTTCTCTGTAATCGACTTTGGGTCTTCGAAATACTTTTCCATCAACGTGTCATCGAAATCCGCTACAGATTCCAACAACTTCTCTCTCCACTCAGCTACTTCTTCAATCATGTCAGCCGGAATCGGAACTTCCTGGAATGTCATTCCATGATCCTCCTCATTCCAAACCATCGCGCGGTTATACACAAGGTCAACCACACCTTTAAATGTCTCTTCTGCACCAATTGGCAATTGCAATGGGACTGCATTACCACCTAACATTTCACGAACCTGACCAACAACCTTTAGAAAGTCAGCTCCAGAACGGTCCATCTTGTTTACAAAACCAAGACGCGTTACATTATAATTATCAGCAAGTCTCCAGTTAGTCTCTGATTGTGGCTCAACACCATCAACAGCAGAAAACAAGAACACCAAACCATCTAAAACACGAAGTGAACGATTTACCTCAACAGTAAAATCAACGTGTCCTGGGGTGTCAATAATATTAATCTTGTAGTTATCTTCTTTATACTTCCAGAAACAAGTAGTAGCTGCAGAAGTAATTGTAATACCTCTTTCCTGCTCTTGCTCCATCCAGTCCATGGTAGCAGCACCATCATGTACCTCACCAATCTTGTGATTTACACCAGCATAGTAAAGGATACGCTCAGTAGTAGTAGTCTTACCCGCATCAATGTGAGCAGCAATACCAATGTTCCTTGTATATGTTAAGTCAGCCATCTTCTTCTTAATACCTTATTTAGAATCTAAAATGAGAGAAGGCTTTATTAGCCTCTGCCATTCTTAGCGTATCTTCTTTTTTCTTATAAGCAGCACCTTCTTCTTTTGCTCCTGCAATAATTTCAGCAGCAAGTTTTCTAGCCATTGACTTATCGTTACGCTTACGAGCATAAAGAATCATCCATGTAATTCCCAATGCCAATTTTCTTTTCGGACGAACCTCAATTGGAATTTGAAAAGTTGAACCACCTACTCTTCGGCTTTTTACCTCAACTGGTGGACAGATATTGTTTAAGGCTTTCTTAAACACATCTAGGCCGTTCTCTTCTTCTCCTGCTTTCTCATCTACAATAGCAATGGCATCATAAAACACCTGAAGAGCAACACTCTTCTTACCATCTAGCATTAAGCTATTTACAAAACGTGTTACCAGCGTGTCCTGAAATTTAGGATCCGGAACGAGTTCTCTTTTTTTAGGTATCGACTTTCTCATTGTCTACAACTCTTATTTTTTAACCTTAGGACGCTTTGTCCCGTACTTAGATCGTCCTTGTGTTCTATCACCAACACCAGCAGTATCAAGCGCCCCTCTTACAATGTGATACCTCACACCTGGAAGATCTTTCACTCTACCACCTCTAACCAATACAATGGAGTGCTCTTGTAGATTGTGACCTTCACCTCCTATATAAGAGTTCACCTCTTTTCCATTGGTTAAACGTACTCTAGCTACCTTTCTCATTGCTGAGTTTGGTTTTTTCGGTGTAGTAGTATAAACTCTTATACAAACACCTCTTTTTTGCGGACAAGAGTCTAATGCAGCCGATTTACTTTTGTTAGTAATCGTCTTTCTTCCTTTCCTTACAAGCTGCTGAATCGTAGGCATAGCGCGGCTTTCGTTGATTTTTGGTTCAATACCCTCTTATTTAAGGGTCGGCAAAAGTACGAACTTGTTGTCAAAAAACAAGGAGAAATAGATTAAATGCAAATTCTTTTTCAAAAGGGGCGATTTTGTACTTACCAAGTTTGTGAAATGCTTCAGTTTTCAACAATTGGGAAAAGCGATACGTTAAAAAGCTTGTTTATTAGGATTTGACAAGGCACAAATGATGCTCTTCATAAGATGTAACAAGACTCGTTTTTAGTCTTAGGCTAATGGAATGCTTGATGCTGTGTCAGTAGTTTGAGCGATGAAGGCTCAGCGAAGTGCGAAGGCTATTTAGCGGAATACAAAGCCCATCTATTGGATGGCGAAGGACGATTTGACACTAGTTATAATGCCTCAGCTGAGTTGCAAGAAGGTTCAGTGAGCTTGCAAACAGGTTCAGTGAACTAGCAAGGAACCTCAGTGCGCTTGCACGATTCCTCAAAGAGAACGCAAGGTGGCTCGGACAGCTTGCAAGGAACTTCGGGGAGCTTGCAAACAGGTTCAGTGAACTCGCAAAGAACCTCAGCGAGCTTGCACGATGGCTCAAGAAGAACGCAAGGTGGCTCGGACAGCTTGCAAACAGGTTCAGCGGGTTTGTATGGCATCTCAGTGCGGTTGTGCGTGAAGGTTTTCGATACAATTCCGATAAAAATCCGGAATTACCCGAACTGACGGTGGTGCGGTAAGGCTGTGTGTACAAGTAAGGTCATGCTGAACTTGGTTCAGCATCTGTACTGGATAGACCCTGAAAACAAGTTCAGGGTGACTGGTGGATTTTGGTTACTCTTTCACAAATTTTGCGGAAGACGAAACGCCATTTTCGCTTTTGGTGCGTACCATATATAGTCCACTCTTTAATGTTGAGACATCTAAAGCCGTATTACTTTTCGCCTTAAAACGAAGCACCTCACGACCGAGCATATCTGATATGGTTATTGCCACCAAAGAAAGAACACTCTTATCTGCAAACCGAACACGCAGTACATCCGCTACAGGATTTGGGTAAACCGATAAGCCAACTTCTTTTTGTTCTTCATTAATTCCAACACTAAAACACCCTTCTACCACACAGCCCATACTATCAACTCTCAAAATCCAACCATCTTGATTTACTTCTCCTGGTGAACGGCCATTACCTAACATCACAATATCTCCATTGGGCATTACCAGCATAAAACGGATGAAATCTATAAGTGATGATAGGTTATAGGTTCGCGTCCAAAGGGTATCTCCATCCTCATCGGTTTTAATCAACCAACCAGCTTGGCTGTTGTCATTGCCAATGGTTACACCGCATGAAACAAAGCTACCATCAGCGAGTTCTTTAACGTCCCAAAGGCCCTGTGCTTCGGGCACGTTATACAGTTGAATCCATATTTCATTACCAGCCGTGTCTATTTTTTGAAGGTAACCGTCTCCGCTTTTTCCACCAGAGATAATTACGTTTCCATCCGCCAGTTTAGTTGCCCTAATCCCATTTGCCGTTGCCGCCCCTATTCCTGAATAAGTTCTATACCATTGAACGTTTCCAACACTATCTGTTTTTACAACCCAAGAACGACCATTATTCAAGCTTGGGAAACTTCCTGTATAACCTACCATAATCACGCTACCTAAGCTATCAACCGTAAGTCCAGAGTGAACGTAATCCGTTCCAGCCCCACCCCAAACAACTCGGTTCAATTCGTTTCCAAGCGTATCAACGGTCAGAAACATCAGATCGGCATTTCCGCTAATCGTATCATTATAAGTCCAGCCAATTAGCAAGAGCTTGTTTGGTCTGGTCTGTACAATATCCAACATAATATCCGCGGTATCGGGACGCTCATAAACTTTGGTAAAAAGCGTATCACCTGTCTGATCCAACTTAGCTAAATAGAAATCACAGTAACCATGGCTGGGAACTGAGAAATCACAAATATGACCTGCCTCAAATATGTAGCCCTCCTCGGTAATCAAGACCCCATTGGGTATAATGTTTGTGTCCACAGCCTCGCGGACAAACTGGTGTTCCAGCAGTCCTTCTTCATCAACCACAATATTCAAAGACCTACCGCAACACGAACCATTTGACTCGCTGGTGTTACCAATAATCAACATTGAACCGTCATCCAATAACACCCCCTCTTTCAGTAATTCCGCTCCTAGATTCGAATCATAAAAATTTGAATAGCGAATAGACTGGCCTTGTGCAACAATGCAGAAAAGCAAAGAGATGGCCAACAGCCATCCCTTTATCGTTATTGTTTTCAAGGCTTTCACTTCAACAAGATAAGCTTGTGCCTTCTAGTGTTGGTGAGAAAGCGCCACTCACTTATTTGATAAGCGTAACGTCTCCTTTAAACTCGTAATCGGTTATGGCATCACCATCAACACCTTTGGCGGTAATTACATAATAGTATGTACCTGCATTGAGTACAATACCGCTGGTTGATCGACCATCCCAGCCTCCTAGCGGCTGTGTCCACTGATAGACTTTCTCTCCCCATCTGTTGTATATCTCGCCATTAAAATCGAAAATGTTTCTAATCTTAAATGGGAAGAAATCGTTTGCTATTGGGTCAATTGGAAACATGTCGTTGAGTCCATCGCCATTTGGTGTAATCACATTAGGAATGATGATTAGCGAGGTTGGCTCTACATACACACCATTTTCTAATACCAATGTATCGGTGCAACCAGTAACATCATTATAGGCAATAAGAGTAACTGAGAAGCTACCAGAATCAGCATACAGGTACTCAAATGAAGCTGTATCAAACGTTGTAATGGTACTGCCGTCTCCAAAAATCCACTCGTAAGCGGTGCCTCCTTCAGAGTTGTTAGTAACGACTATTGGTAAAGGTTGTAAACCAGAATCTGGACTAAGACTGAAGTCGGCCACCAGTACATTTACAGGTGGGTCGATAGTCGCGACCGCAGTTGCGCTACATCCATTTCCATCAGTAACCGTGACGGTGAAATCGCCAGCACCTAAATCTATAGCCGTGCTTCCTGTTTGGCCAGCTGCATCGTCCCACAGGTAGCTGTACGGCATTGTTCCGCCAACAACTGCAGTTTCTGCAACACCATCTTCCGAGTAATCGCACGTGATTGGTGTAGCAGAAGTTACTGTAACCAACAAGCTGTCTGGTTCGGTGATGTTCACATTTAGCCAATCTGACGTACAGCCGTTGGCATCTGTAACAGTTACATTATATGTACCTGGAGAAAGATTCGCAGCAAGGGCAGTTGCCTGAGCTGATGGGTCATCCCATAA
Source organism: uncultured Flavobacteriales bacterium (assembly GCA_937900875.1). Lineage (GTDB taxonomy): Bacteria > Bacteroidota > Bacteroidia > UBA10329 > UBA10329 > UBA10329. The sequence goes on from CALCGD010000131.1 coordinate 15,534, forward strand.
GTAGGTATAGCCTGGTGTTCCATTAGCAGCGCTGATTTCAGCCAGTCCATCGGCTGCGCTATTGCAACTTACATTCTCTTGCTGAACCATTGAAAGAAGCATTGCCGATGGCTCAGGCACTAATATATTGAGGAATTCTCCTGTACAGTTGTTTGCGTCTGTTACAGTTACGGAATACGAACCTGCAGGTATACCCGTTAGCGGGTTACCAGCCACTGCACCTGGATTCCATTCATACGTATATCCTGATGTGCCGCCTGTTACAATTGCTGAAATCTGCGCGTCTGAGGCTCCATTGCAAGAAGCACTATCGATGGCTACTGCAATTGAAATTGCGGAGGCCTCTGTTATAACTACCGAAGCAGTAGCCGAACACAGATTTGCATCTGTAACCACCACATTATATGTACCTGCTACCAATCCAGTGGCACTTGCAGTTACCTGTAGCGATGGGTCGTCCCATTGGTACGTAAAACCTGCAGTACCACCAAGCTGAGTAACCAGAGCAATGCCATCGGCTCCACCATTACACGAAACTTGCTGATTCTCTACAGCAATAAGCGTTAACTCATTTGGTTCGGTAATGACAACGGTTAATGTAGTATCACATGTTTGCGATGACGCTACAACAACATTCCAAGTGCCTGCCGGTAAATTATTTGCAGTTGCAGTTTGCTGTAATAATGGGTCGTCCCATTGATATGTAAGCCCTGTGCCACTAGCAGAAACAGTAGCTTGTCCATTTGACTCTCCAAAACAAGCCACTGTTTGATTAACCACCACGGTAGCATTGAAGGCAGCAGCTTCAGCTAACACAACGGTGTCTGTTGCCACGCAACCATTCGAATCTGTTATCTCAGCAGCCCAAGTTCCAGCTGGCAGATTTAATGCAGCAGCTGTGTTTTGTGTTCCCGGATCGTTCCATAAATAACTGTATGGCTCAGTTCCTCCTAATCCCATTACTGATGCCTCACCAGTGCTCGCACCATAACAATCAGGGCTGATAGTTCCGAAAATTTGAGCAGTTAATGTATCAGGTTCTGCGATTGTTACGCTCTGAGTTACCTCGCAACTGTTGGAATCAATAACTGTTATGACATACGTTCCTGCTGGAAGATTTGAAGCGGCAGCTGCATTTCCTCCAATAGGAGACCATGAATATGTAAAGGGCGATGTACCACCGTTGACTACAACTGATGCGCCTCCATCAGTCAGACCGAAGCAACTAACGCTGTCAGAAGTAGATGATAAAGTAGGCGCGCTGATATTTCCAAGGATTCCTAAATGATACGACCCATCATCGGCAGGTCCACCAAATCCATTTCCTCCATTAAGAAGAACACTTGCGCTTATTACGTTTGTCTGACATGGGTTTTGGAATATTTTTATTCTACCGCCTGAACCACCACCACCTAATTGGCCTGGTGTTCCTGCATTAGAAGAACCACTATTACTTCCACAGAAAAAGTCGTTGTATGAACAACCAGGAGTACCTGGTCCGCCAGTACCTCCGTTTCCGCCATTACCACCAATAGAAGTTAATGTGCCGGTAATATTTGCAACTCCAAAAGCTTGAAGAAGAATACCTCCACCAGAACCACCACCTGAGCCACCACCGCCTCCAGCACCTGAAGAAAAGGTTCTTTCACCACATTCGTTGCAAACATCGGAACAGCAATCTGTTGTTGTTCCTCCTGACCCTCCAGTCCCTCCTGCACCGCTTGTCTCTCCATCAACCGAAATATTTCCTGCAACGGTCATTGTTCCTGAAGCGTAAATTGCAACCAACGCACCTCCAGCTCCACCTCTAATTCCTGCAGAGCCGTTTCCAGCGCTTTTACCGCCACCGCCAGCACCTGCACCACCAGAACCTAAATCTATATCTGTTCCTGTTATCGTGCCATAAATTCCTCCAACAGTTCCCCCGGTTCCGCCTGTGCCAGCAACTGGGCTAGCACATCCTGAAATGCTCATTCCTGAGAAATTTCCTGAATTATATGGCGCTCCGCCACCTCCAGTACCCCCGGTGTTTCCCGCTCCACCGTAAGCGCCTCCAGCGGCACCACCAGCACCACCCGATCCTGGTACAAAACCATACTCGTCTCCAAAATTCTCACACACTTGTTTCGGGCCAATTCCCAACGAACCGCTGTTTCCATTTATTCCTGCTCCTGGGCCAGTTCCGGCAGCTCCCGAAGCACCTCCAGCAACATCAATTACCAAGCAGTTGTCTTTATCTACGCAGCCTGTGAGGCCACCGATATTATTACCAGTAGAACCACCAGAACCACCAGAACCACCGGCAAATCCCGAACCATCTCCTACAATATCTCCCATCACTTCTACGTCAATGGCGTTGATAATTAACTCACCACAACCACCACTCGTATATGGAGTGACTGAACAAACCACCCCTGGATCTACTCTAAACAGACCTGAAATATTATATGTTCCAGACAGGGAAGTGTTTGCCGAAATAATGAGATCTCCGGTTATTGGAGTTGTGCCACATTGCGCCTTAGATTCATTAATAGAAAATACACCTACTAAAGACAATAGTGCTAGTACAAATACTTTTCTCATGGTACCAAATAAATGAACTTCTAGGGTGTTATTACCCAAGTAGCAAAGCTATCAATTTTACAAAGATGCGCGCATCAGGAAACTTGATCAATCCGTAGCTTAATTATGTTGAAAACCGAGAAGATTTTGGTTAAATAAGCAAGATGACAATGATTACGATTCCTAATTTTGACACCGTATGGAGTATTTAAACGAGTTGAATGGAGAGCAGCGGAAAGCTGTCGAATTACTAGACGGACCTGTAATGATTATTGCAGGCGCGGGGTCTGGAAAAACTAGGGTATTAACTTATAGGGTGGCACACCTTATTAATAGTGGTGTCGATCCATTTAATATTCTAGCGCTCACTTTCACCAACAAAGCAGCCAAAGAAATGCGGTCTCGAATTGAGACCATGGTTGGCCCAGAGGCGCGGAATATTTGGATGGGGACATTCCACTCTGTTTTTGCAAAGATTCTAAGGTTTGAAGGAGAAAGAATTGGCTACCCTAGTAACTTCACTATTTATGACTCTGCAGATTCAAAAAACCTGATTAAAGCCATTCTTAAAGAAGAAGGTTTAGATGACAAAACTTACAAGCCCAACTTGGTTTTGAACCGAATTTCTGCGGCAAAAACGAATCTCATCTCAGCAAACGAGTATCTCAAAAATGATGAGCTATTCACCGAAGACAGGATGAGTGCTAAGCCTAAGTTGGGATTGGTATATAAGAAATACTCTGACCGATTATTTAAGTCTGGAGCTATGGATTTTGATGATCTTCTCTACTGGACAAATGTGCTTTTAAGAGATTTTCCAGATGTCCTTAATAAGTACCAAGACCGGTTCAAATCCATTATGGTTGACGAGTATCAGGATACCAACTATTCTCAGTACTTAATTGTAAAAAGACTTGCTGCCAAATTTGAAAACATTTGTGTTGTAGGTGATGACGCACAGTCGATTTATGCTTTCCGAGGGGCCAACATTGAAAACATCCTGAATTTTAAGAAGGATTACCCAGATGTAAAGACATTTAAACTCGAGCAAAATTATCGGTCAACCAAACATATTGTAGGGGCAGCCAACCATGTTATTGAGCACAATAAAGACCGTCTTAATAAAACGGTTTGGACCAGTAATGACGATGGCGAACTCATTACGGTAACTCGAAATATGACAGATAACGAAGAAGGAATGAGTGTTGCTCAATCCATCTTTCAAACTAAAATGAACGAGCAGGCAACCGAAAAAGAATTTGCTATTCTATATCGAACAAATGCTCAGTCAAGATCAATAGAGGAAGGCCTAAGAAAAATGAACTTGCCGTATAGAATTTATGGCGGACTGAGTTTCTACCAACGTGCTGAGGTAAAAAATCTAGTTTCTTATTTCAGAATGGTTATCAACCCTCAAGATGAAGAAGCGTTAAAGAGGGTAATTAACTATCCTGCAAGAGGGATTGGAAAAACCACTTTGGAGAAAGCCATTGTTTTAGCCAATGATTGGGAAAAAGACCTTTGGACAATTATTAGCGACCCAATAACACGTAACTCACAATTTAACGCTGGAACGGCTAGTAAGCTTGAGTTATTCGTTAATATGATAAAGAGCTTTCAAGCCGAGTTAAAAACTGTTGATGCTTATGAGTTAGGGTCTAAAATAGCTTCATCGTCTGGATTATTGAGAGACTTACATGCTGACAAATCTCCTGAAGGGGTGAGTAGATATGAGAACATTCAAGAACTGTTAAACGGCCTTAAAGAATTTGTAGAGGATAAACCAGGAGAAGACGAAATTATTGATGAACCAGAAGCAAAAACACTCGACTTGTTCACCAGAGATATCGCTCTACTAACAGATAGCGACAAGGACAACGACCCAAATAACAACAATAAGGTGTCGTTAATGACGATACATGCTTCTAAAGGTCTAGAGTTTCCATACGTGCATATAGTTGGTTTGGAGGAGAATTTATTTCCATCTCAGTTATCACTTAGTTCGAGAGAAGAATTGGAAGAAGAAAGGCGATTATTCTATGTAGCCCTAACTAGAGCAGAGAAGAAAGTAAATCTCAGCTACGCAGTTTCTAGATTTAGATGGGGCAACCTTGTACACAGCGAACCAAGTAGATTTATAGAGGAAATTCCTGAGAAGCATCTTAATGTAAACGCCTCTAAACCAATAAGTAGCAAAAATTCTGTAACTTCACCGTCTTGGAACAGAAAGCCACAACTTCGAACATCAACTAAGCAATCAGGAACAGTGTCAAGAGCAGATCTCAAATCTAGAAACCTTACAAAGTATGACGACAGCCGCGAACCAGGCGAATTAGACACTGGTGATGGCACAAGCGAGCACGTAGCTCGCATGATAGTTGGAACTGAGGTGATACATGATAAGTTCGGAAAAGGAGAAATCGTTGCTATGGAAGGTGATGCTCCAAACATCAAAGCAACTGTTGCTTTTCAAGGTGCTGGAAACAAGCAATTATTATTGAAGTTTGCTAAACTGAGAATTGTAGGCAAAGCCAAACAATAAATTTAGAAGATGGTTTCGACTGAAGAAAATTCAGAAGACCTAATTGTAGCAGAAGAAGATTCTATCGAAATTGCTCCTGCAGTAGAGCAAAAGAAAAAAGTGCAGTGGGCTGAATTAATTGGCTCTTCTTTCCTTTTTGCTTCCGCTTATTTAATTCTCTATATCGTTTACGACTACGCTACGGCCTTGGCTGCTGCCCATTTCGGATTAGAACCGACTCTGTATTACGATACCATTGAATACCAAAACACTTATCCTAACGGAGACCCAAAATGGTACCCACATTGCATAAAAAGAACCTTCTCTGTTGGAGCTATTGTTATGGGTTTTTTGGGCATATTATTCTACGCTTTATACTTATCACTTCGTAAATCTTACATTTTCGTACGCTTGTTTATGCTGTGGGGTAGCCTTATTTCGTTCGCCATCCTTGCACAGCGCCTTATGTGCGTTCCATTTGCTGGCAACTTTGACTATCGCGAGCTCGATGCTCTTGGTTTTGAATTAGCCATTTTCACTTCCTACATGTACTATAAACCTTCGACCGAATGGGCAATGGGATTTTTGGGTTTTGTACTGATAGTAGCTATTGGAATATTGTATGCGAAACCATTTCTACAAACAGCTTGGTCTTCAAAGCAAATTGGGTCTGAAATGGAACGGTATAAGTTCCTCAGATTTCAAGTGCTTCTGCCTGTATTTTTTGGATCTATGATTGTAACCGCGGTTGTATTTCCAACAAACTTAATTCCAAACTCCATAGCCTTCATTTCGTCTTTCATTTGTCTTCTTGTAATGGTAATTCATGCCATGCTCATGGGTTCTTTCAAGATTCCGCGGCAAAAGACTTGGGAGCGTTGGCCTATCGTGCCAACAATAGTATTTGTATTGGTAATTATTGCGATTAAAACAGTGCTGACTGATCCAGGAATCAAAATCAATAACCCTGACATCTATAAACACTTCACGATAACCGAATCAGATCTTTAGCTTGTACTGAAGAGTAAAACTCCTCGGAGCCTCCATAATTCCTGGCCTAACCGAATAGAATTCGTTGAGGAAGTTTTTAGCAATCATAGCCACTGAAGATCGCTGAGATATTCTGAATATTAGACGCGCATCCATATTCCAAATACCCTTATCGTTTAATTCTCGATACTCAGAGAAGCCAGGCAGAAAAGTTTCAAATTCTGCATCAATCCGATTAATATAGCTGTTATAAACCGCACTATAACCTAAAGTGAATTTCCAGAAGTCCAACTCAATGTCGGCCTTAAAAACGTTGGTTATTCTGTATTTAAGAATACTTGCAGATTCGGTTAATGAATCGCTGTTATTAATGCTTTGAAAGAAATTCTGAATATAAACCTCAACGTTTTGTTGGGATGTATCTGATTGTAAATCAGCAGGATAATTAAAAGTGTAGCCAAGAAATACACGGACTGGAATTGGACCAATGCTTCCGTCTCCGGTTAATCCAAATTCTACACCTGCAACTCTAGCCTTACTCACGTTAAAAGGTTTAAATCCAAGTACCGGTTCTGGTTCACCCACGTCAAATATGCCAAACTGATATTCTACCATATCCCTAAATTCCATCCAAAAAAGAGCGAAATCGAAGTAAGCGTTCCATTTAGAAACCCTAAAACCCTGTTTAACCCCTAGCTCTGCAGACCAACCTCTCTCTGATCCGAGGTCATTATTTGGAAGAATTTTCAATGGCCCTAGACTCGCATCAATATACTTCTCACCAATACTTGGGAACCTAAATGACTGACCAAACGAAGCTCTTATATTCGTTTTCTTGGCAACCTTGAAATTCGCACCAGCCCTTACAATTGGCAGGGTGGTTTCTTTCTTTAAAGTCACCACCTCATTCCACTCATTTCTTATTCCAACTAATAATGAAATTTTGTCAATGAATGTTTTTTCTAATTGAGCGTAAATTGATGGGTTGTGAGTGATGATGTTCCCTGCGTCTGGATATAGGCTACTAAAACTCCACACATATTGGTACTGCAAACCAGCTGTCAATCGGAAATTGTACTTGAATTCGTTTTGAAAACGATAATCAAAAAATAGAACATTTGACGCTGAAGGGTCTTCCCAACTATCGTTTCTTCTTTCAACACGATAATATCGGCCTTTTAGAGAGTGAAATCCCGATTTCTCGCTCGAATACTGAATCCAAGGATCTACGTTTATAAACATATACTTATCCGTAGAAGATGTTCCATCGAGTGGTTTGTAGGCACCTTCTAAGTTGTTAGCCCATAAAACAAACCTTCCGCTTTGCTGATATTGAGCAGAACCATTTATACCGTAAGAAAGACCTTTCAGCTTTCTATTTTGAATTCGAGTTTTAAAATTGGCCCTAAACGCTTGTCTATGACCGCGCTGCAAATAAGTAAGGTCGGAACTGGCATGAGCTCCTACCACCACATCGATGTTTTTCACTTTTTGTCTGTGAGAGAAAAATGCTCCAGTAAAAGTTGGACTAAATGTTTTATCCCACCAACGGGCTTCCTTAACTCCAGGATTTGTATAAATACCTTGATAGATTCTGAAAGTTGTTTCTGGCTTATCCGTTGCCCAACCAGTTCTAACATGAATTACTCCATTCATTGCGCCTGAGCCATACAATCCGCTAGAAGCGCCTTTAACAACCTCTATCTGCTCAACTGTTTCCATTGGAATAGCGCTCCACTGGATATCTTTTAAATCGCCCGTCAATAATGGCAAATCATCAATCACCAATTGAACCCTTGACCCAACTCCATAACTATAACCACCGCCACCTCTAATTGAAGCTTGACCATCCAAAATGGTAACACCAGGCACTTTACCTACTGCAGCTTTTAAATCGGGTGAAGCAGTATTTTCAATGAGGTATTCCCTTACCACATCTACCGTCACCATTTCCTCGCTAACCTTTTTCTCAAATTGGCTTCCCGTAACAACAACAAGATCTAGAGTGGTACTTGCCGTAGAAAGCTTCACATCTAATGAAATCTTCTCGCCATTTTTTAGTGAAATTTTCTT
>CALCGD010000132.1 GCA_937900875.1 uncultured Flavobacteriales bacterium
CAACTAACAGACTCAGCCTAGGCTTTAAAGTTGCCAGTACAGAGGTAAAAAAAAAATAAATACGAAAGCTAGCTTAATCTCTTCAGACAGTTATAAATACTGATTCGTGGAAAAATAAACTTGGAATTGAACCTGAAAATTTGGGAAATTATCGAAGCAAAGTTACTCTTCCGCGATACGTGTGATGTTCACCTAAAAGGTCGTATAGCTCAATTTTCCAAACGTAAACTTCGTCTGGCGCCTGCATGCCTTTGTAAACCCCATCCCATGGGTGCTCTATGTCGTTAGAATAGAAAATTTCTTCTCCCCAGCGGTTGTAAACCCACAGCGTATAGGTGTCCCATTTTACGCCAAGCCCATAACCTCTAAACTCATCATTTCTACCATCATTATTTGGTGTAAATGTATTTGGCACGTAGAACATGAAATCAGGATCAATAATCACTTGCCGTCTCACAAAATCTTCACAACCATGATCTGTAACAACGGTTAGGCTCACTAAATAAGTGCCAGTATCCAAATATGCGTGTTCCACATGTTGGTCATTAGATTCGTCTCCGTCCCCAAAATTCCAGTACCATTCGGCAATAACCCCTGTAGATTCATCCCTGAAATCGATGGTGCTTTGAAGTAGGTTTGTTCTTTCGGGTGTAGCCGAGAAATTGGCGTATGGTAGAGGGTAAACCTCAACGTAGTTAGGAAATGAGGTGTCCGAAACACAGCCGTCAGCGGTTGTAACGCTTAGACTGATGTTATACGTTCCAGCAGAAGAAAATTGATGTGTTGCATTAGGACTAGGCGAAGTGTTGGCTCCCGAACTTGGGTCACCAAAATTCCAGTTCCAAGCAATTGGAGTAGGAGAGGTTGCGTCTGTAAATTCTGTCGTGTGAACGTGGCATCCGTCTAAATCATTTCCCGTAAAAATGACATCTGGTAACGTGTGAACCGTAACGGTGCTACTTGCAAACGCAAAGGGAGTTGTGCATCCATCGGAAACCATAAAATCATACGTAGTCGTTGCATTAGGTTGAACCTGCATTGGAAACTGAACAGGGTTGGTGTTGTCTGGTAAGATGAAGTAGGAAAAATTGCCATCGCCTCCAACTCCTTGCAAATCGAGTATAGCAAAATCATACGGGCAAATTGCGGTATCCGGATTAAAAGCTGGGCGCGTTACGTTTAAGGTTAGCGGAGGCAACACCGTAATAGTGATAGTCTGAACTGGAGAAACACATCCATTTACATCCTCGGCAATTAAACCATAGGTGGTGGTAACAATTGGAGATACTGTCGGATTTTGCTGGGTTGTAAGAAGAGATCCATCAGCAGGATTTGCAGTCCAAGTATAAGCAGTGTAAGGTGTGGTTCCTCCCGAGGCCGTTGCAGAAAGAGTTGCCGATTGTCCTATACAAATTTGGCTAACCGAGGTGGTCAAAACGGTAGCAACTTCAAGCGGTTCTGAAATGGAAGCCGTATCTGTCCCAATGCAACCTACATCATCAGTAATGACAGCGATGTAATCGCCAGCGCATAAATCAATGGCTGTCTGGCTTGTTTGAGCAGGAACTGTATTCCAACTATAAGTTAGAAGACCAACTGTTCCCGCAGAGGCAGTTACAGTGGCATTGCCATTGCAGCCTTCAAAACATGCTGCATCGTTAAATGCGCTGATGGAAGCCGTAAAACCAGGTGTCGAAGTAATGGTAACGTCTACAGATGCCGAACAATTATTGTCATCAGCAACAGTGACGGTATAGGTTCCTGGCAACAAACCAGTTGCTGTTGCTGTAGTCTGAACGGGTGAGGAATTCCACGAATAGCTGTACGAACTAGCAACTGTTCCGCCCATTGGAGTGGCGGTTGCAACTCCGTCAGCTTGCCCGCAATTTGCCTGAGAATCCATCACGGCAGTTACCGTAACCTCCGTAGGTTCTGAGATAACTACTTGTGCTGTAGCCAGACAACCATTTGCGTCTTCAACTCCAACATTAAATGTTCCTGCACACAACCCAGTGCAAATAGTAGTAACCTGTAGCACAGGGTCATCCCAGAGGTATTGATATGGAGTCGTTCCGTTAATGCCAGATGCTGTTGCAGTTCCATCACACTGTTCAAAACATGTTG
>CALCGD010000133.1 GCA_937900875.1 uncultured Flavobacteriales bacterium
TTCTGGTCGCTAATACCAGTAAGCTTGGTGTGATTATCAGGGAACATGTTCAATCGCTCAAGCTCAATAGGCATCAAACGCCTATACTTTCCATCTTTAAGCACTACATGCTTAAAGCGAGATGCAGAACTTCCACCTTCAGCAGTAATTATCGTTCTAGAAGGACTGTCCAACGGGTCAGGAAAAATCAATCCACCTTCTGCAAACGTGTAAGTATGTCCGGCCTTATTGGTACGTTCAATTTTCTTGGCTCCTTTCTGAAAAATCCAACCCTTTTCCTTCTTTAAATCAGCTTCAGAAATGAAGAACTCCTTCGGAACAGCCGTGGTCTCAACTAACACATCTTCGAGCACGGTTCTTTCTCCTGAATAGTCTGTTTCAGTTTTCGCGGTCCAGTACCTACCGTTCATCATCAATCCGGTATTAGCGAAAGGGGAATTGCCGCCCGCTGCATTAAAACCATCTGACACCGCCTGAATATCCGCTTCCAACAGACCTGTTGTTAGTTTACCAACCAAACCTTTTACAGGAAGTGCTTTTGCTATAACCCCGTTAGTAGTTAACCAAGTTGCTTTCTCTTTCTCTGCTTTAACACTCTTGTATGCTGCTGTACTTTTATGGTAGCCAATAAGGAAGATTCTACGCCTTCTTTGCGGAAATCCGTACTCAGCCGCATTCACTACGCGCCATTCTACAGCATAGCCAAGGGCATTTAAAGAGGATAGCATTATGGCAAAATCCCGGCCCCTCTGGTTGGCTGGCGACTTTAAAAGCCTATCCACATTTTCTAGCAGCAAATACTTCGGGCATTTAGCGCCCTTCTTTCTTAAAATGGCTTCAATGCTCCACCATAAAACGCCTTTCTTACCTCTAAGTCCCTTCGAATTTCTTAAGGTGGTGGCAACAGAATAATCCTGACAGGGGAAGCCACCAACCAACATATCGTGATCAGGTATTTGATCAAAATTATGCTCAATTACATTTTCAATGTTCTCTTCACAGTGGTTTGCGGTGGGCCATCTATTAGCATAAACCATGCTGGCATGCTGCACCTTGGTACTTGGCTCCCATTGGTTACTCCACACTACGTTGTAGTTACTGTCTTCTTGCTTCGGATAGCCTTCTAGCCCAATTCTAAACCCACCTACACCCGCAAATAATTCGATTACTCTTATGGACATAATTCCAAATGTAGAAGTGGTTACAGGTCTTTTGATTAAGAACTCCTGCGCTGGTTAATTCTAATGAAGAACAATCCTAGCTATACTTTTCAAGAAGAGCGGCTTGCTTCTTCAGGGCTGCCGTAAACTCTGCTTTAATTCTCGCAACTAGTTCTGCTGTTGGTATATTATCGTGAATAGTAGTTACACCCTGCCCTGCAGACCATAATGTCTTCCAGGCCTTTGCTTCAGCCTGAGCGGCATCCAGCTCCTTACCAAAATCCATCTTGGCTTTCTTATCCCACATCTCTTGGGTTATTCCCATTGCCTCTAAACTCGGACGAAGGAAATTGGCCGCAACACCTGAAACCGCAGCTGTATGTACGATATCGCTTGCGCCACTTTCAATAATCATGTCTCGGTATCCTTCGCTAGCTCTACTCTCGGTTGTATTAATAAATCGCGTTCCCATGTACGCAAAATCAGCGCCCATTTGCATGGCAGAAGCCACATCTTGTCCGTTGCTCATGCAACCAGACAAAAGAATTGTCTTCTTGTAAAAGCCACGTATTTCTTGAACAAATGGCATTGGATTGAGCGTTCCTGCATGACCGCCTGCTCCTGCCGCAACCAAGATTAAGCCATCTACTCCTGCTTCGGCAGCTTTTTCTGCATGGCGTTTCTTAATTACATCATGCCACACCAAGCCACCATAACTATGAACTGCATCTACCAATTCAGATACAGCTCCCAAAGAGGTAATGATGATTGGCACTTTATGTTTAACACATATTTCCAAATCGGCTTGCACCCTCGGATTGGTCATATGCACAATAAGGTTTACTCCAAATGGCGCAGCCTTCTTCCCCGATTCTTTTTCAAACGTAGCAAGTGCTTCTTTAATCTCAATTACCCACTCTTCAAAACCTTCTGTGGTTCGTTGGTTAAGAGCTGGAAACGTGCCTACAATTCCGTTTTTGCAACACTCTATTACTATTTCAGGTCCAGAGATTAGAAACATAGGTGCCGCTACTACAGGCAAGTTTAAGTCGTTGTAAAAATCAGGTTTGCTCATTCTCTTTTGTATTTATGTTTTGCGCCTGCTTTCGCTGCACAAATGTTAGGTCTAAATGTTTACAAACAACTTTTTAGTTGCTTTTTTATCTCAGGAATTGACGCATACAATTGCTCAAATGAATCAATTACAAAGTACTTATCCTGAAGAATATCGGTACGAAAGTCTGTGGCTAATATTTGCTTCACGTCAAAGTCAAATTTCTGGGTTGCATCGGTCAAACAGTTGTTTGTCTCGCCATAAGATGAGATAATTCCCGCTCCATAAACCTTCAACTTCCCTCCTTCTCTAATCAGTCCAAACTCAATGGTAAACCAGTAAATACGCCCAAGAAGTTCAATAGCCGCGGGGTTGTCTATGTGTTCTAAAGCCAAGTGACTAATAGCTTCAAAAAAGTTAGTGTAGGGTGTATTGCTCAATAACGGAACGTGGCCAAACACATCATGAAACATATCGGGTTCTTCCAAATAATCCAATTGCTCCATAGTTCTGAGCCAACAGGTAGCCGTAAATTTCTTTTCAGACAGAAATTGAAAAAATTCTTTCTGCTCGCTAATGTTCGGTACCGTTTCAAGTTTCCAGCCCGTTAAGGGTTTTAAAACCTGCGCTACCTTGTTGAAATTGGGGATTTCTGAAGCAGAAAAACCAACTACATCAAGAGCTTTTAAGTACTCGGATGAAGCAAAACGGTCTAGAAGTTGGGTTTGTCTATTATAAAGCGTTTCCCAGACTTTGAAATCTTCCGGGGTATAGTTTTTATAAATCTGAGCGGTTGGTCTCGTGCTCCGATTACCCGTCATTCTAAATGTAAGTCAGTTGAAAATTTTGAATCAGCTTCACGTTTAGCTTTCGCTTATATTCATCTTGCAGCCACTTTACATAGCTAAAAGTGGTTTTAGCCAAGCAATGGCTATACTTTCTGCATCTGTATTCTATTTCTTCGTCAAGTAAAGCTGCTAACTTCTTAGCTTCCTGCAAGTTACTAGAGTTTTCTAGACATATATTGTAATGCTGCTCAATAGATTGGTCAATCACAACCTTGGGCCGTTCTCCCTGCTTTGTTAGCTGGTCGTAAACCTTGGCAATATTGTAATCTATATTCTCAGATTTGCTGAATTTCTCTCGTATTTCCGCAGGCATTTTGTATTTGAATTCCCGCTGAATCTCTTCATCAGATCGAATGCTATTCAAGTGCATGTCTGGATTGCGGAAAATGTGTTCCCAGTTCACAGGAGCTTCCCACAGACCAAATCTGGCCAAGTTGTTACCCAAATCAATTACCGTAAACTCCGACTTATTATCTAGCACCCTCGACCCTCTTCCAATCATTTGAAAGTAGAGCGTTAAAGACCGGGTTGCTCTGTTTAATATGATGGTTTCAACTGTTGGCTCATCAAAACCCGTAGTCAAAATCCCTACTGACGTAAGTATGGCATTTGGTGTTTCCTTAAACCACAACAGAATATCTCGTCTTTCGGCTGGCGTGTTCTTGTTATCAAGGTGCCTAATGTCGTATCCCGCGTTCTGAAATGTGGTGTAAACGTGCTGAGAAGTTTTAATTCCGTTGTTAAAAATCAACGTTTTCTTTCCGTTACAATTATCTTGATAAGCACTCAATAAACGATTCTGCATAGAAAAATCGGAATACAATTCCTCCGAAGAACGAACCGTGTAATCTCCGTTTATGCCAATGTTTAGTGAACTTAGGTTCAAATCGTATGAGAAAGTATTTGCTTTAGACAAATAGTTCATATCAATCAACGATTCAATAGACTCTCCAACTAGCAACTCATCATAGTTGCCATTCATTGGTAGGTTGATATTGGAACTTAAGGGAGTTGCCGTAACACCTAAAATAGTACTCTCATTAAAGAATTTAAACAGCTTCCCAAATGAGTTGTAATGAGCCTCATCAATGATGACCAAACCTATTTCTCCGAAGCTAATCGCCTCATCAATCAGCCTGTTGTTGAGTGTTTCAACCATGGCTACAAAACACTGGTAGTCTTCGTGGTCTGGCAATTCTTTTACATCGCTTGTAATCACCTTATTCTTAACTGTAAATGTGTTAAGCATTCGATGAGTTTGACCGCAAAGTTCAATTCTGTGTGTCAGAATCATCACTTTCTTGCCAGTTTGCTTGATGTACTTTCTTGCTATTTCAGAGAAAATAACTGTTTTGCCACCTCCCGTTGGAAGCTGGTATAAAAGGTTAAAGGTTTTCTTTTGAGAGTCCAGCTTTTCGAAGATCTGATCGAGTGCCTTCTGCTGGTAACCGTAAAGTTCTTTTCTCTCCCCTACTTTAGGGCTGTTGTCGGCTGGTATATTGTCGTTGGAATCCAATTTGCAATGATACGGACTTTCTTGCGATTGGTAAAGAGGAAATGAACTTCATTTCAATTCGTTTTTACCGACTTGTCAACACCATTTTCATATGTGGATTTGGCCGCATTGTAATTAGTGGGTCCTTCTTCACTTGAAATCCTGCAGGTTTGGTAAGCTTGAATCTCCTGAGAATCATAGGCAACACTAATTGCATTTCCATCAGCGCAAAGTTGTTACCAATGCATAATCTTGGTCCTCCACCAAATGGGAAATACACGAATTTGTGTCTTCCTTTTGAGTTTTCTTTGTTAAAACGTTCTGGAATAAACTTTTCTGGTTCTGGCCAAAACTTTGCATCTCTATGTATGTAGTAAACAGGAATGAGGCAATTGGTTTTTGGCGGAACTCTGAATCCGGCAAATGAATCTTCGCCCAAAGATTGTCTTCCAATAACCCATGCAGGAGGATACAATCGCAGCGTTTCGTCAATAACCATTCGTGTGTACTCTAGGGTTCGTACATCTTCTAATGCGGGAGTTCTATCGTTTAAGATAGTTTTCTCCTCTTGCAGTAGATGTTCTTCCACTTCTGGGTTTTCATTCAAACAATGAACTAACCAACTGAGAGCAACTGCAGTGGTTTCGTGACCTGCCAAGAAGATTGTAATTACCTCATCTTGAATTTGCTGATTGCTCATTCGTTCACCCGTGTCTTCATCCTGTACCTCCATCAACATAGCCAACAAATCGTGGTATTGGGTTGTCGATGTCCTGCGCTGCTCAATAATATCCGATACAACTTTCTTGATAGAATCGTAGCTGCGCTTTTCTTTAACATTACCTGGGGTTGGAATGGATAAAGGAATTTTTATTGCACTTACTATTCGGTCTGTAAGCATTTCGTTGGCTCTATCAAACTCTCTGTCTACCACTTCTCTCGCTTGCCCTACATCCGAACTAAACATGGCTTTGCAAACAATCTCGAGAGTTACGTTCATAAACTCCTTCGATACGTCAATCTCAGTTCCATCTGGAATTTTACTCCATTTATCAACCAGGTTTTGCCCTGCTTCTGTCATGCTAGAAACCAATGATGCCAACTTCTCGCGATGAAACGCTGGTTGCATCAATCTTCTTTGCTTGCGCCAGAAATCACCTTCGCTGGTAAGCAGTCCTTTGCCTAGCAATACTTCCAAGACTCGATAGCCATAACTCTTCTCGTAGTTCTTGTTGTTTTCCTGCATAATGTGCTTAACCGCGTCTGGCTCGGCTACCACATACATGTAATCCATGAACGGGAAAATCTTGAAGAAAACGGAAGAAACCTGATAAACACGTCCGTGTTTGGGAATATTATCGTCAAAAAACTTAAGAGGATCCTCAACAAAATACTTCACACTACCTATTGGAAATCCACCAGTGGAAAGCGGTGGTAATGGTAGTACTTCTACTTCGATGCTCTCATTCATTTCTGCTCTGATTTTGATGGCTTATTTTCGAGCCGAATGTATGCTTCAAACAACGACAAATCAAAGTTTAATGAGCCTAAAAGCTTGATATTCGTCACCCACTGTAACTGATAGAAAATACACACCGTCTGGCTCGCCAGAAAGGTCAAGTTTCAATTGCTTCCCTTTCCAATTGGTATCCAAAACAAGTTGTCCGTTAGAACGATAGACTTTATAGAATGCGTTTGCCATAGAACTAGGAGCCTCAATTTGAAACAACCCCTTGCTAGGATTTGGGAATACGGAAAAACCAGCATTTTTCGAGATGGATTCAACGCCTACTGAAGATGGAATCCCGTTAATCGAATCGGCTACTTCAAATGCGTCTCCTAGCTCATGAAAATCTATGGTTAAGAAATTGGGGAACTTTTCTTTTTCTGCCCAACAAGTGGTTGCTCTATTGTAGAAGTAATCGAATTCATTTACAATCTCTGCCTGAGCCGGCACGCCTACTCCAATTGTAGCATCCGTAATAAAGTGGTTGAGAATGAACAAATCGTTGATGGAATCACCACGGTTAAATTCGCAACTAAAATCGCTTGGAGCATTATTGGTGAATCCGGTTTCAACAGCAAAATCCCAGACGTAATGGTACCACTCCTGCCCCACTCCAGCATCGTTTCTATCTGTAAAAACAACCAAGCGTTTATTGGTGTTTATCATTTCTTGAAGAGTAGGCCAGTCCTCTCCAAGTGTTTGTTCATGCAGAAACGGAATTAAACCAACATTGGTAAAAGCAGCTTCAATCATGCCTGAATCGACATAGCACTCAAATATGATTGTCAAAATTTCATTTGGATTTGCGACCAAGAACTCTCCGATTTCTGTAAGATTAGATTCTAATGGAGCTGTTCCTAAGAACGAAAATCCGTGATATACAGTAGCAACACCGCCTTCGTCATAAACATCCAGCATCAAACCTCTTACCCCATCATTCAATTGCCTTGTAATTCCGAAGTTGTGATTCGGCAGTCCGAATCCTTCTTCTCCAGCATTAAAGGCGTTATGTGTGGTAACAAAAGCTACCTCGTTGTATGGTTTGCCACAAAGTTCTTGATGACCGTTGCATTGCGCAAAAGAAATCACAGGAAGCACGGCAATTAGAATAAGTAGATAAAGCCTCAAGAAATTGAATTATTTGCTGAAAGTTAGGGGAATAATAGTCGACTCACCGCCTTGTATTAGTCTTAGGTTTAAATGATTCAGAAATTGATGCTTTCTGCCCTGATCCTTAATAGTACCTTTGCCGCCCCAAAAACAGGCTATGTTATCTACAAGCAATATCTCTTTACAATACGGAAAACGTGTTCTTTTTGACGATGTTAACATCAAATTTACTGGTGGCAATTGCTACGGTGTAATTGGTGCTAACGGAGCAGGAAAGTCTACTTTTCTAAAGATTCTTTCAGGAGAAATCAGTGCCAATTCTGGTCGAGTTCATATGGAACCTGGAAAAAGAATGGCTGTTCTTAAACAGGATCACTCGGAGTACAACGAGGTGTCTGTTTTGGACACTGTAATGATGGGTCATAGTGAGTTATGGAGCAACATTCAGGAACGAAATACGATTTATGCCAAGCCTGATTTTTCAGAAGCAGATGGCATTAAGGCGTCTGAACTGGAAGAGGTTTTTGTTACCATGGATGGTTGGAATGCCGAATCCACGGCTGCTACACTTTTAAGCGGATTAGGAATTGCTGAGGTTGACCATTTCAAATTGATGAAGGATATGCCAGGGGCGCTTAAAGTTCGAATCCTATTGGCTCAAGCGCTCTTCGGAAATCCAGATGTCTTGATTTTGGATGAGCCTACCAACGACCTTGACCTTCGTACGGTTGAGTGGTTGGAGAATTTCTTGATGGATTTTGAAAACACGGTTATTGTAGTTTCTCACGATAGACACTTTTTGGATTCGGTATGTACCTCCATTGCTGACATCGATTTCAAAAAAATCAAGGTTTACACAGGGAATTACTCGTTCTGGTATGAGTCTAGCCAGCTAGCGTTACGACAGAAATTGAGCGCAAACAAGAAAGCTGAAGACAAGAAGAAGGAACTGCAGGAGTTTGTTCAGCGGTTTAGTGCTAATGCTTCTAAAAGCAAGCAAGCTACAAGCCGTAAGAAGTTGTTGGAGAAGATTAATGTTGATGAAATTCAGGCGTCATCACGTAAGTATCCTGGCATTATCTTTAAACAGGCGCGTGATGCTGGAAATCAGATTCTAAGTGTAAACTCTATAAATAAAAGTCTAAACGGACAGCCTTTATTCTCCAAGCTTACGTTTGAAGTTAACAGAGGTGATAAGATTGCTTTTCTAAGTAAAAGTGGTTTGGCCACCACCACACTATTTCAAATATTGATGGGGGAAAAAGAAGTGGATGCTGGTCGTTTCGAATACGGACAAACCATAACTACTGCTTATTTACCAACAGAAAACGGAGTCTATTTCAATACCAAAGAGAATCTAATCGATTGGTTAAGAGAGTATTCTGATGACAAGAGCGAAATCTATATCCGAGGTTTCTTAGGTAAAATGTTGTTTACAGGAGAGGAAGTTTTTAAATCTGCCAGTGTTCTTTCCGGAGGCGAAAAAGTGCGTTGTATGCTTAGCAGAATGATGCTAAATGAAGCCAATCTATTAATTGTAGACGAGCCTACTAACCACTTAGACCTAGAGTCCATTCAGGCGTTTAATAATGGTTTGCAAGACTATGATGGAACAGTTCTTTTCACTTCTCATGACCATACGTTTGTACAAACTGTAGCTAACCGAATTATTGAGATTGGTCCGAACGGCTTCATAGATAAATTGATGGAATACGATCAATACATCTCTGACCCAAAGGTTGCCGAGCAACAAGCAAAGCTGTACTCGTAATCTTTAGAATTAAAACTACTGCAATTGCAGGTA
>CALCGD010000134.1 GCA_937900875.1 uncultured Flavobacteriales bacterium
CACGTTCAATTCAATGTTTGCTTGTGTCTCGAGTTCAAAGAATTCTTGTAATTGATTAACGGCAAAAGGAGGCCGTTCTTGGATATAATCTTTGACTATTTGAACTTGGTATTCCCAATCATTTAGTTCTGGGCTCCATCGGTTGAAATGTCGAGGAATAACATTTTCAATTCGCTCAGCCGCTCTGTCAGCCACTTCACTGAATTCCTTTGCGCTGAAAGCCGTGTTCATCAAGTCGCAATATCTGTTGATGAAATATTGGCGGTAATTCGTGTTCTCCAAAAACTTACGGAAGATGACGATATGACGATTATCGTCTCCAAATGAACCTAATGCTCTCTCTAAACTATTCAGCTCAACTGGTGCGAAAGACACACCGCCCAAGGTGGCGTCAAGGTCAAAAATGATGTATCTCCATTTTGCACCAATCACCCGCTCTCTCCAATACTTAAGATTGTTGTAGGGCCAGTCTAAGTTGTTAATATAAGTCTGAGCAATGAAATAATCTGCCAAATTCAGCATGTCAAACAAACTGTCAGCAATTTCAAAATTGGACTCTTCTGATAAGTCTAAAGCCAAAACTTGGGCTTCCATCGCGTTAAATGCGATAAAATCTCCCTCCATAATCTGGTCTTGCTCCTCCAGCATATCCAAATTATCATCATCCACTCCGAAGTTGGATTGGATGTAGTATCGGTCTACCTTTTCGCGCGCGTTATGAATGCCCCAGAATTCGCTATTCAAATAAACTTCAACGGGGTTGTAACAAACAGCGTCCACATGCAAGCCGTGCGATATGAGGGTGTTGTGAATAAAACCGTCTCGGAACATGGTTTTGAGGTAGTCTGAACCAGAATTTCTAAGAATGAATCGTTTGTTGCTTGGCTGAATCTTCGTAGAAAAAAGGGAGTAATCGATTTCGCCTTTGCCATATTCGTCATCTGCTAATAACCTCAAACTTCGCATAGGTCGGGTACGAGAAACAGACCCGCCATGTATGCGCACTCCAAGTCTTTGGTCAAATCCTAATTGTCCGTAAATATCTATCCATTGCACATTTACGGGTATCTCTGTATCTGACCAAAAATTGGCTCCATAGTATGGAAACTCCTCTTCAGCATTCGGACCTAGAACATAAATACCTGTATCTGAATCGAAGAAGTAACCAGGATTGGTTGATAGACAAACAACAGGTAAAGTCTGATTTTCTAAGAAGATGTAATTGGCAATAGAAATTCGAGAAGGAAGAAGTCCTGCTTTGTAAGCTTTTGCTGTAATGATCGTGGATTGGCTAATCTCCAAAGGCTGTGAGTAAAGCGGGCTTTCTTCATTTGGTTCGCTTCCATCCAAGGTGTAATAGATGGATGCATCCTCATCAAGCGATTGTATCTCCATTTCAAAGCTTGTTTTGTACACACTTGACGGAACGCTGAATGTTGGTCTAAAAGCAATGATGTGCGTGCTTGCCACCGAACCGTTATTAGTTGTATTTGGAGTTGGTGATGTGAAAAAACCTCTTGTTAATCCGCCATCAACTGTGTTTCCGAATGATAAATCGGTTGAAACGAACGGAATGGTGAGGCTATCAAGCAAGTTCTTATTTGAGTCGAATAAGAAAATTCGTTCTCCATCTTGAGATAACTTGAATGATGTATGTGCGGGATTAACCAGCGGGCGATTTTTGCCTGAAGCAAAAACCAAATGGAAACCGTTTGCTGGAATAGAACCAGACTGAAATTGCCATTTGGTTGTATCCTTTTTATCATCTGTAAGATAAAGTCCTGCTAAATTGATTGTTGCGTTACTCGAATTATAAAGCTCAATCCAATCACGAGAGTCTTGATCTTCATCCAAAATAATTGTCTGATTGCTGGAGCACGCCTCGTTTATTTTTATCTGCCCTGTAGTGTTCAGTACCCACACAAGGGTGAAAACAAGGCTTATTAAAAAACGGTTTAACACAATATTGCTCAAAAGAGACGGTTTAAATTTTCGCTGGCTAAATTTACGGTTCGTTAAGTAGCCGAGTTAACACATGCATTACAAAGTAATTATTGGTCTTTTTATTGTAGCTCTAACAGTTAGTTCTTGTAAGAATGATTGTTTGAAATGTACAGGAATTACTGCGGATCAGAATATTTGTCCGGATGATTTTAACGAAAAAAGCGACTTTGAAAATTATGTTTCAGAATATAGAGAGAATGGAGGCACCTGCGACTAAAATTGTCCTTCTTCTTGGTCTTTGTGGTTTATTCGCGCTAACTGGCTGTACCCGTTGTGAGGAATGTGAACTCAATTCATCGACAGAAACCATTTGCGAAACTGAGTTTGATAGCGCTTATCAATATGAAAACGCTATAGATGATAGAGAGGCAAATGGTGCCACCTGTACACCTACTGGTGGCTTCTAAATTCACATTCGCTTAGTGTAAGAATAGTGGCTGTTTGTACCAACAGTCTACTTGGTTACTTTTACCGCATAAAATCTGCATAAATGGCATCTACAGGAGATATTAAAATTGGGTCAGTAATTAGATACAACGGAGAACTTTGTGTTGTACAGGATAAGCAACACACTATGCCAGGAAAAGGCGGTGCGTTTTATCAGGTTAAAATGAAGTCTATTCAGAGTGGAAGAAGTTATGAGAATAGATTTCGTTCTGGAGAAAACGTAGATGTAGCAAGATTAATGTACTCCGAACTCCAATATATTTATGAAGAAGGAGAGCATTTTGTGTGCATGAATCAGGAAACGTACGAGCAAGTACATATCCC
>CALCGD010000135.1 GCA_937900875.1 uncultured Flavobacteriales bacterium
TTTGCGTTTTTCCCACGCCAACCTAGTCCCGCTTTAGCTGCCCACGCTTTATCTAGTACGGGTGCGCTGTCCGTAAATGCTCGGCCATCTACTTCGCCAATGTTCTCAGTGATAAACTCCACCAATTCGCGCAGCTTACCTTTTATGATGTGATGGTAATCGTTGCCGTAAGCGTACTTCGAAATCTTTGGAGCCGTTGAATCTTTTTGCGTTTCCTCCGGGAAATAATTAATCAGTACAGTTACGACACTCTTGGCGCCATCTACCAATTTTGTAGGGTCTAGTCGCTTATCAAAATGATTGGCCATGTAGCCCATTTCTCCATGCATGTTGGCGTTGAGCCATTTTTCTAACCGCGGAGCCTCTTCTTCTAAAAACCCAGCTTTGGAAATACCGCATTGCAGAAAACCCAATCGTTGGGCTTCTTGTTTAATTAAATATTCGTTAGTTGGCTGCATTGCAGCTTATTCAAACAGCGTTCCCTCTCTACCAGGGCTTACTTTACCAAGATGCTCGTATGCTCGTTCTGTGGCTTGCCTTCCACGCGGTGTTCGAGATAAATAGCCTTCCATAATCAGGAACGGCTCATACACCTCCTCAATTGTTCCTGCTTCTTCACCAACTGCAGTGGCAATGGTTGTCAGTCCAACAGGTCCTCCTTTAAATTTATCGATGATTGTACTCAGTATTTTATTGTCCATCTCGTCCAACCCGTGCTTGTCAACGTTCAGGGCATTCAAGGCAAACTGAGAAATGTCTTTATCAATGTTGCCATTTCCTTTTATCTGAGCGAAGTCTCTCACTCGTCTGAGAAGCGCATTTGCAATTCTAGGTGTTCCACGGCTTCTTCTCGAAATTTCAACAGCAGCAGTCTCCTCAATTGGGACGTCCAATATTCCAGCTGAACGCTTAATAATGCCAGAAAGAACCGAAGCGTCATAATATTCCAATCGGCAAGTAATGCCAAAACGAGCTCTCAACGGTGACGTAAGCAAGCCTGATCTAGTAGTTGCACCAACCAGCGTAAACGGATTGAGATTTATCTGAACGGAACGTGCATTCGGTCCTGTTTCAATCATAATATCAATGCGATAATCTTCCATTGCAGAATACAAATACTCTTCTACAACTGGAGAAAGTCGGTGTATTTCATCGATAAAAAGAACATCGTTTGGTTCGAGATTGGTAAGCAATCCTGCCAAATCACCAGGTTTATCAAGCACGGGACCTGAAGTCAGTTTTAAACTAACACCAAGGTCGTTTGCTATAATATTTGCAAGGGTGGTTTTACCCAAACCCGGAGGACCATGAAGAAGAACATGGTCTAACGCTTCCTCTCTTTGCTTGGCAGCTTCCACAAAAATCTTGAGGTTTTCTACCACCTTATCTTGACCACTAAACTCGCTGAACCCAATAGGGCGTAATGCTCTTTCGGTTTCGCGGTCTACGGGTAATTGTCCCTCTGTAGATGGGTCAAGATTTTGGTTCATGTGCTAAAAGTAGGCAGGCAAAATTTGAATCATACCAAGATTACGAAGATTTACCTAGTTCTAATTGTAATTCTGGCAATACATTTGTAAGACCAATCACATTAACCAA
>CALCGD010000136.1 GCA_937900875.1 uncultured Flavobacteriales bacterium
AAACATTGTCCAAGGCCTTTACTCCATTTGGGTAAGTCTTAGATAGGTTTTGGATGATTAGTTTGTTCATGTGTGATGCGCTGGTTGATTGGTCTTTCAAAGGAACAAATCTATTTCAGCGCAGCAACACTTCGCCTTTTGAAATGATAAGGAGTGTTAAAATGTAGGCTATACGAAATGGGTTAGAATATCTTCTCAGGATTCAAGATCCCTTTCGGGTCAAATACGGCTTTAATGCCACGCATGAGGTCGAGGTTCTTTTCGGCCATAGCTAAATGCATATAAGGGCGCTTAGCAATGCCAATACCATGCTCGCCAGATAGCGTACCGCCTAGTTCGATTACCGCCTTAAAGATGTCGGTAATCCCTTCGTTCACTTCTTTATTCCAATAGGCGTCTTCCAGCTGCTCCTTCATCACATTCACGTGGAGGTTACCATCGCCAGCATGCCCAAAGCACACCGAACGAAAGCCATATTGCTTTCCAATGGTCTTAATTGCCGTTACCAATGCAGGTAAATTCCCTCTCGGAACCACAACGTCTTCTGCTTTGGTCAGCGTGTACGAGTTAACCGCAGGACTTACATTTCTGCGCAACCGCCACAGACCTTCCTTCTCCTCAGCGCTTTGCGCGAAGTAAACTTCTCCTGTCTCGTAGTTCTCCAATACCTCAACAATCTTCTCAGCATCCCGCATCAACACCTCATCATCATTGCCATCTAATTCAATAATTAAATGTGCGTTAATGTTGTCGGGAAGGTCAATCGCAACGGGAGCACTCAGCACCTCATCCACATATTTCATGGTAATTTCTATCGCATCGCGCTCCACATATTCCATTCCCGATGGCGTAATACCGGCCATGTAAATACCAGAAATAGCTCTACACGCCTCTTCAGATGTGGTAAATGGCACAAGCAGCGTTACATCTTTCGTAGGGAAAGGTCTGAGCTTGAAAACAATCTTGGTAATAATGCCAAGCGTTCCTTCGCTACCGCACATCAACTGCGTAAGGTTATATCCTGTCGAATTCTTGAGCACATTAGCCGCTGTCCAAATCACTTCTCCCGTAACCAACGCCACTTGCATGTTAATCACATAATCACGCGTTACACCATACTTTACGGCCTTTGGTCCACCGGCATTTTCACCCAAGTTTCCTCCCAAAAAGCAGCTGCCCTTGCTGCTTGGGTCTGGCGGATAAAACAATCCTTTTTCCTTCACCGCATTCTGAAACACCTCAGTAATCACACCGGGCTCTACCGTAGCTTGAAGGTTCAATTCATCAATTTCCAAAATCTCATTGAAGCGTTTCATTGCCACTACAACACCGCCTTTTACAGGCAAGGCACCGCCACTTAAACCTGTTCCGCCACCACGTGGCGTAATTGGAATGACGTGGTCGTTGCAAAGTTTAAGTACTGCCGCTACTTCTTCCGCAGTGCGTGGCATAACCACCACTTGCGGCATAAAAACATGGTCTTCTGTCTCGTCAGACGCATGAATCGTGAGGGTTTCTTCGTCAATATGAAAGTTGGCTGCTCCAACTATCGACTTCAATTGTTCTTGTAATGCAGGGGTAATCTGACCGTAAGTCATGTAATGATTAGTTTTGATCGGCTTAACGCAAAACTAAAGTTGAAATGGCACAAGTTCTGTTCAGAATTTCCATAGTTATTCTCATCATTTTCAACAGTGGACTTCTTGTAGCACAAAACTCCATTACACTGGAGGATATTTGTAGCACTAGAAAATTTAACGCTGATAATGTTTACGGAATCAGGTCTTTGAATGATGGAGTGCATTATACCGTTCTAGAAAACGGTGGAATTGAAAAATATAGCTACGAAACTGGCGATCCCGTAGAAGCAATTGTTTCGAAAAAAGATTTCATCCTCAATGGAGATACGCTTAAAATAGATGAATATGAGTTCAATAAGTCAGAAACAAAACTGCTTATTGCAACAGAGTCTCAGCCTCTTTATCGCCATTCAGCTAGCTACAGGTACTTCGCTTTTGATCGAACAACTAAGAAACTGAAGGAGTTAGCTGGCGGTAAACATGTCTATCATGCAACCTTTTCGCCCGTTTCTAACCAAGTGGCGTATGTGCTTAACAACAATCTTTATGTAGAAGACCTCGACACCAAAAAGATGGTGGCCGTTACCTCCAATGGAGTTCAAAACCAGATAATCAACGGAATGGCAGATTGGGTGTATGAGGAGGAATTTGCATTCACAAAGGCGTTCGAATGGTCTCCAGATGGAAGATTCATTGCGTTTTATGAGTTTGACGAGAAAGAAGTGAAGCAGTTCTCAATGACAACTTATGAGGGAAATCTATATCCAGAAGAATATCGCTTCAAGTACCCAAAAGCAGGAGAGGCGAACTCTCAAGTTGATATTTTTATTTATCACCTAGATAGAGACCTAAAGGTTAAAGTAGAACTAGGCGAGCGTTCTGACATTTATATACCACGCATAAAGTGGACGAATGATCCGGCCACTTTGTCAATTCAGCGTATGAACAGATTGCAGAATCGAATTGAATTGTTGTTTGCCGATGCCCTCAAAGGAAAAACGCGTGTTGTAATAAAAGAGTCTGCTGATACCTATATAGACGTTACCGACAACCTTACCTTTTTAGATGGAGGCGAGTTTATTTGGTCTAGCGAGAAAGATGGATACAACCACCTTTATATGTATGATGCTGCCGGTAATGAGAAAGTTCAGCTTACAGCTGGGGAATGGGACGTAACCGATTTTTACGGAATTGATGCCAAGGGAAAGAACTTCTATTACCAATCATCAGAAGAAGGACCAACACAAAGGCACGTGTACGCAGCTTCATTAAACGGCAGTTTTAAGCGAAAGCTCACCCCAAACAAAGGACAAAGCTCTCCTCGGTTTAGCAAGACGAAAGAGTATTTCATCAACAACTATTCAGATGCAAATACACCAGATTTTGTATCCCTTATCAATGCAAAAGGAAAGGAAATTCGTGTTTTGAAGGACAACTTGAAATTGGGCAAAACACTAAGAGACGTTAACGCACCAAAAAAAGAGTTCTTCACTTTCACACCTTCCCACGGCATTCCATTAAACGGCTGGATGATTAAGCCAAACGATTTTGATGCATCCAAAAAGTATCCTGTAATGGTCATGGTTTATGGTGGCCCAGGCTCCAATACAGTTCATGATGGGTGGAATACGTATTGGGGAACAGGACGTCATTTGTGGCAACTGATGTTAGCACAACAAGGTTATATTGTCGTTTCGGTAGATAATCGTGGAACAGGTAACCGAGGCCGCGATTTTAAGAACTGCACCTACCAAGAGTTGGGGAAACTGGAAACGGAAGACCTTATTGAGACCGCAAAATATCTTGGGAATCTTAAGTATGTGACCGCTTCTAGAATTGGAATTTTTGGCTGGAGTTATGGAGGATATATGAGTTCATTAGCCCTAACAAAAGGAGCAGATTATTACACGATGGCAATTGCTGTCGCACCAGTTACAAACTGGCGTTTTTATGATTCTGTCTACACCGAGCGCTACATGCGAACTCCTCAAGAAAATGCAAGTGGATATGACGATAATTCGCCCATCAACCACGTAGATAAGATGAAAGGCGCTTACCTTTTGGTGCATGGCACTGGCGATGATAACGTGCATTTCCAAAACTCAGTAGAGATGACTGAAGCGCTAATAAGAGCCAACAAGCAATTCGACTTTTACATGTATCCAGATAGAAACCACGGTATTTATGGCAACAATGCGAGGCTACATTTATTTACCAAAATGACCGACTTCATTAAGAAGAATCTCTGATTTATTCTACTTTCAGCACCATTCAAATAGACTAATACATGACATCAGCACAACAAAACCAACTATTCGGACATCCAGCGGGGTTGTTCATACTGTTCTTTACCGAAATGTGGGAACGTTTTTCGTACTACGGAATGCGTGCTATTTTGGTGCTCTTCTTGGTAAGCGCGGCAGGTTTAGGTGGTTGGGAATGGACGAGAGGACAGGCCCTAGAGTTATATGCAACTTACACGGGCTTGGTTTACATTACGCCAATCATCGGTGGTTTTCTTGCCGATAGGTTTTTAGGCTTTAAACTGGCGGTTCTTATAGGCGCGTTGCTAATGACGCTCGGCCATGCTTCGATGGCATTTGAGACAGAGACCACATTTTATTTAGGAATTGGTCTTTTAATCATTGGAAACGGATTTTTCAAGCCGAATATATCCTCTATTGTTGGAGGGATTTATGGTAAAGAAGAACACAAAAAGGATGGAGGGTACACAATCTTTTACATGGGTATTAATGCAGGTGCTTTCCTTGGGATTTTGTTGTGCGGTTACATTGGCGAAAAGGTTGGTTGGAGTTACGGATTTGGACTTGCAGGAGTATTCATGTTTTTCGGGATGCTTCAATTCTACTTTGCTCAAAAAATATTTGGAACAGTTGGCGATAAACCAAAGAAGCAGGCCGAGAGTGCCCTGGAAGTGTTTCAGGAGTTGGAGGAAATACGAAATGCAGAAGCCCAACTTGTAGGGTTTGATGAGGATAATGTGAAACAGA
The DNA here is from genome assembly GCA_937900875.1 of uncultured Flavobacteriales bacterium. GTDB lineage: Bacteria > Bacteroidota > Bacteroidia > UBA10329 > UBA10329 > UBA10329. Next base: position 4,592 of record CALCGD010000136.1, read on the forward strand.
AGATTGATGAAGAAGTTAGTCATGCTTCTGAAGAGGACCGACACTCTTTGATGAAAGAATTGAAAGAACGGTTTCGTAAAAAGATTTCTGGCGATAGATTATTGGTGATTACCGTGCTGGCATTTTTTACAATTTTCTTTTGGATGGCTTTTGAACAAGCGGGAGGTTCAATGACAATCTTCGCTAAGGATTATACCAACAGGATTCTATCTGGTAATGCGGCAACCACGTTCACCATTGTGAATGCATTGATGGCCATCGTTCCGCTTGCAATTATCACCTGGGTACTGTTGTCGCTTTTTAAAGCAACATTTAAGCATTATGGCATATCAAATCTTTTCTTAGGTGCCAGTTTTGTAATTATTTGGGGGGTTGTTCTTTGGATGGTGAACAAGGATTTCAACACAAATGCTTATGAAGTGCAGTTTACCTACTTGGAGGAACGAGAATTGAATGATGTCATCCCGATTCTGGGAGGAGACCATGACCAAACACTGACCGATTATATTCAATCGAATGAAGCACTAGGCTCGGCTGTGGCAATCAAATCCTTCGATGCCAATATCAATGCCACCAAGGATAGTTTTAAAATTGAAGGTTACTATACTGTTTCAACAGAGACCTTGACTTCGATTAGACATGATTCCCAATTGGCTTTAGACGATGAGGTTAGTATTTTGGATATTGACCAGAGGGGAAGTTACATCTACATTGACGCTGAAGAAGCGAAGAGTATTCCCACTACGGTCACGGCAAAGATTGTTGAGGTGAAAGACACGGAAATTGAAGTTGCAGCATCTTGGTTCGGTATCCTTAATTCTCTGTTTATCATTCTTTTTGCTCCAATTTTTTCTAAGATTTGGGAGAGTAAGTACAATCCTACTGCCCCCAAGAAATTTGCTCTTGGGTTAGCGTTACTCGGATTGGGTTTTGCTGCATTAGCTTTTGGCAGTATGAGTATTCCAAACGGAGCAGAAACGGCTTCGGTAAGCATGGTTTGGCTAATTCTCGCTTATTTGCTTCACACTCTGGGAGAGCTTGCTGTGTCTCCTGTAGGATTGTCGTACGTAAGTAAGTTGTCTCCTCCACGACTGGTGAGCCTCATGTTCGGAGTGTGGTTTACGGCTTCTGCGATAGCGAACTTTATGGCAGGAATGACTGGAAGTTATATTGATAAGATAAGCGAGTCAGTCGGCCTCACCGGTTTTTTCTTGATATTCACAATTCTTCCTTTAGGGGCTGCAACGATTATGTTGTTCCTTAATAAGCTGTTGGTCAAGAAAATGCACGGAATCCGATAAGAGCGCAACTTTTAGCACAAGAGTAACGTAACTGAAGATTACAAGAGATTGATTTCAGGCCGAGTAAGGTCGATTAGAACTTAAAATGAAAGGAAATGGCAGATATAAAAGCATTTACACTCGAAGCAACTAAAGAAACCCCACAGGTAACGTTGGATGCAGCTGCGAGTAAATTCGAAGTCAGTGGTCGATCTTTTCCTTTAAATGCTAAAGGATTTTATTTGCCTATTCTAGATTGGTTGGAGACTTACGCTAAAAGCCCAAACCCAAGAACGGAGTTCATTTTTAAGTTGGAATATTTCAACACACCTTCTTCAAAATCCATTTCAGACATTCTTAAATTGTTGAAAGGTGTGAAAGATGGAGGAAATGAAGTGAATGTAGTTTGGTACTACGAAGAAGACGATATTGACATTTTAGACCTAGGTCACGTTTTTGCACGCACTGTAGGAATGGATTTTGACTTTAAAGAGTACATAGATTAGATACTAATCTCGAACAATACAAGCCCGATACATGAAAATGTGTCGGGCTTTTTTTATCGCTTCGGAACCAAGTGTTCCAGACCATTCGTCTTGATTACGTGAGCAGTTGAAAGCAACATTCCCAACTTTCCTTGCGGAAAGCCTTGGGAAGCCATCCACTCTAAATAATGAACTGGAATGCGGATAATAGCCGTGCCCTTGTATTTGCCGTAAGGCATTTTAAAGGTGCTTAGTTCTTTTAAAATATTTGGGTCTGGCTGCATAGCTTAAATGTAAAAAGTCCTGACTTCAAGTGAAATCAGGACTTTTTGGGTGGAAGATGGGGCTCGAACCCACGACCCTCGGTACCACAAACCGATGCTCTAACCAACTGAGCTACAACCACCGTTTAGGCGCGCAAAGATAGTGCAACAGTTTATTCAAACAACAGTTTCATTGCGCCATTGTTAAGTTAATAGCATACGCCATTAACTATCTTTGTTTAGATGTCAGAATTAAAGGAAGCAACCGTACTTGTAGAAGGAATGACCTGCAGCAGTTGTGCTGCTGGAGTTTCACGTGCACTCACCAAGGGAGGGTACTCAAATGTGGATGTTAACTATGCGTCTGGAGAGGTTTTTCTCGCAGATGCACAAGACATCGACCTAAAAAGGGTAGAGCAGCTAGTGAAAAAAGCTGGCTACGAATATGTTGGTACGAAGAAAATTGAGAAGGCTGGTTTAGCTTCTATCGAGAAGAAATTCCTTTTCACGCTTCCTTTTACTATTCCACTGTTGCTTCACATGATACCGGGAATGCCTGATTTTTTCAGCAATCCCATCTTTCAGCTCGTTCTAAGTTTGCCAGTCATGCTACTCGGAATGTGGCATTTTGGTAAAAGTGCCTTAGGCTCCTTGAGAAACGGTGTGCCGAATATGGATGTGCTCATTTTCATCGGTTCCACATCAGCCTTTGCATATTCATTGGCAGGAACGCTAATGTATTGGGGAGACCCAATGGCACAACACACTTTTTTGTTTTTCGAAACCTCAGCCACCATCGTCACACTGGTTCTACTTGGAAATGTGATTGAACATCGTTCCGTGAGACAAACCACAACCGCCATCACCGAACTTGGGAAATTACAAGAAGGTTTGGCCGATAAGGTAGTGCAGCATGACGGTCATGAACACATTCAACGTGTGCCTTTCAATCAATTAAAAGTGGATGATTTGGTGATGGTAAAATCGGGAGACAGTATTCCTTCGGATGGGATCCTCGTAAAAGGCGAACTCCGCATTGATGAAAGCATAGTGACAGGAGAAAGCCTTCCTGTATCGAAAGATGTAGAAGATATTTTGATTGGCGGCACATTGGTCTCAGACGGAAACGGCTTGGTTCGCATTACAACAATTGGAAAATTGACGGTGCTTTCAAGCATCATCACAATGGTGAAGAAGGCGCAAATGGAAAAGCCTTCTATTCAGCGTTTAGCCGATAAAGTGAGTGGGGTATTCGTTCCTGTGGTACTCGGAATTTCTGCTTTGACCTTCGTAATTGCCCATTTCGCTTTCGATGTTTCGCTTCAGCAATCCATTATGCAGGCTGTGGCTGTGCTCGTTATTTCTTGTCCGTGTGCAATGGGATTGGCAACACCGACAGCTGTTATGGTTGGTTTAGGAAGAGGAGCAAAGGCAGGTATTCTTTTCAAAGGCGCAGAAAGCATTGAGAACCTTTCGAAAGTGAAGAAGGTCGTTTTTGATAAGACTGGAACGCTGACTTCGGGCGATATCAAAATTGGTTCTTTCAATGTGCTTTCTGGTACGGAAGAAGAATTGAATAATGTGCTTTTCAGTATTGAGCAACATTCTTCTCATCCAATTGCTCGCGCGGTAGTTGAAGAACTTCAGCCAAAAGCCAAGAAGGTTGAATTCGCTTCTGTCGAAGAAATAAAAGGAAAAGGACTGCTTGCAAAAGATACTGCTGGCAATGAATGGAAAGTTGGTTCGTTCAAGATGCTTGAAACAAGTATGAAGCCAACTGATAACGATATCTATATCCTAAAGAATGGAGAATTGGCTGCGGAAATTTCGCTTACCGACAAGGTGCGAGAGGATGCCAAAGACCTCATTTCGTATCTCAACTCAAAAGGCATTGAAACCATTATGCTAAGTGGCGACCGCAGGCGTAAGTGCGAATTAGTCGCACAAGAACTGGGTATCAAAACAATTTATGCGGAGCAATCTCCAGACGAAAAACTGAAGCTAATTGAGCAATTCTCAGATCAAATGCCAACTGCCATGGTTGGGGATGGAATAAACGATGCACCAGCCTTGACTAGAGCAACAGTTGGAATATCGCTGAGCAATGCCACACAAGTTGCCATTAACGCAGCAAGTGTGGTCGTACTTGATAAAGGGGGTATTGGCAAAATCAAGGAGGCTTTTCAACTCGGACATCATACCGTGCTGACTATCAAGCAGAACCTGTTTTGGGCATTTTTGTACAACACCTTAGCAATTCCTGTGGCCGCAATCGGATTACTCAATCCAATGGTTGCTGCTTTCAGTATGGCATTTTCAGATGTTGTGGTAATCGGAAACTCAGTTCGATTTAAGTTCAAATCCATTAAGTAAACATATGTGGCTGCGGTGGTTACATAAGGATGCAATCAAATACTACATCCTGTTCGGATTGCTGTATTTGGGTTTCCTTTTTCTACTGCCCGATGCTGGCTACGATAAGTACTTCTGGATTACCTGGTCGCAGGATATTTTAAACAATGGATTGGGAAATGTTTACCTCAATCCTGAGGTGGACAACCACCCGCTTATTTTGTATTTACTCAAGGTTTTTTCACTCTTTCATCATAATGCAGCAGAGATTGGACTTACTTCTGTCAATTGGTTAAAAGCCCTCGTCCTTCCGTTCGATTTTCTCACCCTTATCGTGGTCATTCACATCCTGAAAAGAACAGGAAAACCAATGATGGGATTTCTGATTTTCTTCCTAAATCCTGCGTTTTGGTACAACACCGTTATCTGGGGACAAGTCGATACTATTCACACCTTTTTTGCTTTCGCAGCCTTAATTTATGCAGAGCGTGGTCATTGGAAATGGTCGTTGATATTGATGCTTGTTGCCATAAACTTCAAGTTGCAGGCCATCATTTTTCTTCCATTGGTGCTCATACTCAGCTTGCCATTTATCAAAGACAAAGGCTGGAAATTTCTGGGCATTCACGTTTTCGCAATTATCGGGGTTCAGCTACTCATTCTGTCTCCGTTTCTATTTACAGGCAACATGACCGAAACCATTCATGCTCTGGCTACTCGGTCGGTAGATCATTATCCTGTGCTTTCCCGAAATGCCTACAACGTTTGGCATTATCTGGTTGAAGACCCATTCAACTTTTCGGATAAACGAACGGTGTTTCAAGTCCCGCTCAAGTTTTGGGGATTGGCCATGTTTTTTGTGGCTTCCGGAATGGTGCTTTTGCCTCTTTTTCTGGCTGTAAACAACGGAGCATTTGAAAATCTAAAGCGAAACGAACGCCTAGGGACCATCTTTCAAGTGGCGGCACTAGTTACGATTGCGTTTTTCATGTTTAACACACAAATGCACGAACGGTACGTTCATCCCGCGGTACTCTTTTCTGGACTATTTATGATTTTGACCCATCGACCAATAGTTTACATGCTCGTTTCCATCGGTTATTTGCTAAATATGGAAGCCGTAATGAAATATCTACGCTATTTCGATGGTTTGGTGGGAATGAATTTCAACCACAACGAATGGTTCATTTTTTGGCCCGAATTGATCGCAACCCTGTTTATGATTGCATTCCTTTGGGGAAGTTTCGAGTTTTACCGAACGTTTTTCTCGTTTAAGAATAACGTCCCACAAGAAATCATCACAACTTGATTTGACACCCGTTCGCGCTCTTCAGTTTTTTCAAGTTCTCCGTTTCGGAACGTTCTTCCTTACGGGAATTCTGTTCACAAAACTGGGACTGACTACCAAAGAAATTGGAATTTATGAAGCACTTCTTTTCCTCGGAAGCGTACTCAGTTTCTTTTGGCTTTCTGGTCTGACACAATCGCTTTTGGCGAATTATCAGCCTAAAGAAAAATCGAAGGAATTCTTCAACACATTCTTGGTTTTGGTGGGGCTTTCGGTTTTGGTTTTCATCGCCTTCCGATTGCTTATTACGCCATACTCCTTCATGGCTAACAATCCTGAAGTCCTGGCGTTTTACGGTACGTTTTCATTCTACGTACTCTTCATTGGGCCAAGTTTTTTAGCAGAATACATCCTGCTTCTCAAGGAAAAGTCGAAAGGATTAGCGCTTTATGGAATAGTCGCTTTTGGTGTGCAGTTGGTTGCAGTCGCAGGGCCAATTGCTCTAGGTCACGGATTGGAAGAAGCCATGCTTGGATTGGTTGCCAGCTCTGTTGTGCGGTTTATAATTACCCTTGGGCTTCTAGCCAAATACGCGGAATTCAAACTCGACACGGATTACATTCAGCAATTTCTTGCCACAGCTGGGCCGCTCATGGCAGCAACACTGCTCTCTGGCTCTGCCGAATATCTTGATGGTTTCATTGTATCTAAATACTTTGATGAAAGAACATTTGCCATCTACCGGTACGGTGCAAAAGAGTTTCCGTTGGTGTTGCTTTTGGCAAATGCATTTAGCAATGGGATGGTACCAAAAGTTGCTCAATTAGGAGTTGAAGAAGCGACTAAAACCATCAAGAAGGAAAGTCTCAAGTTGATGCATCTCTTCTTTCCAATCTCCATTGGCTTTATGCTCATCAGCGAATGGATTTATCCGCGCTTATTTAACCTCGATTTCATTGAAAGTGCGGCAGTTTTCAATGTGTATCTGTTGCTTGTGGTAAGCAGATTGGTTTTTCCTCAAACACTCCTCATTGGACTGAAAAAGACCAAAACGATTATGCTTGTAGCAGGATTAGAATTAGCGGTCAACTTTGGACTAAGCATTCTACTCGTCCATCAATTTGGCTTGGTCGGAATTGCCTTTGCAACAGTAATTGCAAGTGTATTGGATAAGTTGGTTCTGATGCTTTGGCTCAAATCTTCCGAAGGCGTTGCTCCATCCAACTACTGGCCTTGGAAATGGCACTTGGGGTATTCGGTGATGATTGGGTTGGCCTACTGGTTTGTGACTTAGGCTCGGTTAAAGCTGAATTTCAAAGACGTAAAGTTCACCTGTAAGAGCATCGAGGTAATACCGACTGTTCCCGAATTGAGATTTATATACAATACAATTCTCAGGTGGATTAAACCATTCAGGCGTTTGTTCAATCGAATAGATTAAACGGTCGGTAGTCTTTTCCAAATCATTCAATTTGATGAGCTCGTTAAGCCATTTTTTGGTTGGATTGAGTTTTAGAAAGACTTCGTATTCATACGACCAGTGTGCGGAAGACCAATACTGACCGTTTAGCACTTCCACTTGTGAATTATTGGATTGTCCGGTCCAAAATTCAAAGGCTTCCTTAGCATCCGAGGTTCGGGTTTCAGAACAACTGGTAAACAATAAAACTGAAAAAATTAAAGCAAGTTTCAGTTTGGAAAGCGGCATTCTAAACCAAATCAAACAAACTATTCACTCCCAAATTCCTTGCGGCCGTAAAACCTTCAGCATAATTTGCGCCAATTGGTCGTCCAACCAACTTGGCTCTTCCAATAAGAAAATCCAGAAAATCTTTCCCGGAAATGGGAGTTTCAGGCAGGTCGCTGTCCTGAATATAGAACTGAGAGGTATAAGCCTTAATACTCTCCATTTTTTTATCGAAGTAAGGCGTAATATCAATCGTCAGATCGGGGTGGATGTACTCATCTTGAATATAGTGGTAAACTGCTTTCGGTCGCCATGCTTCTTGTCCGGTTTCAATCTTGATTAGGCCCGAAAGGAAACAAGCATCTGCTACCAACTTGGCAGCTTTTCCGTGGTCTGGATGACGGTCGCTAACCGAATTCGCCAGTACAATTTCAGGCTGATACTTCCGTATCATTTCAATAATCGGAAGTTGATGCGCTTTGTCATTCAAGAAAAAGCCATCAGCAAGGCCGAGGTTTTCTCTGGCTGAGAGTCCGAGAATCGTCTTGGCTCTTTCCGCTTCCTGAAGTCGTAGTTCACCGGTACCTCGGGTGCCAAGTTCACCTTGGGTAAGGTCAACCACTCCGCATTTGTAGCCAAGCTCAATGTGTTTGAGAATGGTTCCTGCTGCAGAAATCTCTACATCATCTGGGTGGGCTCCGAAAGCAAGAATATCTAGTTTCATTGGGTTATTTGCCGGCTAGCCAATTGATAATTTGCTCATCAACAGGACTGGTTTTTGGTTCTAGATTCAATACTAGGTTGCCGTTTTCATCAACGAGAAATTTTTCAAAATTCCAGCTCACCTGAGCGTCCATAACTCCATTTTCTGATTTACTGGTAAGCCAAGAGTAGATGGGACTTTGCTTCTTTCCCTTCACATCCACTTTTTCCATCATCGTAAACGTAACGCCATAATTTTTTTGGCAGAATTCAGCAATCTCATCGCCACTTCCTGGTTCTTGACCCATAAAATTGTTGGCCGGAAAACCAATGATTTCAAAATTCTCTCCCCCGTATTGTTCGTACAACTTTTGCAATTCTTCGTATTGTGGCGTTAATCCGCACTTAGAAGCAACATTTACAACCAATACTTTTTTGCCTTTGAGGGTTGAGAAATCAAGTTCACCTCCATCTAAGGTTTTGGCTTTGAATTGATGAAAATTGCTTTGTGCCATAATTGTGGTTGTTGATAGTGCTAGTAGAATAAAAAGTATCTGCTTCATGAAGTTTGTTTTGTTCGAAACACTTGAATAGCGTCAATGTTTAGCGATTGGAAAATTAGGCATTTCAGGTTGCGTAAATTCGTAGCGTGTTAGCGCAAGTCAAAACCTTATTTCTGAAAGAGTTCACGCTTGAGTGGAGAAATCGCTATGCGTTGAACGGCATGTTGCTTTATGTAATCAGCACAGTTTTCGTTTGCTATCTCAGTTTTAGAAATGTGGTTTCTGTTCCCGTTTGGAACGCCCTTTTCTGGATTATTATGCTCTTTGCATCCCTTAATGCGGTCGGGCGCTCCTTCATTCAAGAACGAAAAGGAAGATTACTCTATTACTACAGCATAGCATCGCCACAAGCATTTTTGTTAGCCAAAATGGCTTACAATTCGCTGCTAATGCTGGTCATTACTTTTTTAGCGTACGGAATTTACGCATGGTGGATTGGAGATTTAGTGCAAGACCATCTCATGTTCATGGTGGCTTTGGTGCTTGGGTCCACGGGGTTTTCGCTCATTTTAACGCTTATGTCTGCCATCGCATCTAAGACCGAAAACAACATGAGCTTGATGGCAATTTTGAGTTTTCCAGTTCAGTTGCCGTTTCTTATTACACTTATCAAACTATCTAAAAACGCAGTGGACGGTTTGGATGCAAGTGTCAGCTACGGACTAATTACAGTTTTAGCGCTGATCATTGTCATCGTTCTCGCCCTTAGCTACATACTATTTCCCTACCTTTGGCGCGATTAAAAATAAAGGGTAATTCGTATTCAATTTACCCGTGCAGGTATGCTTAAAATCGGAGAAACATCAACACAAATTTTGGGGCTTGCCTGGTGGAAGTGGATTTCCATCGCGCTAATTCTTTTTTCGCTTACAGCGGGAATGATTTTGGACGTTCCAAAGCTGCCAATCCTTCATGAAACTATTCGTAATCTGTACTACCATGTAACTCAGTGGTTTGGAATGATGATTATTCTAACTGCTTCATTGGTATACAGCATTATTCATCTTTCCAAGGGCGATAGACGTTCGGATATTATTGCTTCCGAAGGGGTTAACGTAGCACTTTTCATGGGCGTTCTCGGATTACTAACTGGAATGCTTTGGGCCAAGAACACTTGGGGAACGTATTGGACAGGCGATGCCAAACTGAATGGCGTTGCAATGGGAATGTTGGTTTATTTGGCATACACGGTCCTCCGTGGAAGCATGGATGAGGAACAGAAACGTGGTCGCGTTTCGGCTGTGTACAACATCTTCGCTTACGTCATGTTCATGGTTTTTATCATGGTGCTACCGCGAATGACTGATAGTTTACACCCAGGAAATGGGGGTAACCCTGGTTTCGGAGGTTACGACCTTAACAGCAACATGAGATTAGTATTTTATCCTGCCATCATTGGCTGGACGCTACTTGGCGTTTGGTTCATCAACATTCGTGTTAGGATGAAATCGATTGAAGAAAACAGATTATCAAAGTCACATCAATGAAACGATTCCTGAACCTACTTCTGCTTTTGGCAATGCCAATTTTCACTTTTGCAAGTGATGTTGAAATGGCAGATTTGCTGCACGAAAACGGAAAAATTTACGTGGTTGTCGCTGTCATTGCGATCATTTTCGTAGGTATCGTTGTTTACCTCGTGACCATCGACCGTAGGTTGACCAAAATTGAGAAAGAAGAGAAATGAAAAAGACACACATTCTCGCAATTATTGTGATTGCATTGGCCATTGGTGCCATCATGACCACGGTTTCAGACAGCAGCACGTATTCCAATTTCAAAGAGGCGATTGAAAATCCTGGAACAGAATATCATGTGGTTGGGCAGTTAGACAAGGAATCTGAATTGATGTATGACCCTGAAGTTGATGCAAACCTCTTTGCCTTCAACATGATTGACAATAATGGTGATAATCACAGGGTTCATTTTGCAGGTTCAAAGCCACAAGATTTTGAACGTTCAGAGCAGATTGTTCTTGTAGGCAAGTACGAAAACGACATGTTTCAAGCTTCAACTATTCTAATGAAGTGCCCATCAAAGTACAATGAAGGGCAAGAAGGCGAGATGCAAGAGTTTACTGCGAAAACGGCTTCTTTTTAATGGATATCAATTACATCGGAGAGCATCTCTGGGCAGGTCAATTAGGCCAAATCAGCATTATAATCGCTTTTGTTTCTGCATTTGTTGCGGCCATTGGTTATGCATTTGCATCTAGAAATGATGCTGCTTTCAGCGATTGGAAATTGCTATCGAGAAGTGCTTTCAGCATTCATATTCTTTCGGTTTTTAGCATAATCGGAACACTCCTTTACATGCTTTACAATGGGATGTTCGAGTACCATTACGTGTGGCAGCATTCCAATTCGGAAATGCCAATGCGCTATATTATGTCCAGTTTTTGGGAAGGGCAAGAAGGAAGTTTTCTGCTTTGGCTTTTTTGGCATGCTGTGCTTGGTGCGATACTTCTGAAGACCTCCAAAACGTGGGAAGCACCAGTAATGTCTGTGTTTGCCATGGTGCAAATGTTCTTGGTATCGATGGTCTTGGGCATCAATCTGGGCGATGTGATTCGGATAGGAAGCACACCATTTCTGCTGCTACGCGAGCATCCAGACTTCATGAATTTGCCATTCTTACAGAATGCAGCTTATTTGGATAGACTAGATGGCCGCGGACTAAATCCTTTACTTCAGAATTACTGGATGACAATTCATCCTCCAACACTATTCCTTGGTTTTGCCTCTACACTTGTTCCGTTTGCTTTCGCGATTGCTGGTCTTTGGAAAAAGAAATACACCGAATGGATGAAGCCTGCTTTGCCATGGACCTACTTCGGAGTAATGATTCTCGGAACAGGGATTTTAATGGGTGGCGCTTGGGCTTATGAAGCTTTGAGTTTCGGTGGTTTTTGGGCATGGGATCCTGTAGAGAATTCAAGCCTTGTTCCGTGGATTACGCTCGTTGGAGCAGCGCACGTTATGGTAATTCAGAAAAACCGTGGGCAATCGCTCATAATGACGTTTGTGCTTACCACGGTCACGTTCATTCTCATTCTGTATTCCACATTCCTAACCAGAAGCGGAATTCTAGGAGAAACATCCGTGCACGCCTTTACCGATTTAGGCATGTCTGGTCAGCTGCTGATCTACCTTTTATCATTCACGTTTCTTACCATCTTCTTACTTATCATCAATTGGAAAGATATTCCAAAATCAAAGGACGAAGACAGTCTTTACTCGCGTGAGTTTTGGATGTTTATCGGTGCCTTGGTGCTGGTTATTTCCTCCTTCCAAATCATGTTTACTACCTCTATTCCAGTTTGGAATAAGCTATTGGGAACCAACTTGGCACCACCTCTTGATCCGATTGCTCATTTCAATAGTTTTCAGATACCACTGGCAATAATTTTATCCTTACTTATTGCTGTTACGCAGTATTTTAAATACAAGAAATCCGACCCGCAGCAGATTACCAAAGCACTGACCATTCCATTCATTATTTCGTTGATAGGAACTGCTGCCATAGGATACGCAATGCATTATCGCAATGTGATGTATTTGGCCATGTTGTTTACCACACTGTTTCTTATTTGTGCCAATGCGTATTACTGGCTGAAAATGTTGAAAGGAAAACTGAAAATTGCTGGTGCTTCCGTAGCACACATCGGCTTTGGAATGATTCTTCTTGGAGCATTCCTCAGCACTTCTAAAACTCAGGTCATTTCCATGAATACATCTGGTACCGATGTGGAAAGTTTGGGTTCTAAGGGCGATTTCTCTAATAGAGAAAACATCCTAATGATGAAGGGAGATACGCTGCGTATGGCAGACTATTTTGTGACCTATGCAGGTAAGAAGAAGGAAGGTGTTAACGTGTTCTATCAGGTGGACTACCTCACTAAAACGGACAACACGTATAACCTCGAGTTCTCGCTTTATCCGCGTGTGCAGACTAATCCACGCATGGGCAACATTGCGGAGCCAGACACCAAGCATTTCTTGCACAAAGACATTTACAGTTTTGTGACTTATGCTGAAGTGGAGACTGAAGAGGCGAAGAACAAGCCAGAAGAATACAAAAAGACTCTTACCGAATCTTTGGCAAAAGGAGATACATTGATTACCAGTCAGGCATTTGTGATTTTAACCGGATTTAATCTGGAGGTAGATCGTGCAAAAAGCCAATTACTTGAAGACGACATAGCAGTGGAGCTATTGCTTACCGTAATTGATATTAATGGGAAAGCGCAGAACACCTCCACAATCTTCGTTATCAGAGGTAATAAGTCGTTCGGAATACCCGCCAATTTAGAGGATTTAGGACTAAGACTGGTGGTTCAAAAAATAATTCCAGAGGACGGAAAAGCAGAAATTTCAGTGTATGAAAAGCCAGATAATTACCGCGAATTTATTGTAATGCAAGCCATGATATTCCCATGGATTAATATCCTTTGGGCTGGTTGCTTGGTTATGATTATTGGAACCATTCTAGCAATGAGAAGAAGGCTGAAAACAGCTTAACTTCGGAGTTCAATGCCTCTCGAACCAAAAAACGTAGTCCTTGTTGGTGCCGGTCATGTTGCATTCCATTTAGGAAAGGCGCTCAAACGTTCCGGCAATAAATTACTTCTGCTTATTAATAGGGATGAAAAACGAGGCGAACGCTTGGCATTTGAACTTGCTTGCAAATTCAGTTCAGATTTCACTACAATACCAGACGAAACAGATATTGTCATCATTGCAGTAAAGGACGATGCTATCAGTGAAGTGGCCAGCAAAATTTTCTGTCCAGGGAAAGTGGTAGTGCACACCTCAGGCAGCGTTCCCATGTCTGCGTTGGGAGATAGCTCTGATAGATTAGGCGTTTTTTACCCCCTGCAGACTATGCATAGGGCATCGGAGGTGAATATGAGAGAAGTCCCGTTTTGTATTGAAGGAAACTCAAAATGGAATGAGGGCATGCTTCTGGAATTGGCGCGTTCAATAAGCGACAATGTGCAAATATTGAGTTCGGACCAAAGAAAAATTACGCATATAGCCGCAGTGTTCGCATGCAATTTCACGAATCATTTTTACGCTTTATCAGAAGAAATTCTAGAGAAGAATGGCCTGAGTTTGGACATTCTCAAACCACTTATTGAAAAGACGGCTGCCAATATTCTTGCAGACCGTCCCAAGGCATTACAAACAGGGCCAGCCAAGCGCAATGACACTAAGGTGATGCAAGAACACTTGGAAATGCTCTCACCAGAATTGAGGAAACTTTATTCGGATATAAGTGATAGCATCGTTAAGATGTATCAGTCTGACAATTAGACCTTCTCTGAGATTGGTTTTTGCTCATCGACCAGTAGCTTTCTTAATGTGTCGTAATTGAAAATGTGAGGATAATTGAGCACCATCACAGCCACGAAATACTCTCTCGGAAAATCATCGAAAACACCGTGCTGCGCCACATATTCCATGAACTTGTTGTGTTTTTTGTCAAATTCATGAAACATGCTATTGCTTTCGCCATCAAACTCAAGTGGTTCCACATCAAAAAGAAGGCATAATTCTTTATTAAATGCCGGAGTGCATTTTACCCATTTCCCGTCTATAAAAAGCTGAGTAATGCCATGCATGGCAAAGATGTCGCTCTTCAGCATTTCAACAAATTTCTCACTACTGATGTGGTTTTTTACATCCGCAAATTCTAATCGAGATGGAATGCCCGCAGCTCTAGCGCAGGCAGCCAGAAAAATTGCCTTATCAATACAATGACCATCACCAACGGTAAGTAGATGACTTGCAGTCACTTCTTCAGGCTTCATTCGCAGGTTGTATGGGTTATACCGAAAACCATCTCGCACGGCATAGTATAAGTTCACAGCTTTCTCTTTATTCGTGCTTGCCCCACCAATATGTTTCTTAACAAAAGCAACAATTTCAGGATGGTCGCTGTCTATATAGAACGTTGATTTTAAATGTTCGGGTCTGTAACTATCCATCGGCACAATTTATAGCTACAAAGTTAGCCAATGTTGGAACGGATACAGGTTATATTTGTTGACTATGATGGATGAGTTAACCGCCCGATTGTCCGAAAGGATGACATCTCCTTTACCTGGCCTTTCTGCGCAACTCACCATGGCAAGTGGATTACGAGCTAAAGCTGCTGCATCATTCAAAATGGACGTGAAGAATGCCAAAGTAGGAGCTGTTCTCATTGCACTTTATCCGGATAATGGAGTTGTAAGAACGGTGTTGATGAAACGACCAGATTATGACGGTACACACAGCGGTCAAATCAGCTTTCCGGGCGGAAAGGTTGAAGAACAAGACGTAGATATTGTGGCAACTGCCCTTCGTGAAGCAGAAGAAGAGGTGAATATAAAACCAAATGATGTTACCGTGATTGGGCAGCTCACTGAACTATACATTCCGCCAAGTAATTTTTTAGTGCACCCAATTGTGGGGGTCTTGCATTCTCCTCCCAATTTTATTCCCGATAAGCGTGAAGTTGAATCTATTCATCTACCCCAACTAGACTACTTGCTACGGGATGATATTATTGCTGAAACTGAGATTCTTCTTAGTTCGGGGTTTAAACTTAAAACGCCATCGTTTAAGGTAGATGGGCATATAGTTTGGGGTGCTACCGCAATGATAATTGCAGAATTGAAAGCGCTATTAAATGAGGTAGGTCGCACCCACTGATAAAGGTCTTGTCTTAACCTAGATTAGGTGTGTTACTTTTGTAATCCCGCATTAATAACCCCTTATGTTGTTGAATACTTTTCGAAAAAGCTTTTTACTCACTTTTTTACTGATAGCGGTTAATTTGCTACAAGTAAAAGCGGGTGCAATTGATAAGGCGTTTGAAGCTCTTGAAATGAAAGATTATTTCAAGGCTAGAGACCTTTTTGAAAAGGTAGAGAAGAGTGACAAGCTAGCCGGTAACTTTGGTTTATGCCTTGTACATGTTGCTAAACAAAACCCGTTTTATAACCTCGATTCTGCTCAAGTTTACGCCATGCGAGCCGAATCTTTTTGGCGCCTAGCTTCAGATAAGGACAAGAAGAAACTTGCACCATACGGCATTTCCGATAAAGGTGTACAAGGCTTACGTGTTATGGTGTACATGTACGCCACAGCAGAAGCAATGGAATTAAGAACAATTGAAGGCTGTAATTCTTTCCTAAAACGCTTTTCATCAGCACCTCAAAAGAAGGAAATTCTTGATTTGAAAGCGACTCTTTCATTCGAAACCGCCAAGGCAGAAAATTCTCATCAATCAATTAAGAAATTCATTCAAGATTTCCCTAGCGCTCCAGAAACTGTCGATGCAAAATCGCTTTATGAAAAGTTTCTTTTTGAGGAAAAAACGAAAGATGGGTCTGTTGAAAGTTTCAGGCAATTTGTAGAAGATTATCCAGATTCTCCATTCAAGAGCAAGGCGGATGACATGATATTCGAAATATCGATGGAGAACGCATCTGTGAAAACTGTTCATGATTTTATCAAGAAGAATCCGAACAGTCCATTCAAGAATGACGCTTGGAGAAAACTCTTCCGTCTTTTCGCTCCAAAATTGACTGCCGCAGTTTTGGCTGAATTTAAGCTAGAGTACCCCCAATATCCGTTTATGGACGAATTGGATGACGAACTTAATATTTTGACTATGCAGCTTTTTCCGGCAGAGCAAAACGGCCGCTTCGGTTTTGTTAGTCGAAATGGGAAACTGATTGTGCCATTTGAGTACGAAAATGCAGCAGATTTCTCGGATGGTCTTGCTGCTGTCTACCAAAATGGCAGATGGGGTTACATCGATAAAAAAGGAAAAATCATTGTGAGTTTTAATAATGACGAAGCATTTGCTTTCAACAACGGATTGGCAATTGTAGAGCGTGGAGATTTCGCTGGGGTAATTAACAAGACTGGAGATGTTATAGTTTCCATCAGTTATGATGAGGTGTTTGAATTTAGAGACGATATGGCGAGCGTTGTAAAAGATGAGTTATACGGGTTTGTTAATGTGGATGGCGAACTGACGATTCCACTAAAACTGGAAGAAGCGTGGGATTTTTCTGAAAGTTTGGCGGTAATAAGTCTGCGTGGATTAAAGGGGTACATAAATAAAAATGGAGCAGTTGTAGTAAAGTGTCAGTATGACGATGCGGAGAGTTTCGAACAAGGATTAGCACGCGTAACAAGAGCTGGGAAAATGGGATTGATTAATGCCGGAGGTGATTCCATTGCTCCGGTTAAGTATGATAGAATAGGGCAGTTTTCCGAGGGTTTAGCGTGCGTGCTTTTGAATAATAAAGTCGGCTATATAGACAGATATGGTAACGAGGTGATTCCTCTTATTTACGATGGAAAGCCAGAGGAAATGGTGCGATTTGCGTTCTCGAATGGCAACGCCATAGTTAGAAAGGATAAAAAGTACGGAGTAATAGACAAAACGGGCGCAATTGCTAAACCTTTAGAATTCGCATTAATTGATGCGGTGAAAGATGGCCGTTATGCGGCTAAGAAGAAAGACAAGTTCGGTTTCTTTAATGAAATGGGAATAGACGTGATTGCTTCGAAATATGATGACACAGGTGGTTTTTCTGAAGGCCGAGCTTCTGTAAAAGTGGGTGATTTTTGGGGTTACATAGATGATGTTGGAGAAATCGTAATTCCGGCAGAATTTCAGCAAGTTTCTGATTTCATTGGTGGCGCTGCCATAGTGATGAGGGCTGATTTTTATGGTCTAATAAACAAGAATGGCGAATACTTGATTCCTTGCGGTATGGACGAGATAGTAGCCACAGAAGGTGATTTGCTTAGGCTGGAGAAAGAAGGTAAGATGGCCTACTTTGATCTTCGAACCAAGAAAATGATGTGGCAAGCAGCTGGGTTTTAGTGCTTGAATCGTACAAACAATCTTCCGAAATTTTTACTGTCCTTATCAATTCGGTGATACTTGGCTTTAATATGCTTTTGTTCTAAAAATCGAATCACTTTCTTCTTTAATTGACCGCTTCCTTTTCCAGGAATAATCTCCACCATGGGAATTTTTTTCTCAATGGCTTCGTCAATAATGTCATTTAGGGCTTGGTCAATTTTCCATCCCTTATTAAATATTTCGTGCAGATCAAGTTTAAGTTTGGCCATCGGTCTGCAATATAATTAGTGCAAAATTCTTTTCTCGCTAAGTCTAGGATATTCGTTTCTTTCGGCCGAATTAAGACCATCTTTTTGAGCAAGCCGCATATTTTTTTCATTTCTGGACTTGGGGCAGATCACCGCGCTTTCGACCGTATTAAATTAGATGGTTATGAGCAAACTCATCTTCCATGGATTGTTCCAGAATGGAAGGATAACATGCACACATATGCCAGAAAAATGGCAGAGCCAATTATGAATGCGGAAAACCCAGTTGTAATTGGGTTATCGTTGGGCGGTATGCTTGCTTCCGAAATGACCACTTTTATTCCTCAATTGAGAGTCATTTTGGTTTCTAGCATTAAGTCTCATGAGGAGCGTTCTAATATTTTAAAGCTTGGCCGAGCTTTTCCAATTCAGCATTTAATGCCACCTAATACCATGCAACGCTTCACTTTTATGTGGGAACTGGCGCAGAAAAAACGGTTACAAGGCGATGGAAAGCACATGGTTGAAATGTTTAAAGATCAAAACGACAAGTTTATGCGTTGGGCAATTGTTAACGCTCCCAAATGGCGCGGAAAAGGAGATGAATCGCGTATTGCCCATATTCATGGTACATTGGATCGGATGTTTCCATTCAGAAGAATTAAGAATGCGATTCCCGTGCATGGCGGTACGCACCTAATGGTGTATGTTAAAGGGGAAGAGGTTACCAGGCTTATTCTGCAAGAACTAAATCGCATTGAAGGTGTTCAGTAAGCGAATGTTTCGAATTTTTATTTCAGTATTAATTGTGGCAGGTTTAATTTCTTGCCAACCAGAAGAAAAACAACAGATGGGAAAAGTGAATATTGGCGATATGGCGCCAGATTTCGAATTGAAGGATAAAGACAAAAACCTAATTAAACTCAGTGATTTTCGAGGAGAAAAAAGCGTGGTTGTGTATTTCTATCCAAAGGATGAAACGCCAGGTTGCACAGCACAAGCATGCTCATTTAGAGATAGCTACGAAGACTTTAAGCAAGTAGGTGCCGAGGTAATTGGAATAAGTAGTGATGGCTCTAGCAGCCATACTGGATTTGCGGAAAATCATCGTCTGCCGTTTATTCTATTAAGCGACTCTATTGGAAAAGTCAGGAAGGCCTATGGCGCTTACGATTTGTTTGGAATGATTCCGGGGAGAGTAACCTATGTGATAAATAAAGAAGGAATCGTTATTCACAAGTTTGACTCCCAGTTAAGTCCAACTAAGCACATCCAAGAATCACTAGAAATTTTACAAAAGCAATAAGCTTTTTAGGAACTAAAATTGAGTTTCAAGGAACAATTACCTTTGGCGCTCAAATTCTGAAAACATGAAGAATCTATCGTTGATTATTAATGCCATTCTTGCGGTAGCAATTGCGGTGCTTTTCTACTTTCAATTCTCTGAAAAGCAGCCAGAGCCACGAAAAAACAAGGTTAATTCGGCTGTAATAGATAGCGTTTCTGCCACTCTACGGATTGCTTTTGTTAATCATGATTCGTTAATGGCTAACTACAAGCTAGTAGATGATATTAGAGAAGAATTGGAGATAGCAAAAAAGAAAAGCGAACGTAAAGTTGAACAGCGCAATGCCGTTTTGTCTCAGCATTTAGAGCAAATGATGGGCGAATATCAGTCCAAAATTTCTGAGTTAGAACGAACTGGTCAGGCAATGAATGAGACTTTACGAAATATGAAAATTCAAGAATTGCAAAGTTTGGAGCAGAACGTGCAAGCGTTTTCTCAAGAGGCGGAGCAAGAGGTAATGATGCTTGGTCAGAAATTACAAGGCGAGTTGATTGACCTTGAAATGAAGCGCAATACTGAGATTAGTTCTAAGCTTAAAGCGTTGTTGGCAGATTACAATCAAGAATTCGGTTTCTCGTTTATTCTTGCCCATTCCGAAGAAGCTGGAGGAATCCTTCTTGGCAACCCTTCTTTAGATATTACAGTTGATGTAGTTGACGGTCTAAACGAAATCTATGATGCCGAACAAGCGGCTAAGGCGGAAGAAGACGCGAAAAAGAAGAAGTAAGTGTTCGCTACTTATCTGCGACTAATTCGATGGCCCAATCTGTTAATAATTGGGTTGATTTTCCTACTAGCTAAAACACAGCTGGTAGATGGACTTACAGAACTTTCAGGAATAGAATCTTGTGTAGATAACCTGTATTGGTTTTTACTTGCATTGGCTACTATGTTCATAGCGGCTTCTGGAAATGTGGTCAACGATATTTTTGATCAAGACATTGATTTTCATAATAAGCCCTCCGAAATTATTGTAGGTAATACAGTTTCCGAAGCCACTTCATGGAACCTTTATTATGGTTTGGCAAGTGCGGGATTAGTTGTTGGTATGGTGCTTTGCTGGGGGATGGGGAATTTATCAAATTCGCTCATATTCATGTTAGCTGCTGGCGGATTGTATTTCTATTCGCATACCTACAAACGCCAATTTCTAATTGGAAACCTAGTGATTGCCCTGCTGGCCGGACTGGTGCCATTTCTTCCTTTGTATTTAGAAATGATTTGCGAGCCATCTCAATGGAGCAGCGTGCCTTGGGCTGGATTTCTGATGGCATTTTCGGTTTTTTCGTTTCTCACCACGCTCATCCGTGAGATTATAAAAGACATGGAAGACGTAAAAGGTGATACACTTGTGCGGTGCAATACTGTTCCTATAGCTATTGGAATGAAAGGAGCGAAAGCGCTAGTGGTGGCGCTTTTATTGTTGTTAATGGGGCTTGTAGGTTGGTTGCAGGTGGCATGGCTGTCTGAGCGAATGCTGCTTAGTCTATACTTCTTAATTGCGGTGCAAATTCCGGCTGTTTACCTTGTATTTCTTGTGATTAAAGGAGAAGGTAAACCTAGTTTTAAAAGGGCGAGTTTGATTTCGAAAATTATCATGTTAACGGGTATTTTATCGATGATTGTGTTTAAAATCACGCTTTCATGATTGATTTGAAAGGGAAAGAACTCATTGTAGCCTCTGCATCTCCTCGAAGAAAATGGCTGATGGAAGAGTTAAGTGTTCCTTTTTCGGTTCAACCCAAAAATGTAGAGGAGATTTATCCCGAAAACCTGAAAAGAGAGGAGATTCCCTTGTTTCTTTCCAAACTGAAGGCCAGCGCTTTTTCTGAAGATGAGTTAATAGGAAAGATTGTCCTTACAGCTGATACAATTGTTTGGTTAGATGATAAGGAACTTCAGAAACCTGCAAACCTTGAAGAAGCCAAGCGAATGATTCGACAACTTTCTGGAGCTATACACGAGGTTTATACAGCTATTACGATTCGCACTTCAGAAAAAACCATCTCTGATTTTGATAGAACCGAAGTTCACTTTCGCGAGTTAACTGAAGCGGAAATAGATTTCTACGTTGAGAAATATCAACCTCTGGATAAAGCAGGTGCATACGGAATTCAAGAATGGATTGGTTATGTAGGAATTGACCGAATAGACGGCTGCTATTTCAACGTAATGGGATTGCCTTTGAGGAAGGTTTATGCTGGGTTGAGTTTGCTCTAGTCCAACAAGAACGCCATCGTATCCACCCCATCTGCGTAATCCCACAATTCAGGAGATTGCGCCTTTCCGAAAGGCACAGAATTCTCTAAACCAAGCTTATCTGAAGCTACTACACATTGAATTTCATCTTCGTGTATTTTGATTTCGGCTTTCATTTGATCCAAAGTAGCATAGGTCTGAAAATGAAGCACGCCAACCGGACAACCCAAACTGGCTTCCTCGCGCAGCAAAAGGAAACCATTGTCCAAATGCGCCATTCTTTCTACAAGGAAAATTGCCTTGTGGTATTCGTAATTGTTGAAATACTTATTGTGATTGCCAATTGGTTTCCAGTCTTCTAGCGTAGCTATGAATGTTTTGGGCTCCATTTTATCCGACAGATAAACTTTGGAAACATTGCGGCAGCCTAAACCGAAATAGCGGAAAATATCTTTTCCCAAGGCGCGAAGTTCGTCCAACGATTCATCTCCATTTATGATGGCAATCGAATTTCTATTCTTTCTAATGATGTTCGGATATTTTCCGAAATAGTACTCAAAGTATCGAGCGCTATTGTCGCTTCCTGTGGCAATTACGTGGGTAAAATTTTCCAGTTTTCCATCGCTCAGCTCAATTTTTGATGCTAATTCAGGGTTGATTTCTGCGATTGTTTCAAGCAGTTTTTTCGGGAGAATTTCATCTTGAGAAGAAACCTTTACAACAGCCGTATTTCCAGATGCCAAGACACAAAGCAGGTCATGAAAACCGACTAATGGAATGTTTCCAGCCATAATTAGTCCAACGCGCTTTTCTCCTTTTTCTGGAATATTTGGATAGGTAGCAAGCCATTTTTCTAGCTTCTCTCCCTCAAGCATATATGAAATACCCTTTAATGCCAGTGCGATGTTTTCTTGTGTGAACCACCTGTTATTGGCTTCAGCCTGATTGACAGTCACGCTCCAATTACTTTCAGATGGATTCTCGGCCACAGAACCCAAAACTATCCCTAACTCAATAAATGCCGAAATCCTCTCTTGATGGTTCATGCCTGTGTGCTATCTTTGAAGCCGCAAAACTAAACCACTTAAAGCAACAGACAAGATGGCTATCAAGATAACAGACGAGTGTATAAACTGTGGGGCGTGCGAGCCAGAATGCCCAAACAATGCAATTTATGAGGGCGGTGCAGAATGGCGCTTTGCTGATGGAACTTCGGTAAAAGGCGAATTCAAGGGATTTAGTGGGTTTTCTGCAGATGCAGATGCCGCTCAAGAACCAAACGAGATGGACGTGTATTACATCGTTACTGATAAGTGTACCGAGTGTAAAGGATTTCATGACGAGCCTCAATGTGCTGCTGTTTGCCCAGTAGATTGCTGTGTTGACGATGAAGATAACGTGCACACAGAAGAAGAAAATCTTCAGAAAAAAGCATCAATGCACCTTTAGTTTTAGGCAAGGTGTTTGGAAAGGCGAGGCATGGTTCTCGCCTTTTTTATGCAATTTTCATTCATCTGTGGCGTATATAAAATCCAAATGCTCCGTAAAATAATCTTGTTCTTGTTTCTATTGCCTCTGGTGGCTCAAGCTCAGGTGGATACTAGTTTGCGCGATTCGATAAACCGTGTTTTTGAGGTGCTAAGAACTGGAGACGATGCTCAGAAAATTGTGGCTGCAGCAAGGTTAGAAATTATGTTTTCTGACTATTACGAAGATCTCGATCACTTTGAGCACGAGTTCGATTCAGTGCCTTTTCTAGGACAACTTTCTTCGTGGGATGGGGTGATAAGAATGCTCTGTTGGAACATTGCATTAGAGAATGGTAGTTACAAGTATTACTGTATAATGCGCCACAAACCAACCAAAGAAACCGTTGCGGTAACAGTGTTTCAGCATTTAGATACAGATTGGGATAGAATTGGCCGAAAACCTATTAGAACAGATGATTGGTACGGGGCCCTCTACTATAAAATACTTGCACATCGATACCGTGGCAAAACTTATTACACATTAATAGGGTGGGATGGAAAGAATAACATTACCAACCGAAAAGTGGTTGATGCACTCAGTTTTCAAGGAAAAACTGTGATTTTAGGATCGTCCATCTTTAAGGATGAGAAGGAAAGACCAGCGCACAGACTCATTTACGAATACGCCAATGATGTATCAATGGCTCTTAATTATGACGATAAGGAGAAGATGATAATTATGGATCATCTAGAACCTGAAGATTCAAGGTTTGTTGGCCAGTACCAGTTTTATGGTCCAGACTTTAGCTATGACGCGCTTCAGTTTAGTAAGGGTGTTTGGGTTCTAAAGAGGGATGTCTTTGCTAAGAATCGTAGCTTGAATAACCTGCCTCAAGATGCCAAACCTGGCGATTTCGAAGATTGATTTTCGATTATTCTTTGCCATATCTTTGGCATCGATTTTGCCAAAACCTTGCATCAACCTTAAACTAAAGCAATGAAAACAATACTTACAATTTTAGCCGCGTGCGGCTCAATGGTCGTTTTAGCCCAAGACACCGAAGTGGATGTAAACGTAAACATGGGAGGAATGGGAATAGACATGAACGTCAACATTAGCGAAACTTACACCGAAACGCATACTACAACTACCACATCATCATCTGGTGGAGGTGATCATTATGTAATGAACGGATACAATGGAGCAATTGGGTGCGATTGGCCAATGGACGAAGCTCAATTTTCTGATGCGCAACAATCTGTTTCGTCAAAAAGCTTTGAGGACTCCAAAATGACTGTCGCCAAACAGATAACAGGCGCTAACTGCTTAACCGCAGATCAGGTGAAAAGAATGATGATGGAATTTGATTTTGAAGATTCAAAATTGGAATTTGCCAAGTTTGCCTACAATAAAACCTACGATATTGGTAACTACTACAAGCTAAATGATGCTTTCGATTTTGAGAGTAGTATTGATGAACTGAATGAATACATCAACGGATATTAATCTGAAGTTGATATAAATGAAAAGCCCCTCACATGCATATGTGAGGGGCTTTTACGTTCGTAGTCTAGGAGTTTCACCTAAGACTGACAAAGCATTTTTGACATTTCACGAACCTTGCGGTTCAATATTTTGTCAAAAGAGAGTTGGCAATTACGCCTTACCCAAGATCTTGAACATTCCTGTTCCACAAGTAGGGCAAGTTCCTTTCAACGCTTTACGCTGATTTTTCATTACCACTTCAGATGAATCTTTCATCTCTCTCTTTGCTTTGCACTTTACACAATAAGCTTCAGCCATTTTAAATGATTTTTGGTTAACAATTGTTTAAATGTAAGAACAAATGAACACGAACTACCGATCATATCAAATAATTATACCCACAAGTTATCAACGTTTTTCCCTGAACGATTGAACTCAGCACTTTTTACAGCCTCATTATGGGGCTATTCGTTGTTGATTAATCATTGTTTTTTCAAGGAAATACTAACCCTTACCGCCTGTTTCCCAATTATTTAAGACTTTCGCGCAGGTAAATTAAAAATCACTCCAGAAACACTAAAAACTATGAAGGTTCACAACTACAGTGCGGGTCCTTGTATCCTACCAAACGAGGTTTTTCAACAGGCTAGCAAGGCTGTTCTTGAGTATGAGAACACCGGACTTTCCATTTTGGAGATGTCACATCGCAGTAAAGAGATGGTTGCAATGGCTGATAATGCGGTTGCTTTAGTTAAAGAAGTACTTGGTGTACCTGAAGGATATTCAGTATTGTTTTTACAAGGTGGGGCAAGCATGCAGTTTTATATGAGTGCTCTTAATTTTCTTTCTTCAAACGGAAAGGCAGGCTATATAGATACAGGTGTATGGTCTTCAAAAGCAATTATAGAAGCTAAAAGACTTGGAGATATCGAAGTGCTTGCATCATCAAAAGACAAGAACTACAACTACATACCTAAAGGATATAATGTACCGGCCGGACTCGATTTTCTACATTATACTACTAACAACACTATATATGGTACCGAGTTTTTCCATACCCCAAAAACAGATGCTGTTCTAATTGCTGATATGTCGTCAGATATTTTTAGCAGACCAATTAATGTGGCGGATTACGGTTTGATTTACGCTGGAGCTCAGAAAAACCTTGGCCCAGCTGGTGTAACCCTTGTTATTGTAAAAGATGAATTGCTCGGTAAATCTGGGCGCGATATCCCATCAATGCTAGATTATTCTGTACATGTTAAAGGAGAAAGCATGTTTAATACACCGCCAGTGTATTCAATATATGTATCAATGCTAACCTTAGAATGGCTGAAAAAGAATGGCGGAATTCCTTGGATGGATAATTTAAATCAGCAAAAAGCAGATTTACTTTATTCAGAAATAGATAGAAACACCAAGTTCTTAGGAACAGCCGAAAAAGAGGATCGGTCTAGAATGAATGTCACCTTTGTGCTTCAGGATGATTCTAAATCAGATGTATTTAGCAAGATGCTTGCAGATGCGAATATTAGTGGGTTGAAAGGTCATCGTTCTGTTGGTGGGTTTAGAGCGAGTATGTACAATGCGCTGCCGCTAGAAAGTGTGCAGGTGCTGGTAGATGTAATGAAGGAATTTGAAAGAACGAACGGATAATGGGATTGATTTTAGCGAACGATGGTATAGACGCAACAGGCAAGCAAATTCTTGAAGCTGCTGGATTCACTGTTCAAACAGATAAAGTAGCACAGTCAGACCTAGCTGCTTATATTTTAGATAATAGCGTAGCTGGTGTTTTGGTGCGTAGTGCAACACAAATCACTACCAAAGAACTCACAGCCTCAAAAAGCCTGAAGGTTATTGGGCGTGCTGGGGTTGGCTTAGACAATATTGATTTAAAAGCCGCTGAAGCCAATGGAGTTGCCGTTGTTAATACACCTGCTGCTTCTTCACAATCTGTGGCCGAATTGGTACTTGCACACTTGTTTACGGTTTCCCGATTTTTGCAGCAATCCAACCGAGAAATGCCAATATCAGGCGTCTCTGAATTTGGAAAGCTCAAGAAAAACTATTCTAAAGGAGTAGAACTCCAGGGTAAAACCCTTGGCATTGTGGGCATTGGCAGAATAGGACAGGCTTTGGCAAAAATGGCACTTGGTCTTGGTATGAAGGTGGTAGCACATGATCCTTTTATGCCTGAAGTTTCGTTAGCATTTAGCGTACATATATATGGTGAGGTTAGCGTGAGTTTAACCACTTGCTCACTTGATGAACTTTTAAAAGAGTCTGATTTTATTTCGCTGCACGTTCCAAAGCCAAAAGATGGAGCTTTAATTGGGGCTGTTGAGTTTTCTAAAATGAAAGACAATGTCATTTTGGTGAATGCATCACGAGGTGGGGTGGTGAACGAAAGTGATTTGCTAAAAGCCTTAGAGTCGGGCAAAGTTGCTGCCGCTGGATTAGATGTTTTTGAGAACGAGCCACAACCAATGGCCGAACTGCTTAATCATCCTCGGATTTCTGTAACGCCTCATATTGGTGCTTCAACAAACGAAGCTCAAACCAGAATTGGAATTGAGTTGGCCGAAAAGGTCATAGCCGCAATCGGCTGATTTATTCATATTTATCAAATGGCTAGGGTAAAACCATTCCGAGGCATTCATCCGCGTCCTGATAACGCTGCGCAAGTAGTTAGTCGGGCGTTCGATTCCTATAATAAGAAGGAAATAAAAACTATTCTTAGTGAAAATCAGAGTTCCTTTCTGAATGTGATTAAGCCTGAAGTGATAACTGGAAAACGGTATCCAGCCAATTCACCAAAACTATTTGCTCAAAGCAAGCAGGTGTATCAAGCTATGTTTGATGTGGGAGTGTTTGAGCAGGATTCTGAACCCTCATTTTACGTGTATACGCAGCACATTGGGCGCATGTCGTTCACAGGAATTATGGGCTGCGCGGCAGTAGAAGATTACGACAATGGTGTTATTCGAATTCACGAACAGACCATAGCTAGTCGCGAGAAGATTCTGAAAGAATACCTCTCTGTTTGCGATATAAATGCAGAGCCTGTTTGCTTCACGTATCCACGAAGTGGTAGCCTCGAACTGTTAACCGAGATTGTGAGGCAAAACAAACCAATGCTCGATTTTGAGGATGATGAAGGGAAAAAGCACCAAGTTTGGAAAGTGAGCAGTCCCGAATGGACCATGAAATTTTCGGAAAAGCTAGGTCTGTTAGACCATATATATATAGCAGATGGACACCATCGCTCAGCATCTTCTGTGTTGTTGGCGCATGATAGATGGTTAAAAGCAGATCAGGTAACGGGTAGGGAGCCTTGGAATTATTTCCTCGGAATCTTTTTTCCTGATGATCAGCTAAAGATTTTTGAATTTAACCGAGTAGTGAAAGACCTAGGAGACAAGGGTATTTCCCAGTTTTTGGAAGAATTGTCAGAAGATTTTGAAATTCATTTTAAGGAGCAGATTCCAATTAAGCCTGAACAGCAGGGTCATTTTGGAATGTGCCTAGGCGGACATTGGTATAAGCTTGTTTACAAGAAAAGGAGAAGCACCGAAGTGGTTGCTGCATTGGATGTAAGCATATTGTCCGATAAAATACTGGCTCCACTGCTTGGAATCCGAGACTTACGAAACGATGTAAGAATAGGATTTGTTCCTGGCACCAAAGGCCCGTATGAGTTGGAAAGACTTGTAAATACTGGAAAGTACGATGTTGCTTTTTCTCTGTTTCCTGTTAGTGGGCAAGAGTTTTATGCCATTTCTGATCAGGGAAAAACGATGCCACCAAAGAGCACTTATGTTGTGCCTAAATTGCTGAGTGGAATATTGATTTACAGCCTTTCAGACTGATTCTTTCTCAAGAAATTTGGCAATGTTGGGTCTAAAGTAATTCTCGCCCTTCATCACCTTCCCATCTTCGCGATAAATAGGATTGCCATCTGCATCCAGTTTACTCATGTTACTACGATGAATTTCATCAAAGATGTCAGCAATTCTATGCTGTAACCCGTGCTTGCAAATAGTTCCGTAAAGGATATACATCATATCTCCCAAGGCATCAGCAATTTCTACCAAATCACCATCTCTTGCGGCTTCTAGGTACTCTTCATTCTCCTCATGCATTAGCCTATGTCTCAACAAGAAATCAGCCTCTCCAATGTTGTATTCCGGTTTATCATTATTTCCAATGCCAAACACACGATGGAATTCGTAAACGGCTTCAAGTTTGTCTTTTAGAGAATGTTCTTTGCTCATCTTTCAGTAGTAGAGGTATACACTTTTAGAGCTTTGGCCAAAACGTAAAGCATTTTGCTCTGTTAATTTGCCAGCTGCATCATAAATGTACTTTTCATACCGGGTTACCTCGCCTGCGGCAGTGGTGGTTTCAATCGAAGTTATCAACCCCAATTGTGAAAAAACAAAAACCGTATTTGTGATTAATTGATGAGTAGGAGTGTAGCGAGTAACTCGGTGTTGTCCTGTGCTGAAATACTGATAATTCTGGTAATCGGTAAGTGAGTCGGTTGATGTGTAGAACGATTTACGATACAATTTTCCGTCATCCTGATAGTATCGGTAATCCACCCACCTAGCCAATTCTCCAGAATGGAAATAGTCTTCTCTAACTCGTTTTCCATTCTCGTAAGAAATCTCTAGCAAGCTATCGCTTGAACCGTAATTGATTTGAAATAGACTGTCATGGGTATTGTAGTGCCAAGATTGAACGCGTGTTTGATTGGATGGAAACTGCTCTGCGATAATAATTGGTTGCCCGTTTTCGAAACGTTCGACAATTGTTTTTACAAGATTGGATTGCTGATTGAAAATTTTGGAAATCACTGTGGAGTCAGCTTCGTACTCAAATTCAACAAATCCCTGGGCTTGTTCTTCAACATACCTATATTCTCTACACGCCTTTCCTGTAGGTCCTTCAACATCGCAGGGAAGCAGCACATCGGCTTCGCAAGCAGTAAGACCGAAAACTATGGCTATGTAGAATAGGTTTTTCATCGTGGTCGGTGAAAATAGAAATATCACCGTTTGGTTAAAGTCGTTTTTAGAGCAAACGAATCAATCTCGAAAGATTAAATTTGATTTCCCTATTAAAAAGAAACATGAAACAGATTTACCTGCTCTTAGTTGCGTTTGCTCTTCAAGTAACAATTTCTGATGCTCAAGTCGTAACTCGCGGACCGTACCTTCAATTCCCTACTTCAAGTAGCATGAAAGTTATGTGGCGTACTGATGTTGCCACCTCAAGCCGTGTTTATTATGGCTCAAGCTTGTCAACGGTTATGGATAATCAAGTTGATATTGCGACTGCAGAAACAAATCATACGGTTAACTTAACTGGCCTAGATCCTTATTCTGAATATTTCTATGCTGTAAGCGATGGAACAAACGTTTTAGCTGGTGCAGATGCAAACCATAAGTTCAGGACTTCTCCGGTAATTGGAACTGTTCAGCCAATTCGAACTTGGGTTATTGGAGATTTTGGCAAGGGTAATGATAAACAGATGGATGTGAAGGAAGCATTCCTTGACCATGTTGGGGATGATATGCCAGACCTTTGGTTGTGGTTAGGAGATAACGCGTACGATGAAGGAACCGATGAGGAATTTACCCAAAAGGTATTCGGAACTCAATACGGTTATGGTGAGATTTTCCCACGAGTACCGTTTATGGCTACTCCGGGTAATCACGATTATGGCTCGGTTCTGAACATACTTACAGGTGCTGATCCAGTTACACATGATGGACCATACTATGATATTGTTGATGTGCCTACAGACGGAGAAATTGGCGGTGTGCCATCTGGTTACGAATTGTATTATTCTTTCGATTACGGGAATGTGCATTTCGTTTCATTGAATTCTGAAATTGGGTCCATTTTCGTTGGCGGTTGGGACTGGACAGGAGCAAGCCCATTCAGCAGTTTCAACAATTCGCCATTTACTGATTGGTTACATGCGGATTTACAGGCAAATGATATGCCGTGGGTAGTTGCCTATGTACACCAACCACCGCATACCGATGGTTCGCATGATTCTGATGCTTTTTGGGAGGTGTACATGGAAGCGATGAGAGAAAACATCATGCCTATACTAGAAAGTTACGGTGTTGATTTAGTGATTGCCGGACATAGCCACGTTTACGAAAGATCGTACCTGATTGATGGCTTTTATGGGCTTCCTGCTGATTTTGACGCAAATCAACACGTGGTAGATGGCTCTAGTGGAAAGCTTTCGGATGGTACTCCTTATGTTAAGTATTTCGATGGCCCAGAACCAAATTTAGGAACGCTTTACATCGTACAAGGAAATTCTGGAAGTAATGATTCTGACGCAAGTTTGCAGCACCCTGCCATGTATTATGGCCATGGTTGTGATACCTGCGTGGGGTCTACCATGCTGTATGCGAATGGCGACACGCTTTCTGGCTACTACCTTACCAAGGATGGAGAGATTCTTGACGATTGGGCCATTGTAAAACAAAATTTCCCAACTGGGGTAGATGAGGTAGTTAAACTCCCCGTGTCTCAGTTAGAAGTCTTTCCTAATCCGTTTAAAAACGAAACAACTTTCACCTTCGAGGTGAATGAAAATCTTTGGGCAAATGTTGAGCTAGTTGATGTTTCTGGAAGGCTAATTCACTCTTATCACAGTGGTTTAATGAGTCCAGGATTTAAGGAGTTTAAAGTAAACGCAGCAGACCTCGGATTATCTACAGGTGCGTACTTGGTAAGAGTTATGACTGATAAGCGACCTGCCGTAGCAAGGCTGATAAAAGTTGAATAGTTGAAGAAAAGTTTAATAGGGTTTGTATTTCTACTGTTCGGGGCTACTGTTAGCGGACAGTCGCTCAATCTAATAGGTTCTATTTCTGGATTGGCAGATGAGGGTTTAACACTCACGTCTCCACCCGATTGGTTTGGTAATACAAAGAAGGAAACCATACCAGTTGTGGCGGGCGCATTCAATAAAGATGTGATTTTGTCTGCAAGCGGTTGGCTCACGTTGACGTATAAAGACAAGGACCGGTCCATTTACGTTTGGAAAAACGCTTCCGCTTTGGAAGTGCAATTTGAAGCCGATTTTCTGGATTCTGACTTTAGTTTGAAAGGTGAAAGCGCGGCCATTTCAAGTTTTTCCGACTCTATTAGTAAGAAGTTCGGTTCTAAATTGACGATTGGTTGGCTAGAAGAGCAAGCGAAAGAAGCAACTAACATAGACGCAATGGAAATGGAAACATTCCGCTTGCGAAATGATGCGGTTTTTGCTCTCGAAAAGTTCGGGCAGCTCCTACCTGAAGAGTATGTAAAGGCTTATAAAAATCATCTAGGTTATCATTATTACTTGTCGTTGTTTAAGTTTTCTGAAGCCAAATCGGCTAAAAGCAACATTCCTAAGGCGACAGAAATCCCTAAGGTTTTACTGCAAGGCATTACCTGGGAAAGAATGAATAAAGCCTCTGAATTGGATAGCGAATTCTTTAGAGAATTGCTCATCCAGTTTGTCAATTACAAGGCACTTGAAACATACGATTTCATGAAGTTTGGCACGAAAGAATCTGCCGTTCAAGAGGGGTTCAATCTTGCAAGAGAAAATTTGCAAGGAGCTTCATTGCAGTATTTTCTCACCGCATCTATGCTATCGAATGCTCAGTTTGTTCAACCTTCATTATTGCGTCAAATGCAAGCCACGTTAAAAGCCACAGAAGGGTCTACGCCATTTGTCGAGGTTATTATGGCGAATATATCGGAGCGTTTGGATGCCAAAGATGACGAAGTGGAATTAGCTGTGTCTGAGCAAGCCACCGACCACGATGCAATTGACCTTGAGTTGGAAGGATTAGACGGAAAGTCTTTCAAACTATCTGACCTAAAAGGAAAAGTGGTTTACCTGGATATTTGGGCTAGTTGGTGTGGTCCGTGTCGCAAAGAATTTCCGGCTGCAAAAGCGCTCAAAGAGAAGCTCTCCAAAAAGGACAAGAAGAACATTGAATTCTTATACATTTCAATCGACAATACAGAAACGGTTTGGAAAATGGCCATTAAAGAACTTGAGATTGAAGGAGTTCATGGTATTTCAAAGGGAGGATGGGGCTCAGAAGCAACTGCTAAATTTGGCGTTCATAGTATTCCTCGTTATCTCATTTTTGACAAAAAGGGAAAAGTTGTAGACGGAAATGCGCCAAGAGCCAGCGATCCTCGTTTGTTGGAAATGCTCAGGAAATTAGCCGCAGAATAAGCCTATTTTACCTCAATATCTTCTCCAAGCCAATTTTGTCCTACAATTAGTCGGTGCTCACTTTCCGTTAAATCGGCTAGTATGCAATTAACCTTTCTGTATTCCCACCTGGAAGACAGATTAACACCTATTTCTAACTCTACCGTATAGAGTTTTTCTCCGTTCCATTCCGCAACTCCCGTTACCACAGCATTCACGGTTCTACCTTGGTCATCACCATTTTTAAGCTTAAAACTGATTTGTTTGGTAATGTTTTTCTCCATCGGAAACGAACCGTTCATTACCGCAATGCTGGAAGCGTTGATAACCGTAGTAGGAACTTGGTCATTGATTTCCGCCTTCCAATAAACATTCGATTCTTTTACCTGAACAGTCTCAAGTGGAGAAAGTGTGATTTGAGCAAATAATCCCGTTGGGATAACCAGCATTAGGAAGGCATTTAGAACATTTTTCATGCTTAGAAGCAGTTTAGAGTTCAACAAAATTAACCTTAACAGACAACCCTAATAAACCCTCACCGTCTTTAAAGCAGACATTCCACTTTTTCCCGAGGGAGTTAGGACTCAAGTTTCAATTGAAATTAGAATTTTAACTCCCTTTCCTTTTGCCGTAAGTTTGGGACGCATGAATTTTCTTGGTCATATATTCCTTTCACCTGATAATGATGAAATTCTGTTAGGCAATTTTATTGCAGATTCAGTCAAGGGCAATCCCGATAAGTTTTACTCAGGTAACATTGCCGAGGGAATTCGGTTTCACAGAGCCATAGACCATTTTACAGATAATCACCCTCTCGTAAAGCAAGGCGTTCAGCGCTTTCGCGCTACGCAAGGCAGGTTTTCTCCTGTCGTGATTGATGTTGTTTACGACC
This sequence comes from uncultured Flavobacteriales bacterium, assembly GCA_937900875.1. Lineage (GTDB taxonomy): Bacteria > Bacteroidota > Bacteroidia > UBA10329 > UBA10329 > UBA10329. The sequence continues at coordinate 37,979 of CALCGD010000136.1, forward strand.
ATGTTTTGGCCGCTAATTGGGATCAGTTTCACGAATCGGAACTAGGCAGTTTTACTCAAAGCATTTACCATCGATTGGAATCTCAATCTGAGCATTTCCCCATTTATGTGCAACGCTTTTTCCCCTACATGAAAGAACAAAACTGGTTATACAATTATAGGTTTGATTGGGGGTTGCTAAAGTCGTTGCAGGGCCTAGACAGAAGAACAATTATTGAAACCGAAATGCACTTAGCTTCCGAAGTTTATGCCAAAAACCAAGCAGAATTTGATTCCGAATTCTCAGAATTTATTGAGGATGCTAAGAAGATGGTGGCGTCCTACTTTTCTGGCTGAAGCGAATTGATAGGCACCAGACTAACCCCTTTATAATAGTACCCAAGAATTTGACTGTAGGTGTATCCACTTTCGGCCATTTTCATGGCGCCCTGTTGGCATAGCCCAACTCCATGTCCATAGCCACGCCCTGTCATTTCAACTTCATTATCCTTTATAGTGATATCAAAAAAGGTTGACCTAAGTCCCAAGTATCGTCTCATTTTGGATGTCTCAACAGAATCCGTTTCAACCACAAAGTATTTTTTTCGGTTAGGCTGATTGAACGTCTTGCCAGCGTATTTCTCTTGTTCAATAGGTAATCCAGCTTGAGACAAAAACTCATCAAGTGGTAAACTTTTAGACCATCTAGAGCTTCTTGCTTCAAGACAAAATGTATCAATAACAGAGGTGAGATAGCTTCGAGATTCTCTCCAAACATCTTCCGAGTTGGATGTTTGTCCACCGCAATTTGCGTGAAAAGCACTCAGAATTAATTCATTTTCACTACCAACCATCACATAACCACTTGTAGCAGCGGTTGCTTTAATTACCGCATTGGTCGGTGGCTTAATTCCAGAAAAAACCTGGCAATGCTCGTGGTCACACAAATCATATCCATCTGTTGCATGCCGTTCTAAGTTACGCATGGCGTATGTTCTGCAAATGATGCTTTGAATCTTGTAGTATTCATCAGCAGCGCCCGAACCAACCTCTGCTTGCACAACCAGACTCACGTACCGATCTAAATTCAAATTGTTTACAAGGTTAAGTAGGCCTTGTTTGGCAGTAATGTTTACCGTTTCAAAATAGATATGTTGCTTGATTTCCGAACCAATCCGCATATATATCGAGGCGTTTGTTCCAGTTCCGATTACCGCTATCGATTGCAACGTGTCGGTTAATCCATAAACGCTTTTAAGAACAAGATTATCTCCCAGAGCTTCGATTGAAACAGCATCATCGGAGCGAAACTTGTATAGCGTGTCTCCAGCCTCAGATTTCAGAAGGTATTTGCCTTCGTTGGGCGCTATTAGAATACCTGAAACGGATTCTTTAGTTAATAAACCAACAGAAATCTGGGCGAATGTGGAACCAACCGACAGAAAAATTATGGAAATCAGTACGAAAAGGTGTCTAAACCTTGATAAGTCAGCTGTTGGACTTACACGTTTAAAAACAATCTGAAATGCCGATAAATCATGGTTTATCATTGGGTAAAAACAAATATTTTTGGGTGCTTGAATGAATTGTCGAAAATAACCCGAAAAACGGGTAATTCTATGGTGTTGTCGGCTCGATTGACTTTCTTTTTCTCCTTCTTCCTATTGGCCTTCCAAGGATTTGGACAGGTGAGCTTTGATAGTCAAGAGGAGCTCGAAAAAGCGGCTAATGAGTTTTTTGAATCGGAAGATTACAATAACGCTAAGCCTCTTTTTTCCCAATTGCTGAGTAAAGATGCCTTAGATCCTAACTATAATTATCGTTTTGGGGTGTGCATATTGTATACCGAGGCAGACCCTCTGAAGCCACTTCCATACATCGAAGGTGGCGCGAGCACGAATGGAGTAAATAAAGAAGCGCATTATTATTTGGGCAAAGCCTATCAGTTTAATTACCGATTTGACGATGCCATCGGAGCATTTCAAAAGGCAAAAACAGCTGGTTATCAGAAACTTAAAGTTGATTTAGATAGAAGCATTGCCGAATGTTTGAATGGGAAACTGCTCTATAATGCCGCTGTCGAATTTAAGCCGGCATCCGAAAAAGAAGTATTAGCAAGTGAGTTTTACAGGCCGTACGATTTTAGAAAGTTGAAAGGCAAAGTGATTCCAATGCCGCCTACTTTCAAAACGAAGTATGATGAGAAAAACCTTTTTGGAACTGTAGTTTATACTCCCCTGAATAGCACTGTTTTGGTGTATGCTAGTTATGGAGAAGATGGCGCAAACGCCAAAGACTTGTACAGAGTAAACAGACTTCCTTCGGGAGATTGGGCATTGCCACAAAGATTGCCAGAAGCGATTAATACCGCTTATGATGAGGACTACGCCTATTATGATGAGGATTCTCAGACCTTGTTTTTTGCATCAAAAGGGCACAATACAATGGGTGGATATGATGTTTTTAGCTCCAATTTTGATGCGGAGACAAACAAATGGTCTAAGGCCGTAAACCTACAGCATCCAATAAACTCGCCTTATGACGATTTCCTATACGCAAGTGACCCTGATGGAAAGGTTGCGTTTTTTACCACCGCCAGAAATACTGCCGAGGGCAAACTAAGAGTCTTTAAAACACTTCTTTACGACCCACAGCAGGTTGAGCTTTCGATAGTAGAAGGTACGTTTGAGGATATGACGGATAGCGTCTACAATTATATGTCGGCCACCGTTTTTGACCCAACAACTAACCAAGTGGTGGGTAAGTACAGAAGTCATAAAGAAACAGGTAAATACTTGCTGATTCTTCCGCCTCAGAATGACTACGTAATGGACGTTGGTCCAAAGGAAGCTGAAGGATTTAAGTTTGATTTGGACGTTCCTCAGCATGAAGCATTTAAGTCTCTAAGTCAAGGAATTAGGTACGAATCAACAACTGATAAAGGAACTGTTACTATCACAAATTATTTCGATGCTGCTGGAAATCCAGACTCGTTAGAACGTGCTGAAAGCCTATCTCTTAATGAGGTTAATTCTAAGATGGTGGCTATGCCAGACCCTGCAGAAATACTGGCAGCTAGAGAAAAAACGGCTAAAAGTGAAGCAGATGTTCTATCTGCTGCGAATGCTGTAAAAACCGAAGAAGCAGCTAAGCTTAAGGCAAAGAAAGAGGAAGAGGAGCGCGCAGGCGCTTTAGCAAAAGAGAATGAGTTGGCAGCCGCGGCAAAGTTGAAGATGGAGCAGGAGGAAGCGGCAAAACAGCAAGCGGCAGCTTTGGCGAAGGAAAAAGAATCAGCGGCAGCAACAAAGTTGAAAGCAGAAAAAGAGGCTGCCGAAAAAGCCGCAGAACTTGCAAAAGCTCAAGAGCTAGAAAGAAGCGAAGTAGAAAAAAAGAAAGCAGAAGATGCAGCACTTGCTAAGGCAAAGGAATTTGAGTTAGCCGAAAAAGTGAAGCAACAAGAGGCTGCTATTGCGGCAGAAGCGAATGAAAAAGCAATGGCTGCTGCTGCTAAAACCAGGCAAGACAGTCTAGCGCAAGTTCAATTAGCGTTAGAAATTGAAAGTGAAGCCGCTGAAGCAGAAGCTGATGCAAAAGCTCTTGCTGCTGCCAAAGCGAAACAAGACAGTTTAGACCAAGTTCAATTAGCGCTGGAAATTGAAAAGGAAGCAACTGAAATAGAGGCTAATGCTTTAGCTGAAGCGAAGGAGTTAGCAGAAAAAGCGAAGCAACAGGAAGCTGCCGTTGGTGTAGAAGCCAACGAAAAAGCACTGGCTGCTGCTGCCCAAGCGAAGCAAGATACTTTAGCCGAAGTTCAATTAGCGTTAGAAATCGAAAGTGAAGCAGCTGAAGTGGAAGATGCGATGTTGGAAAAAGAACAACAAGCGGCTTCACGTAAAGCTGAGATGCTAAAACAAGATAGTGTTGCACGTGCCCAACTAGTGACAAAAGCAGACGCGGAAAAGGCGTTAAAAGAACTGGAAATAACGCAGCAAATAAAGGATGATGCTTACGCCCAGTTGCAGATTAAAAACCAAGCAATAAAAGATAGTCTGGCTGTAGCGCAAAAAACACGAGAAGCAGAATTAGCTGAGGCTAAAAGACTAAAAGCTGAGCAAGACTCTCTTGCAGCAGCACAGCTGGCGGCAGACCAAGTAGAAAAGGCTCGTTTGGCGCAAATTGACCGAGAGGTTGAGCTTGCCAAGCAACAAGCAATGAAGGATTCATCAGTTCAAATTGCTGCTGAAGTGAAACTAGCTGAAGAAGAGTCTTTCGCGGAGCTGCTGAAGGAAATGGAGGAGAAGGAAGCGGAATTGTTAGGTCAGCAAACAGAACCTGAAACCGTTGAAGTGAAGGAACTGGTAGTTGCCACAGAGCTAGTACAGGAAGTTACCACAGAGGAAACTAAAGCGATAGCTGAGAATAACAATCCAGCAGAAGTAAGTGTTCAGTCTTCAAACACGGAAAATCTATCAGATTCTGACTTGTTTTTGCAAACCATTGCGCGGCTAGAAGACCAGAAAACGCAGCAAGAAAAATTGATTGAAGACGAAAACAAGTCTATTGATGAAGCGGAAGAAGCAAAGGTAGCAGCTGCCAATCTAGCTTTAACTGAACAGAGATTAGCTGCTGAAAATGACACTTCGGCTTCGTGGGTTGAGGAGAAAGAAGCCATTGCAGAAGAGCTTGCAGCAGAAATAACCGACATTGAAAATGAAATTGTAGCACTTAAAAGTGATGCAAATCCTGCTGATTACTTAGCAGCCTTGAATGAAATGGAAGCTGAAATGGCGGCCCAAGCTAAGGCAAGACCAGATAAAGACTACACGCTTAAGCCATTGGAAAACCGCCAAACCAATGGAAAAGAGGTAGACCCAGTGTTGCAGTCTGCTATGGATGCAGATCGGATTGCTTTGGACAAGCACCAAAAAATTGCAAGAGAGAAAGAGGCAGCGTTGAGAGCTGAGATGCAGCAGGATAAAGATGTCCTTGCGCAAAGTGGGAATAAAGAAATGGCTGCTTTAGACATTAATGAAATCAATGAAGCTTTAGCGGAGGTTGAGTCTAATCCTGCCAAGCCGGCCAAGGTGGTAGAGGCTACTCCAATGAAAGCTGAAGTTGTGAAGCCTGCAGTTGAAGCCACAACCATTGAAGAAGAAGATGAGTTGGTTAAGGACTTGCTTGAAGAAGAATTAGCCGCTGTGGAACAAACAGCAGAGGTTGTAGAAGTACCAACGCCTTTAGTTTCTGAAGAAACCGTAAGCCTTGAAGAGCCAGTTGTTACGGACGAAGTTGTTCGGGAAGTAGTGGCAACTGAACCAATTGAAGAGGTTGAGCCAGTCCGAGATGAAGTGGCAGAAGCCACAAAAGAATTCGAAGCTATTCTTGCCGAAGCCGACAATCTTTTTGAAGAGGAAGTAGAATCGGAAGAGGTTGCAGCACCTGCTGCGTCTGAAGAATCAGTTCAGGTAGCGGAGGAAATAAAAGAAGAAGCTGAAGTAGCGGTAGAGGAGGTAGTCGCAGCAACAGAGGAAGAAGATGTTGTAGCAACAGAAGAGGTTGGGGAAGATGAAGAGGCCGTAGTAGAAGCAAAGCCAGTGGTTGAAAAGCCTGCGGCCCGTGTAATTACGGTAGGAACTATTCCGTTTTTGACGGCTACCATCAGAAACCCAGACAAGAGCAAGCCGAGTTTTACTGCTATAGAAGATGCCGGTTTAAGACGCATGGTAAAACGTATGCGTGCTGAGGATGTAGGTAGATTGGCGGTAATGAAAAACGTGCGCAATCAGCAGATTGATGCTGGAGACGATGCAAATGCTGCCAAAGAAATTGCAGAAAACCTCAGAAATCAGGACGTGTTGGCAAACTCAAACCTAACAGGTAGAGAAGAGTACATACGTCCAGCGTTTGACCGCAGCCAACTGAAGCAAAGAGCAGACGTTTTCTACAAGCTTGAGTTTAGAATTAAGGCAAATGGCGTTTCTGAAACCATCTACGAATCAATGGACCCAGAGCTTTCTATGACTTTTGCAATGCCTGAGTTCAACTTGTCGTCAGCACATTACACCACGTTGGCAGATGCCAACTCGGGATATAGAGAATATGTAGATAGAGGGTTCGCCAGTGTGAAGATTGTTCCTTATTTGAAAGGGGCGCCAACTACGTTGTCTGCCGTTGAAGCAATCCCGTTTATCGATTAAAAACCTTAACTAGTCTTTCAATTTCATATCTTCATCATCGATTATTACAAGATGAACCTAGACCCAACCCTAAACCTTGAGCTCGAAGTAGAGTTTCAGCAAGAGCTGGAACAACTGGTGCAAGCACCAAAGACCTTGGTTATTCATAATGACGAGTACAACACATTCGATTTCGTAATCGAGTCGTTGATTGAGGTTTGTCGGCATGAGCCATTACAAGCAGAGCAGTGTACGTTTATTATTCATTACAGCGGAAAATGCGCTGTAAAAACAGATGCGTTTAGTCGCTTACAACCTATTTGGGTGGAGATGATTAACCGTGGCCTCACCGCAACCATAGAGGATATTCCCATTATTAAATGCTAATAACTGGAGCCGTTATCGCCTTTCTTCTGCTTGGCGTCTTACTGCTATTGTTAGAAATTGTCTTTGTTCCTGGAACTACCATTGTTGGTGTTGGCGGAATTATCCTTTTATCCATCGGTATTTATTTAGCCTACACGTACCTAGGCACCATGCAAGGCCATGTTTCTTTGGCTTCTAGCGTTGCAATTATTTTCCTCTCGCTTATTGTTCTCTTAAAAGGAGAAACATGGAAAAAGATGGCGCTTGATACCACTGTAGAAGGCAAAAGCGTTCAGCAAGTTGAGAACATGGTAAAACTTGGAGAAATTGGTAAGACCGTTACTCGCTTAAACCCCGCAGGGAAAGCTATCTTCGGAGACCAAATAATAGAAGTTGATGCCGCAGGCAAGTTTGTAGATGCCGGTTGCGAGATTGTTGTAACCAAGGTTAGTCAGAACAAAATCATAGTAAAAACCACTTAAAAGAACCAACATGGGCCTACCAATTTTAATAGCATTAGTCGTTTTCTCCGTAGTCCTACTATGGTTGTTTTTCTACTACGTACCACTCGGCTTGTGGATTACAGCCATATTTTCAGGAGTGCCAGTTGGTATTGGTGCCTTAATTGGCATGCGCTTAAGAAAAGTGCCACCAACGGTTATTGTAAATGCTATGATTAGCGCCACCAAAGCAGGACTTACCGTAAACCGTGATGCATTGGAAGCACACTATTTGGCAGGAGGAAGCGTGCAGAACGTAACGTTTGCACTTATTTCTGCCGATAAGGCGAATATTCCATTGGATTTTAAAATGGCAACTGCCATCGACCTTGCAGGACGAGATGTATTGCAAGCAGTGCAGATGTCTGTAAACCCAAAGGTGATTGATACACCACCGGTTACGGCTGTTGCAAAAGATGGTATTCAGCTAATTGCGAAAGCACGAATTACAGTACGCGCCAATATTGCACAATTGGTTGGTGGTGCTGGAGAAGACACCATTCTTGCCCGTGTGGGCGAAGGGGTTGTTTCTTCTATTGGTTCTGCCGAATCGCACAAAAAAGTATTGGAGAACCCTGATTCAATCTCTAAAGTTGTATTGGCAAGAGGGTTGGATTCTGGAACGGCTTTCGAGATACTTTCTATTGATATTGCGGATGTAGACATAGGCAAGAACATTGGTGCCGAACTACAAATGGATCAGGCAGAAGCAGATAAGAACATTGCCCAAGCCAAGGCAGAGGAGAGAAGAGCCATGGCAGTTGCATTAGAGCAAGAGATGAAAGCCAAAGCGCAGGAAGCACGAGCCAAAGTAATTGAGGCAGAAGTTCAAATACCACAGGCAATGGCAGAAGCATTTAGAGCAGGCCACCTTGGAATAATGGACTACTATAAGTTTGATAATATAAAGGCAGATACAGAGATGAGAAGCTCTATTGCCAAGTCAGGAAGTAAAGGAGATTCTGGAAAGACCTCTAAGTAATTTCGGCTAACACGAAAAAACAAAGGCGCGGTGAGTAATCACCGCGCCTTTGTTGCTTTTGGCTGTTTTTAGTAGGTAAGGAGATAGGTAATTCTATTCATGGCTTAATCAGTCTTTATAAACCTATGGCGGTAGCGAACGCCTACTTCGTACTCATCTCCTACGTAGAACATTCTAAGCCCACTGATCTGGGCAATGATTGGGTCATCAGGTTCTTCAGGTACATATGTGTCTACTATCAAACCTCCAAAGCCAGGTGCATCCCACTGATAAAAAAGAGCACGGACCACTGTGTCAGAAGGACCGATAGACGTATGATATATCGCTGAATTCCACTCTTTGTAACAGCCAGAAGCAACCACCCCGTTGATGGTAACGTAGATTTCACGGTCATTCACCGTACCATGAACAGATTCTAATACTTCGAACCCAGATTCCGCCTCACCTGGAAACACGGTGTCTGAAATGACCCACTCCTCCTGAATGGAACTCCAGTGCCACTTTATGGTATACAGCCAACTCCAACTACCAAAACAGATACTGTCTGCTGGTGTGCTCTATAATTCAACCGTAGCAATGGGGCATGGTTCAGGTTCTTCACAATCATTACAACCTGCCAAAACAGCTACCGCAACTAATATTAAAATGAATCTACCAACCATACATTAAAAATAAGCCATAACTGAACAATGTGTTTATGGGTTGCAATACAATAGTTCTATCTTTTTACGGTCTGGTTGCCGTGGGCTTGGCTCAAAAGGTAAATACTTCGTGGCCTAGCTAGCCGATTAACCTCCTAGGTTTCCAAAACCTAGGAGGTTTTGTCTTTGATCTCACCACCTACCAACAGCACCACCCCGTTGCTACGCTGCAAGCCTCAATTGCAGTAGAGTAAGATTCAATTGTTCCGCTGCACGATTCAATTGCAGTAGTGTAAGACTCAGTCGCTGTTCTGTAAGGTGCATTTTCCTTAGTGCAACATGAAATTGCGGCCGAGCGAGGAAGAAACATCTCCTTTAAATCCTCTACCACTTTAAGGTTTACACCTATGAAGTAACCATTGGGTAAAAAGAAAGAGGCGCGGTAATGCTACCGCGCCTCTTCTTGCATAAAACCGTCAAAGCTTAGTCAATCAATACACCAGTAGCTTCAAACGTGATAGCTAATTCTGGTTCTGTAATGGCATCAATTTCTTCTTGCGTAGCGTTGGCATCTTCTGCCAAATGCTTCAAGAAATCAACACTAATGGTATCGTACATTGCCACACCTTTCATGGTAATGGTGCTTCCAGCTGCATCAAGCGGCACAAAAAAGGCGTAGTCTTTAAAAGATACACGCATCGATTCGCCATCTGCGGTAGGCACTTTCATCCAACAACCTTTTTTCTGGCAGCATTCTTCAATGGTTGTTTTAATTACAAATTCGTTTTCAGAAGCATCGTTCATCAACCCAGCAATTTCGCTTGCCGTAATTGCTTCGGTAAATTCAAATTCTTCGCCATACCAACCAGCGTTAGGGTTTGTTCCTTCGGTGGTTTCGGCAGTTGCATCTCCTTCGTGGTCGTGGTTATGCGAACCGCATGCAGAGAAAAAAACAATAGCAAAAAGGGGCACTAAATATTTCATGATTGTCTGTTTAAAATTTCGCGGCAAATGTAAGATTCTTGCAAATAAGCTGCAGTGACCATCCACACACAACTTTACTATCTTGCCCCATATCAATCGTGCTATGACAACAACTAGAACGCCTTCTCTTTTCGAATCGTTTATTCCGCTCCTTTTTCTGGTGGCCCTTTTAGGTATGAATGTTGCCTTTTATGGCGATAATTCGCTTGGAGGAGCTAATCAGATGGCACTGCTATTTTCTGCGGGCGTTGCTGCTATTGTTGCCATGGTTGGCGGTCAAAGATGGACCA
>CALCGD010000137.1 GCA_937900875.1 uncultured Flavobacteriales bacterium
GAAAGACATGTCAAACACCTCCTTGCAAAGCATTTTGGTTGAGTTTGAGAATGCAGTAGAAATGGATGTTCTCCGTTCGATAGTAGGAATAGAAGATGTAGAAAACCTTGGTAGTAACAACTATCGGTTAGTTGGAGCGCTAGATGGTGATATCAGGAAGGTAATTTCTAAATGGGCTATGGAAAACCAGCTTTTGGTACTTTCTCTGAAGGTGGAAGACCAGAATTTAGAGCAGTTTTTTAGGAAACACACAACTTAATTCAGTGTTTTGATTTTTTCCACCTCCTCGTAATTGGAAAAATTTTACCTTTCGCCTCCAAAAATAGAAGATAATACATTGTTAACAACTAAAAATATATAAATGTCATATTTGTTTACATCAGAATCAGTTTCAGAAGGTCATCCGGATAAAGTGTCGGACCAAATTTCTGATGCAATGCTTGATGAATTTTTGAAACATGACCCTAACTCGAAAGTTGCTTGTGAAACTTTCTGCACAACAGGATTGGTTGTAGTTGGAGGAGAGATTTCGTCAGAAGGAGAAGGGAAGGTGAAGGTTGACAGTATTGTGAGAGAGACTGTGAAGAATATTGGTTACACCAAAGCGTCTTACAAATTCGATTCAGAAAGTTGCGCGGTTCTTTCAGCTATGCACGAGCAATCTGGAGACATTCAGCAAGGAGTTGTTGAAGGAAAAGGTTTGCACAAGGAGCAAGGAGCAGGAGACCAAGGAATGATGTTTGGATATGCTACTAACGAAACTGAAAGTTTAATTCCTATTACATTAGAATTGTCACACCTTATTCTGCGTGAAATGGCAGATATCCGTAAGGAAGGAAAGGTGATGAAGTACCTAGGACCAGACAGCAAGTCACAGGTTACTGTAGAATACAACGATAGAGGAAAGCCGGTATCGGTTCATACCATTGTTGTTTCAACTCAGCATGACGATTTTGACGAAGAAGCTGCTATGTTGGCTCAAATCAAGAAGGATGTTCAGGAAATTGTGCTTAAAAGAGTACTTAAGAAGTTGCCTACCAGAGCAAGAAGACTATTTGGTAGAGGCTGGCAAGAAAGACTGATATTGCATGTTAATCCAACAGGAAAGTTCGTTATTGGTGGTCCACACGGAGATGTTGGCCTAACTGGGCGAAAAATTATTGTAGATACCTACGGAGGAAGAGGTGCCCATGGTGGTGGAGCTTTCTCTGGAAAAGATTCTTCAAAGGTTGATAGAAGTGCAGCTTACGCTGCTCGTCACGTTGCAAAGAACTTGGTTGCTGCTGGAGTTTGTGATCAGGCATTGGTACAAGTTGCATATGCCATTGGCGTTGCCGATCCAGTTAGTTTGTACGTAAATACATACAAAACATCTAAAGTTTGGCTTGATGGTAAAAAGTTGAACGATGGGGAAATATCAACTAAGGTTGCTGAACTTTTCGATATGAGACCGGCTGCCATTGTTGCAAGATTTGGATTGAAAAATCCAGTATTCCTAGAAACAGCAGCTTACGGCCATTTTGGTAGAAATAGCGAAAAAAAGGAAGTTGAGGTTTACTACAAAGGCGATGGAGTAAAAGAAAAAGATGGTAAACTTTACAAGAAGGTAGAAACGTTTGCTTGGGAAAAGCTTGATAAGGTTGATGAACTTATCAAAGTTTTGGAGCTTGATGACGTTCCAACTCTAGAAGATTCTGCTTATTAAACAGCGGTAAAATAGCATACAAAAAAAGGGTCAGATTTATCTGACCCTTTTTTTGTGCTTATTTCTTTCTCATATAGATTTCAATAGGAACTCCATTGAAATCATACTCATCTCTGAGCTTGTTCTCCAAAAACCTACGATAATCTTCTCGCACATGCTGAGGGTGATTACAGAAAAATGCGAATGACGGGAAATGAGTAGGCAACTGCGTTACGTACTTAATCTTGATATAATGATGCTTAACGCTTGGAGGAGGAGTCCGCTCCATAATAGGTAGCATCAAGTCATTCAACTTCTTAGTTGGAATTCGTGTTGTGCGGTTCTTATATACGTCCACCGCTTTTTCAAGCGCTTTATGAATTCGTTGTTTGGTAAGTGCACTAACAAATAACACAGGCACATCGTTAAAAGGTGCCATTTTAGCATGAATACGCTCGGTGTATTCCTTGGTGCTCATGGTGTCTTTCTCCACCAAATCCCATTTATTTACTAGGATTACAATTCCCTTATGATTCTTTTGAGCCAATCCGAGAATGGTCATATCCTGATGCTCAAAGCCTTGTGTAGCATCAATCATCAGAATGCACACATCACAGCCCTCAATTGCTCTAATTGAACGTAAAACGGAATAGAACTCCACATCTTCGTGTACAGATTTCTTCTTTCTAATTCCGGCAGTATCTACCAAAGTAAATTCAAAACCATAACCAGAATAATGGCTGTCAATAGTGTCTCTGGTCGTACCAGCAATATCTGTTACAATGTTTCTGTTTGTACCTAGCAGCGCATTGGTAAGACTTGATTTCCCAACGTTTGGTCTTCCAACAATGGCAAACCTTGGTAGTTCAGCTACCTCTTCCTCCGGGTCTGGGCTTAACAGCGTTACCAAATGGTCTAATAATTCTCCAGTTCCACTTCCGTTAATGCTCGAGATACAGAAATAGTCTCCTAAACCGAGGGCATAAAATTCCGTTGCGTCAGCTATTCTTTCCCCATTATCAACCTTGTTCACAACAACCATAATCGGCTTCCGCGCTTTTCTAAGCACCTGAGCAACAACTTCATCTGGTCCCATAATGCCAGCAGCAACATCTACAACGAAAAGAATCACGCTCGCTTCAGAAATTGCAATGTCTACCTGCTTTCTGATTTCTCCTTCAAAGGCATCTTCCGAACCTTTTACGTACCCTCCAGAATCGATGAGGTTGAACTCAACTCCGTTCCAGGTAGATTTACCGTAAGTCCTATCGCGGGTAACACCACTTTGCTCGTCTACAATAGCTTGGCGTTCTCCAATAAGTCTGTTAAATAGTGTGGACTTGCCTACGTTTGGGCGTCCTACAATTGCTACAATGTTGCTCATAATCTATAGATAGCCGAACTCCTTAAGGTCTCGGTCGTTGCTTCTCCAATCCTTGCGCACCTTTACGGTAAGGTCTAGATAAACTTTCTTTTTGATGAAATTTTCAATATGTCTTCTGGCGTCAGTACCCATTCTTTTAATGGCTCGTCCGCCTTGTCCAATCAGAATCATTTTTTGCGATTCTCGTTCGACAAAGATAGTCGCCTGAATTCGATCCATTCTTTCTTCCTCCGTGTAGTCTTCAACAACCACTTCAACCGAATAAGGAATCTCCTTTTTATAGTGAACCAAAATCTTCTCACGAATTATTTCGGACACGAAAAACCGTACAGACCTATCCGTTAACTCATCCTTATCGTAATAAGGCGGATGTTCTGGTAAATGCCGAGTCATTAACTGAACCAGTTCTTTCGTGTTGAATTGATGAAGTGCAGATACTGGAAGAATCTCAGACTCAGGAAGTGTTTCTGCCCAAAAACCAACTCTGGTTTCCACTTCCTCTTGGTTATTTAAATCAACCTTATTGAGCACAATAATGATTGGGCATTTAACCGTTTTAAGTTGATCAACCAAGGCAGCGTTAACAGGTTCTCCAATCTCAACCAAATAAAGCAGTAGGTCGGCATCCTTAATGGAGTCGTTCACCGCAGTCATCATGTTTTCCTGCAATTTGTAAACAGGGTCTAGGATACCAGGCGTGTCGGAAAAAACAATCTGATGGTTCAGGTCGTTCCAAATGCCCATAATCCGATGTCGGGTGGTTTGAGCCTTAGGATTGGTGATAGAGAGTTTTTCTCCAATCAACGCATTCATTAAGGTCGATTTTCCAACGTTCGGCTTACCGATAATACTTACGAAACCGGCTTTATGTAACATGGAAATTAAGGCTTAATAAATTTGGTGGGCGAAGATACGAAATGTATATTTGCAGCCCCTTAGAAAAAAGAGTTGCGCTAAGGTATCTGCAGCAACTGAAAATATATCGCGGGATGGAGCAGTTGGTAGCTCGTCGGGCTCATAACCCGAAGGTCGTTGGTTCGAGTCCAGCTCCCGCAACTAGTGAAGACTCAATTGGAT
>CALCGD010000138.1 GCA_937900875.1 uncultured Flavobacteriales bacterium
ATTGACAATTCTCCTAATTGGCTAAAAATTTCTACCACAATCTTACCGCTCGTGTTGTTTATTCATTTTTCTACCACTTTAGGCACTACACATTCTGTTAGGTGGAAGACCGAGGCTATTCCAAATGACTTTCACCATGTTTTGCGTAAATGGCAACAGGAATACCATAAACCTCCTACAGTATCTGCTCCAATTTATCAAACCGTAAACCTTTCTTTCAGAGATGGGCTCTTAGAACCTGTTTTGTATCCCAACATAGTTCCTAATCAAGAATCTAGCTATTCAGATTTTATCATTTACAATAAGCAGCTTTCTGGATTGGAAAATATAGAATTGCTTGAGGAATTCTACGACACTTGTCTTTACGATTCCCATCTTCAAACTGTGTTATTTAAACGCAAACCGTACTCACAGAGGTTGGTTGTGAATGCCATTCAAATACCTGCCACTAATTCCAAAGAATTGTATATCAACTTGGCCGATATTCACCTAGATACTGTGATGAAAAACCAAGTTTATCGGATTGATATTGAACTTGAAGTCAAATCCGATTTTTCACCTTTGCAATGGTGGTTAGTAACTAGGTTCGATAGTAAAAAAGAGATATTGGGTATCTACTACTCTGACTTACAATTAAGCCTACCTAGCATAAAAAAACCAAAAACCTTAGGAGTGAGTCACTTGGTGGAGGGACAACCAAAAGAGATGAAATCCTTAAAAATTTACATTCAAAACCACAAGCAAAAACCGATTGAAATTCTTGGAGGAAGCGTTTCGGTGACTGAACTGGAATAGGTACTTACAGTTTTACCAAGACAATTTGACTAAGCGTTTTCTTTAAAAACTGTGGTGGACTTTTAAAATTCTTGATGCATCCAAGAATAATCTGTGCCATTCCAATAAACAATGGCGCTAGAATGTGACTCCTGCGGTGCAACTTGAACAGCGATGTTTCTAAGGAAAATCCCACGGATTGAATCTATTCCTAGAACATCTCCCGTTAAAGAATCAATATTGGTTGGCGCAATAAAAAATCCTTTTGGCACTGCTTTCATCAACTTTATCCAGCGAAGGTTTTTCATCCCATTTATTTCGTTTCCAGCACCGAACATGGTCACATTCCCTCGGTCTTTACCGTCAATAATGCGCAAGCCAATTTCGTTGGTCTTTGAGTTGGCGACTAGCGTTACCAATTCTGGAAAATTATCTCCATTCAGGTCTTCAACCAACCCATAATCGGAATAACGAGTGTAAATAATTGAAGTGTCGATTTTGGTCATCCCAGATTGAACTAAAACGGCTAATGATTTAGTTGTATCTGCTATCGCAACATCCTCCTTAGACTCCTGTTCGGTGCTGATATGAGCACAGCCTATCATAAGCAAAACGACACCAATAACTAGGGCAATTCTATTCATTTGGTCTTTCCCCAAGTCTCAAACATGGCCTTTTGCTTGCCGTTATAAGGGTCTTCTGATGAAGTTTGCTGGGAGGTTAGCACTTCATCCAACGCTAGTTCTTTTAACGTATCGTGGCTTTCCTTCGGTAGCGATTGATACAATTTTGTTCCTTCTGTTTTCCAAGCAATCATATTGTCAGAAACGTCTTTTATCACTTTGGCGGGGTTACCAACTGCAATCTTCATGGGTGGAATAATCGTATTTGCAGGCACAAATGCCAACGCACCAACAATGGAGTTCTCCCCTACTTCTACATCATCCATCACAACAGCATTCATTCCAATCAAACAATTCTCTTTTAATGTAGCTCCATGAATTACAGCGCCATGACCAACATGTGCTCCTTTATGAAGCCAAACCGTTGTTCCAGGGAACATATGAATAGTGCAGCTCTCTTGCACATTGCAGCCATCCTCGATTACTATTCTACCCCAATCGCCACGAATGGCTGCTCCAGGGCCGATATACACGTCTTTTCCAATTTGAACATTACCGATAACGCTCGCAGTTTGGTGCACAAATGCTGTCGGATGAATGCTAGGTCGCATTCCATTGAATTCGTAGATCATTAGCAGTTCTTGTATTTATCGTGTAAACCTTTCTTCTCTCGCATTAGACTCATGCTCTTCTCTAATCTTCTGAGTTTAGTTGCTTCCTGTTTTGCTTCTGAAATATGCTCAGCATATTCTCTTCTATGTGATGGCGCTAAAGAATTGAAGTATTCCAAAACAGCTGGTTCGGCTTCCATTGCATTTTGAAGCAATTCTGGTACTACAACTTCAATTTTCTTCTTGGGTGTTTTAATTCCCTTTTCCATGTTTAATGCCGCTTCAGAAACGTATGCCTTCAGCAGTTTTTCATCCACCTTATCGCCCTCAACAAATCGCCATTGCCGCAAGGCAGAAGTCTTACCATCCTGTGCATTAATGAGCACTTTGTCTTTATCCTTTAGCATGGCGCCCTCATGAAACCATAGGCCACAGTGATTTTTAAAAGCTGCAAAGCCCACTACGTTTCCATGATGATTATAGCTTGGAATGCCCCATTTTATCTCTTCGGTTAAACCACATTCGAGTATACATCTTCGAATGGTTGACAAAATTGGGCGCTGCCAATCATTGACCTTATTATCTAAGTATTCATCAACCTTCGGATTCATGCGTCAGAAATTTGAGTTCAAATTAAGCAACTTTAACCTTCAAGAACGGCAAGAATATTACCTTCCGCGCCAAATTAAATTATTACATGTCTGTATCTATCAAAGAATTTATTGAAGGATTACCCAAAGCCGAATTACACCTGCACATTGAAGGTTCATTTGAACCTGAGTTGATGTTTGAAATTGCGCAGCGCAATAAGAAAGAGATTCGGTTTAAGTCTGTGGAAGAAGTAAAAGAAGCGTACAACTTCAGCAACCTTCAGGATTTTCTAGACATCTATTACGAGGGAATGAATGTGCTTACTACGGAGCAAGATTACTACGATCTGACGTGGGCTTATCTCCGAAAAGTATACTTAGACAATGTGATTCATACCGAGATTATGTTTGACCCACAAGGTCATACTGACCGTGGAATTCCGTTTGACACAGTAATTAATGGAATTGACAGAGCGTTGAAAGATGCCCAATCAAAGTTGGGAATGACCACCGTTTTAATCATGAGTTTTCTTCGTCATTTAGATGAGGAATCTGCTTTCAAAACATTGGAAGACGGTTTACGTCATCAGGATAAAATCACGGCCATTGGATTGGACTCCTCGGAATTAGGAAATCCGCCTTCTAAGTTTGAACGTGTTTATTTAAAAGCCAAAGAAGCAGGGTTTAAACTAGTTGCTCATGCAGGAGAAGAAGGTCCAGCGGAATACGTTTGGGAAGCATTAAACCTGCTGAACATTGACCGCTTAGACCATGGAAACCGCTGCTTAGAGGATGAAGAATTGGTAAAAGAATTAGCGAAGCGTAAAATGGGACTCACAGTTTGTCCACTTTCAAATTTAAAGCTATGTGTGGTTGATGACTTGAAGGAACATCCGCTCAGAACAATGCTAGAAAAAGGATTGAAGCCTTCTATCAACTCGGATGACCCAGCTTACTTTGGTGGACATATGAATGCGAACTATTTAGCGACTGCTGAAGCGCTGAATCTAACAAAAGTTGAATTGGCCGATGTTGCAAAAGTCAGCTTTGAAACAAGCTTTCTGAGTGAATCTGAGAAAGCCGCAAACATAAAATTGATTGATGATTATTTAGCTGCTAATTCTTAAGCACGCTCAATAATTGTGGCATAACCTTGCCCTACTCCAATACACATCGTTACCAAGGCATATTGCTTCTGCGTTTTCTGTAGTTGAATAGCAGCGGTTTGCAGAATACGAGCACCGCTCATTCCAAGAGGATGACCAATAGCTATTGCTCCTCCATTCGGATTCACACGAGCATCATCATCAGCTAAGCCCATTTTTCGGGTACATGCCAATGCTTGTGCAGAGAACGCTTCGTTCAGCTCAATCACATCCATTTGATCAAGCGTAAGTCCAGCTCGTTTCAAAGCTTTCTCAGAAGCGTAAACAGGGCCAATTCCCATAATTCTAGGTTCAACTCCTGCAACAGCAGCCGAAACTATTCTGGCCATTGGCTTGAGGTTATGGTCTTTCATACCCTGATCAGAAGCAACAAGTATAGCTGCTGCACCATCATTTAATCCAGAGCTGTTCCCAGCCGTAACGGAACCATCTTTTTTAAATGCAGCTCGTAGCTTTCCAAGTACTTCAAGCGAAGTGTTTGGTTTGATAAACTCATCCTGTGAAAAGATGATTGGGTCTGCTTTGCGTTGAGGAATTTCTACGACAACAATTTCTTCAGCTAATCTTCCAGAATCTCTCGCAGCGGCAGCTTTCATGTGAGAATTGTATGCGAACAAATCTTGTGCTTCACGTTCAATTCCGTACAGCTCAACAAGGTTTTCAGCCGTTTGACCCATGCCTTCTGTCCCATACAACTCCTGCATTTTAGGGTTGATGAACCTCCAACCGAAACTGGTGTCATGCATTTCGGCATCGCGCCCAAATGGCTGGCTGGCTTTGGAAATTACCCACGGTCCGCGAGTCATGTGCTCCACTCCGCCAGAAACATAGATATCGCCATTTCCTGTTTGAATTGCTCTTGCCGCATTAATAGTTGAAGCCATTCCAGATGAACACAGTCGATTGACCGTTTCGCCACCTACTGTCCAAGGAAGTCCGGCTAAAAGCCCTGCCATGCGCGCAACATTTCTGTTGTCTTCTCCTGCCTGGTTGGCACAACCAAAAATCAAATCCTCAATTGCTGACGGATCCAAATTTGGGTTCCTCTTCATCAATTCTCGAATAGGAATTGCCGCTAAATCGTCTGTTCTAACTGGAGCTAATGTTCCTCCAAAACTGCCAATTGGCGTTCTAATTGCGTCAACTATAAATACGTCCTTCATACTTCCCATTCTTTCCCTGTCCTGTAAACTGTTCCTTTAAATAGGCCTACAATTTCGTTTTTCTGGTTGGTTATGTCAATCTGATAAATGCCAATCCTTGTGGTCAAACTGATTTCTTTGGCTGTGGCCGTGAGAGTATCTCCTTCAAGCACTTTTTTAGTGTGAGAAATTGCGGTTTCGATACTCATGCTTTGAATTCCATGTCCGTTGGCTGCAAACGCTAAGGCAGAATCTGCCAAGCTGTAGGAAACTCCTCCATGAGCAACCGCAAATCCATTCAACATTTCTTGTCTGACAGTCATCCGCAGAACAGATAAGCCCGCACCGTCTTCTACTCTTTCAATCCCTAGCCATTTGCTAAAAGGATCGTTGTTGTACATTTTATCTACGACACGCGTTGAAAGTGTTTTTTGCTCAGACACGTGTTACTCTTAATTCCCGCCAAGTATCAAAGGAAGTCCATCGCTATTACCAACTACAACCACCTTTGTATTCGGTGATTTAGACAATTCTACCGTAGCTGCAATTCCTTTTTCCTTCAGGATATTTGACGTAAGTGATGCATTTAGAATTCTGTTGGCTGCTGCTTTACCCTCAGCTTCGATACGAATACGCTCAGCCTCTTTCTGCTCACGCTGAAGTCTGAATTCGTATTCCAACGATTCTTGCTCCTGCTTCAATTTATTTTCAATGGCCGTCTTGATAGTCGTAGGCAAGGTAATATCACGAACCAAAACCTCATTTAGTTGGATGTATTGCGGGTCTAAAATGGCCTTTGTCTCCTCATAAATTTCTTTCTGAATTGCATCACGCTTACTTGAATAGATTTGTTCCGGAGTGTATCGTCCAACCACCGAACGCGTGGCAGATCTAACCGCAGGTTTTACCAATCGATTCAAATAATCCTGTCCTTTTTCCTGATGCAGTTGCGGCAATTTAGCTTGCTCTGGATGATACCACGCACTTAAATCAACAGTAATTTCCAGTCCATTTGCAGAGAGAACGGACATCTGTTCGAGTAGTTCGTTCTGACGCACTTCGTATCGAATCATCTTGTTCCAAGGAGCAATTACATGAAAGCCTTCACCGTAAGTTTGCTCTGTATCTACACCACCTCCAAACGTTTTAAAAAGAACGCCCGCCTCACCCGCATCTATGGTGATTGACATTTTAGTAATGCCAATGATGAATAGGATTATTACGAATCCGATAACGAAAACTGAACGTCCAGCTCGCGATGCTTTATTTTGAATATCTCTGAAATCTGCCATTGAAATTGGGGTTAATTTGGTTGAATTGCGGGTAGAAGTACCCTGTTAAATATACAACATGGGCACTGCCCTTTTGTTGCGGATGTCCTAATAGAACGTTCGGTCTTCTTTTACCATTCTTCGTAGTAAAACACAAGCCCGATATCGATCTTCTCGGTAATCTTCGTACAGTGAATCAATTCGATGGAGAACCTTGTCCAATCCACGTTCATCACCCCAAGCCAAAAGTCCCTTTGGATAGTTTACGCCTTTAGTCATGGCCAAATCGAGGTCTTCTTTTGAAGCGACACCAAAATGTAATGCATCAATAGCTGAGTTGATTAGCAAGCAAAGCACTCTATTCACAATCATTTCACCCAATGCTTTGCTCTTATTTGGCTCTGGATTAACAGCTCCTTCCGCATAATCGTAGTAACCTTTACCTGATTTCCTTCCAAGCATTCCGCCTTCCACCAATCTCTGTTGGATAACAGATGGACGATATCTGCCATCATAAAAGAAGGATTGAAAAGCCGTAGAAGTAACAGCAAAGTTGATGTCGTTTCCGATCAAATCCATTAACTCAAATGGTCCCATTCGGAAACCGCCAATTTCTTTCAGCGCCCAATCGATAGTTGCCTCATCGGCAATTCCTTCTTCTAGTATTCTAATTGACTCTCCGTAGAACGGACGCGCTACACGGTTTACAATAAATCCTGGTGTGTCTTTGGCAACCACAGGAACTTTACCCCAGGCCTTCATCAAATCCTTCATCTCTTCGGCCAATCCAACCCGCGTAAGCATGCTTGGAATAACTTCTACCAATGCCATCAACGGTGCTGGATTGAAGAAATGAATACCAACCACTCGACTTGGGTCTTTCAGTTTGCCACCGATTGCCACAATAGGAAGTGTGGATGTATTTGAAGCCAGAATGGCATCATCGCCACAAATCATTTCCAATTCTTGAAATAAACCTTGTTTGATTTCGAGGTCTTCAATAATTGCTTCAATGACTAACCCGCAATGCTTTAAATCATCTACGGTTTTTGTATAAGTGATTCGATTGGCGCAGGATTTGGCTTCTTCCAAGGTCATTCTTTCCTTTTCTACCAACCGCAAAAAGATTTTCTGATGACCTTTGGCAGCACGCTCTAGCGCATCTGGGAAACTATCGTTCAGATATACCTTATGACCAGCTTGCGCAGCGACCTGTGCTATTCCCGCTCCCATAGAACCGGCACCAATAACTCCAACTATTAATTCGCTCATTCTCCTTTAAATACTGGTTTCCGCTTTTCTAAGAATGCGTTGATTCCTTCTGCGTTATCGTACGTTCTGCCTGCTCTACCTTGTAAGTCCATCTCTACTTCCAACTGCTGGTCCAGGTCATGCCTGAGACTCATGTTCAGTGCTTTTTTGATGAGCCCTAATCCTTTGGTTGGCATTAATGCCATTCGCTTTGCTAACTCCATAGCCCCTTCCATCAATTCTCCATCCGGAAAAACACGGTAAATAATACCGAGGTCTTTTCCTTCTTGAGCGGTCATTTTCTCACCAAGCATCATCAATTCGGCTGCTTTGTGCATACCTACTATTCGTGGCAAAAAGTACGTTCCTCCAGTATCTGGTATAAGCCCAATATTGATGAAGGACTGAATGAATTTGGCGCTCTGTGCTGCCACAATGATGTCACAACAGTAAGCAAGATTTGCTCCTGCTCCTGCAGCAACGCCATTCACGGCAGCAATCACTGGTTTTTTAATAGCACGAATCCTCCGAACCATAGGATTGTACTTGCTTTCAACGTGTTCTTCAATTGAAGCAGAATTGGGCGCAATTGCCTCCTCTAAATCTTGACCCGCGCAAAAAGCTCTTCCAGCTCCAGTTATGAGAACACAGCGAATGGCTGCATCTTCCATGCAATAATCTAGCGCAGACTGCACTTCGTAGGCCATCGTCTGATTAAAACTATTGAGTTTGTCTGGTCTGTTTAGAGTAATGATGGCAACGCCAGCCTCAATTTCAAATCCAATTATTTCGAATGCCATTTCTAAAAATTTGTTCGGCTAAGGTAAAAGTTGATTGTAAGTGATACTAATCGCGATTAATGCTGAAATACTCTTTAGTTTTGGAGTTAACATTAAAATATAATCCAATGAAATACTTATTGTCTTTAGGATTGATTGTCCTTCTTTCCAATCCATTTGATTCACTAGCTCAAGATGCACTTTACTCAAACGCTGATTTCAAGAAAATTCTTGATTCTTATCAGGAGATTGTGGTAGTTATGGATGGTTTTGACTACAAATACACTGGAAACTGGCTTAGCACCATGGAAGTAACTGGTAACCACGCTTTAACCTTTAATAGAGGGAAAGTGACCCATTCTTTCGATTTGTCAAAAGTGATTTTTGTACAGGAAGAAGGGAATTATGTGAAACTGTGGTTCAAACACTAAGCCTTCGGCATAGCTGAATCAGCTTTCAAATACATTTGAAATAATCAAACGGCTCTTTACAGTCGTTGCATTGATACAATGCTTTACAAGGTGTTGAGCCAAATTGGCTCAACATTTTTGTTTCACGGCTTTTGCAATTGGGGCAGGTAACTTCTTTGGGATGTCCCAAAAGTGCATTCTTATCTGAAGTGCTTTGTTCTGGTGGTGCTATGCCGTATTCCTGAAGTGCTTTTCTTCCTTTTATAGTAATCCAATCGGTAGTCCAAGCAGGAGACAGAACAGTTTTGATGTTGTACTCATCGAAACCAACTCCTTGCAAAACAGCTTCAATATCCTCTTCCATCACTTTCATGGCAGGACAGCCAGAATAAGTTGGCGTAATGGTTATTTCTGGATTTCCAGCTACAAATTCTGCTTTACGAACAACTCCTAAATCGACCAGACTGAGCACAGGAATCTCTGGATCCATTACTTCGTCCAGCAATTCCCAAAGTTCTTCTTCAGTCATAGCGAGTTTTACCATTCGCAGCCTGGGTAGGCGCGCTGCATGTATTGTAAATCGGACAAAATGTGCCCCATGTGTTCTGTATGACGACCTTCTTTGCTTCCGCTTTGCATCCAACCATCTTCAGGAATAGTAAGCGTTGCCTCTGCCAAAACGGCCTTTACTTTCTCTCTCCAAATGGGTTGAATTGCTTTCAAATCGGGTCCAATTCCTTCAGATACAATTACTGCGTCACTTTCATCCTGCACAAACAAATCGCCTGTATATACCCAAACATTATTAAAGGATTCTTGAATTCGGTCATGGCTTTCCTTTGTGCCATCTCCCAACCTCAACGTCCATTCAATGCTTCTTCTTAGGTGATATCGAATTTCCTTGACTGCCTTTGCCGCTATAGCCGCTACCGTTTCATCGGCAGAATTCTCCAATTCTGTAAAAACGAGATAATTGAATTGATCGAATAGAAACTGCCGAGCAATTGTATCGCCATAATGTCCGTTTGGCAATTCGGTAATAAGGGCATTTCTATATTCACGTTCAATACGTAAAAAGGCAATATCATCTTCGTCTCTTCCCTTCCCTTCCACTTCTCCAGCGTACGAATAGAAAGACCGTCCATGACCCAAAAGGTCTAGCGCGGTATTGATAATGGCGATATCTTCTTCCAACTCTGGTCCATGACCGCACCACTCGCTCAATTTGTGGCCAAGAATGGCTGAGTTATCTCCCAACCGCAATAAGTAATTGAATAAAGCTTGCTTCTTCTCCATATTACATATGTCCTACTTCGTCCGGAATATCATAGAATGTCGGATGTCTGTAAATCTTATCCTCATTTGGATCAAACATCGATTCAGAATCCGTTTCAAGTGTAGAATGAATGTGCTTGCTTTCTACTACCCAAATACTCACCCCTTCACTTCTTCTAGTGTAAACATCGCGTGCATTGCTTATGGCCATTTCCTCATCTGGAGCATGCAAACTACCTGCATGCTTATGACTCAATCCTGCCTTACTTCTTACAAATACCTCCCAAAGAGGCCAGTCTTTTCTTTCCATTATGCTGCGTCTTTATCTCGTCTTTTGGCTTTTTTATTCGCAAATGCAGTTGCTGCATCCCGAACCCAAGCACCATTATCATAAGCTGCCTGACGAGCAGCCAATCTTTCTTTATTGCAAGGGCCATTGCCCTTGATTACGTTGTAAAACTCTTCCCAATCAATCAGTCCCCAATCGTATTGACCTTTTTCCTCGTTCCACTTCAAATCTGGATCTGGAATTTTCAATCCCAAAAAGTCTGCTTGTTTTACGGTTTGGTCAATGAATTTCTGGCGCAATTCGTCATTACCCATTCGCTTCACTTTCCAAGCCATGCTTTGAGCCGAATGCGGAGAATCTTTATCAGAAGGACCGAACATCATTAAGCTTGGCCACCAAAACCGATTTAAGGCATCTTGGGCCATTGCTTTTTGCTCTTCTGTTCCTCTACAAAGTGTAAGCAGAATTTCATAGCCTTGGCGCTGATGAAAACTCTCTTCTTTACAGATTCGAATCATCGCTCTAGAATACGGACCGTAACTCGTTTTCTGAAGCATAATCTGATTCACAATTGCCGCTCCATCAACTAACCAGCCAACTGCGCCTATATCTGCCCAAGTTAGTGCTGGATAATTGAAAATACTGCTGTATTTGGCTTTACCTTCCAATAAATCCAATACAATTCGTTCCCTGTCTTTTCCTAGTGTTTCTGCTGCACTGTACAAGTACAAACCATGACCAGCTTCATCTTGAATCTTTGCCAAAAGAGCCACTTTTCTACGCATACTTGGCGCACGCGTAATCCAGTTTCCTTCGGGTAGCATTCCAACAATCTCAGAATGTGCGTGCTGTGCCATTTGGCGAAGCACGTTCTTCCTATAAGAATCGGGCATCCAATCTTTCGGTTCAATCTTTACTTCGTTCTCAATCTTCTTATCGAAAATTGCTTGTAAATCCTGTTCTGACATTTGAAATGGTTTGAGGTACAAGTTTAAACAATAACGGACTGAATTAGTTGACTCATGTCATAAATCCGTCCTTTGTGCATGTGAACAGATGTAATAGATTTGTTCGCGATAAACGATTAGAACATGGCTCAATTTCATCCGTTAGAGGTAGTTGATATTAAACGCGAAACAGCTGAGGCTGTGTCTATCAAACTTCGTATTCCTGCCGATTTAAAGGAGGATTTTAAATTTATTCCAGGTCAATACCTCATGTTTAAACATGAAGTGAATGGAGAAGAATTGAAACGTTCGTACTCTATCAGCTCTTCTCCTGGCGAAGGAGAACTACGAGTTGGGGTAAAAGAAGTACCAGAGGGAAGATTTTCCACATTTGCTAACCGTGAATTGAAAGTTGGAGATGTTCTGAACACACTGGCTCCACGCGGTAGATTTATCGTAAACACAGATCCTTCAAACAAAAAACATTATGTGAGCTTTTGTGCTGGTAGCGGGGTTACGCCTATAATTAGTATGATGAAACACGTATTGGAAACAGAGCCTCAAAGCAAATTCACCACTTTTTACGGCAACCGTTATGCATCAACAATCATTTATTTTGACGAAATAAATGCGTTGAAGAATCGATTTCCAGATCGATTAGAGATTCACTATGTGATGAGTAAGGAGGAAATGGGCTCTGACTTTTTCCGCGGAAGGATTGATGAAGACAAAATTCGTAAGTACAGCGAAATTCTATTCGACCCTTCGGAAGTTGACGAGTTTTATATGTGTGGTCCAGAACAGATAATTCATGCAGCAAAGAATGTCTTGGCTGAAAAAGGTGTGAGCCAAGAGAAAATTCATTTTGAATTATTCGGAACACCAAATCCTACTGCTGGTTTTGCTAATACCGTTGAACCCGCAGCTAAGGAATCAGTAAAAAGTCACATTACGGTGGTTATGGATGGTGATGAATTTGCGTTTGAAATGGAGCCTGGCAACAAGACCATTTTAGATGCGGCAGATGATGCTGGTCTTGACGTTCCTTTCTCCTGCAAAGGAGGAGTATGTTGTACATGCTTAGCTCGCGTGAAAGAAGGAGAAGTAAAGATGGAACTCAACTATTCTCTTACAGACAAAGAAGTGGAATCAGGATTAGTTCTTACCTGCCAAGCTCATCCTAAAACCGACCGGGTAACGGTTGATTTTGACGATATCTGGTAGCCATTTCTGAACCTAAGCACTGATATATGCGGACATTATGTCCGTGGAAGTAACCAGTCCAAGCAGTTGACCATTGTCCACCACAGGCACACAGCCAATCTTGTACTTACGCATCATTCGAGCAACTTCTTTCAAATCAGCACCGGATTCTATCGTCTTCAAATGCTTGCTCATGGACTCCTCCACAGTTGTAGATTCCAAAATGAGGTCATTAACTTCAAAGTCAGCCTCGGCAATGTGCGCACCATAAGTAACGCGCATTAAATCAGTATGAGTAATCATCCCTACCAATCCATCTCTTCCCATAACGGGCAAGTGTCTGAAGCCTTCTTCTTCAAAAATTGACCTTACATCGCTTAAACTTTGGTCTGCACTAACCGTTCTTGTGTGCACCGTCATCGCTTCGTCTACTAACATGGCTCTTGATTTTGTAGAGCCGAAATTGAGAAGATAGAAGAGATACATAAGTGACCTTCATCAGCCAAAGAATTGAGGCTACTCAGTGCATTTGAGTATTAGAAGTACGGGGCGGTAGTGTCCAATATTTCCTCAACCAGTTCGGGCTGCATGTACTTGTATTCATCTTCTATGTGAAGCACAATTATTCGTTGATCTCTTGTGGCAGTTGGAAAACGCTTTTTGAGAATCTTCTTGTGCTCGTCTTCCATACAAAACACCATGTCTGCCCAAAGCAACATAGGCTCGCTCAGTTTTACCCGGGCAGAAGATGCGGTTCCGGCCGAACGAACCACGTGCGTTTCGCTTTCGCTAAAAATGCTTTCGGCAGTTCTGCTACGCCATTCGTTTCTACTACAGATGAAGAGAATATTCATTTTTAAGCTTGAGTATGGAGAACAGATTCCTTGATGGATTTTGGGAGTGGATTGCAGTTTAAAATAGACTCTACCATTTTCTCCATACCAGGCTTTTTGTGATAAAGTAGTTCGTAAACATCTTTGATTGAAGGGGCATCAGGTTCTTCGAAAATTAAGTTCAAATCATCACCGACATTTACTCTTCCAGATTTCAGCACCCGAAAATACACCCCCGAAAATGAAGAATTAACGAAGGTCTTCAAAACGGATTGCGTATTAAATCTGATGCCGAGCTTAAAGCACGGTTGACGAGGCTGACACACTTGAATTTCAGCATCTCCGACTTGATAAATGGCACCAATGTTCATCTCATCCTCATTCATGTTTTCAATCGTCAAATTTTCACCAAACATGCCGAAATCCCAGTCAGCATCTGGGAATTTTTCTTTCCAATACGGATAATGATCATAACTATACGCATATACAGCCTTGTCAATACCTCCATGAAATCTGCGATCCACAACCGCATCATCCTTAACATCCTCAATCCCTAAATATATTGTTCCGTTGGCAGGGTATTTAAAAATCCCGGTTTTCACATCCTTACCTCGCCAACTCACGGTCTTAACATCACCTCTATTAACCGAAATTACTTTCATGCTTAAATGTAGCAATTTCACCTCCATTGCATCAATATATTTATTTAGTTGCACATGCAACTATTTTTGTACATTTGTCAGCGACATGAAAAAAGGAATGTTTCCCGGTATGGAAAAATTGATGATGCCATGGATTGGTAAAACCATGAAGCACATTGATATGTTTATTGCCACAAAGATGGCGGAACACGGGGTCAACCTGACCCGCCAACAAGTCATTTTAATGAAAATTCTTTTTCATGACGGGCCTCTTCCTCAACATGATCTTGCTTTTCTGACCGACAGAGACAAAACTAGTTTAACGCGCCTTTTGAGCACGATGGAAAAGAAAAATCTGGTGGCGCGTATTGTATCTCCAGAAGATAAAAGAGTGAACATGGTTCATTTGACAAAGAATGGTGTAAAAGTGTTGAACGAAACAGCTCCAATACTGTTAGAAGTGATAATGAAAATGCAAGAAGGCATCTCTGAAGCCGAGCAACAAACGGTTATAGAGGTAATGAAAAAGATTCAAGGAAATATTGAAAACCACATAGATAGTTGCAGTAACAACAATTAGTAATGACAGTAAGAAACGTAATTCAAAGTATTGCCACAGTAGTTATTTCGGTTGCATTTATTGCAGGCGGTGTGGTAGTAGCAAAAAAGCTTGCAGGAAGTAAGCCAATGCTACCAAAAACTACACAAGTTGGTGCGGCTACTATTTTCACGAAGACAGTGAAAAATGAGTCTATCGAAGTTGCCATAAACGCCACTGGTTCATTGATGGCACTTAACCGAGTAGATCTCTTTTCTGAAGTTCAGGGCGTAATGCTTCCTGATGGGGGAAAGTTCAAGGCTGGAAATCGATTTAGCAAAGGGCAATCGCTGGTTAGTGTTAACGCAGCCGACTTCAAGGCCAATTTAATGTCTCAACGAAGTAACCTGCTCAATCTGATTACCTCTGCCCTAGCAGATATCCGATTAGACTTCCCCAATTCGTTCGAGAAATGGAACAGCTACGCTAAAAGTTTTGATGTAAATACTACAGTGGCAGAGCTACCAGCATTTGCTTCAGACCAAGAGAAGATGTTCGTCAGTGGAAGAAACATTTTGAGCACTTATTACGGTATTAAGAATTCCGAATTGGTCCTTGCTAAATACAATTTATCCGCACCGTTTAATGGTGTTCTAACACAATCTTCTGTAACACCAGGAACCGTTATTCGTCCAGGACAAAAACTCGGTTCGTTTATCGACCCAAGTGTGTTTGAGATGGAAACACCAGTGAGTTCATCCATGATGCAATTCTTAAAGATTGGGCAGAAAGTAACCGTTTTGGCAACAGATAACTCTGGTAAAAGCTGGGAAGGGAAAGTTATCAGAATCAACAATTTGATTGACCCAAGTACACAAACGAGAAATGCTTTTCTACAGGTTTCTGGCGAAGGACTGGAGGAAGGAATGTTCCTTGAAGCCTCTATTGCAGCTACCGAAGTTGAAAATGCAATTGAATTGCCAAGAAGCATTTTAATGACAGGTAATGAAGTTTATATCACTGATGGAAAAACGCTTCAACAGCAAAAAGTTGAACCTGTTTACTTCACAGAAAAGACAGTAATTGTTCGAGGATTGGAAGACGGAGTACAAGTTTTGACCAAAATGCCTCCATCGGCTTATCCAGGTATGGAGGTTAGCATTAGTGAAGATTAATCTAGAAAAGACAAGAAGCTTATGCGACCAGTTATAGCCCATTTCATAAAGTATCCTGTAGCGGTAAACGTTGCCATTTTGGCCTTTTTCTTTCTTGGCCTTATCGGAATGTTTTCCATGCGGTCTAGCTTCTTCCCGCTTTCCGATTCTAAAATTGTAACGGTACAAGTAGTATACCCTGGCGCTTCACCACAAGAAATGGAAGAGGGCGTTGTGCTCAAAATTGAAGACAACATTCGTGGCTTGGTAGGCGTGGATCGCTTTACCTCTACTTCAAAAGAAAACGCAGCGGTAATCACTGTTGAATCTGAAAAGGGCTATCCAATCGATGTATTACTTGCTGATGTCAAGAATGCGGTTGATAAGGTTCCTTCATTTCCTGCCGAAATGGAGCCTCCTGTAGTGGCTAAACAAGAGAATCTCAACACAGCAATCGAATTTGCGGTTAGCGGCAAGGATGTTTCGCTAGCAACCTTAAAAGCGCTTGGCAGACAGGTGGAAAGTGATTTGCGATCAATTGATGGAATTTCTCAAGTTACGCTGAGTGGCTTTCCTGAAGAGGAAATAACCATCAGTCTGAATGAAGAAAAAATGCGCTCTTGGAACATCACATTTCGAGAGATTTCGAATGCGGTGGCTAGCAACAACATCTTAGTTACTGGTGGAACGATAAAAACAGAGGCGGAGGATTACCTAATTCGGGTAAACGAACGTTCGTATTACGCCAATCAACTCGACAATGTGATAGTAAAAGCTGATGTTTCTGGAAGCATCGTTCGGCTAAAAGATGTAGCCGTGGTAGAGGATGTGTGGTCTGAGACGCCAGAGCGCTCTTTCTTTAACGGGGCATCTTCTGTTGAACTTAAAGTACAGACTACAAATAATGAAGATTTGATTGTGGCTGCCGACTTGGTTAAGGAATACATAGAGCGTTACAACTCAACCAGCGAAACGGTCAAATTAGACGTCACCCGCGACCCGTCATTAATTATCGTGCAGAGAACTGAACTTCTAGCCGAAAACGGTTTTGTAGGAGTTCTCTTAGTGGTCTTCTTTCTTTCCTTATTCCTAAGACCTCGGTTGGCTTTTTGGGTGGCATTCGGGCTTCCAGTTTCATTTCTCGGAATGTTCATGCTAGTCAACTATCTGAACGTAACCATAAACGTGCTATCGCTTTTCGGAATGATAATCGTGATTGGTATTCTGGTAGATGATGGAATTGTAATTGCGGAAAACATCTATCATCATTACGAGAAAGGAAAGAACAGAATTCAAGCAGCAATTGATGGCACAATGGAAGTACTTCCGGCCATTATTTCGGCCGTTCTTACCACTATGGTTGCATTTTCCACCTTCTTCTTTTTAGATGGTAGAATCGGTGAATTCTTTGGAGAAGTAACCGTTATTGTAATTCTAACCCTTGGTATTTCACTCTTGGAAGCACTGATTATTCTGCCTGCACACGTAGCGCACTCAACAGCACTTTCGCCTAACCAGAAAACCTACATTTTCAATGATTATGCAGACAAGTTTCTGTATTGGCTGCGCGATAAACTCTACATGCCAAGTTTGCGATTTGCGCTCCGGTTTAAGCTACCTGTGTTAGGGTTTTCCATCATGATACTTTTAATTACAGGAGGTTCAATTGCAGGCGGAATCATTAAAACGACCTTCTTTCCTGTTATTTCCAGCGATCAGGTAAACATCAACTTAAACATGCCTCAGGGAGTCAATCCAGAAGTAACAGATTCGCTCTTAACAGTTATTGAAAAGGCAGCTTGGCAAGCCAACGAAGAATTCACCGCAAAGCAAACTGGCAATCTTCAGGTAATTGAAAATGTGATTATTAAAATCGGTCCTGGAACTGCAGTTGGTAAAGTTACCGTGAACATGCTTCCTGGCGAGGAAAGAGATTTTGATGCCTCGGAAGTAGCTGCCGTAATTGCGGAAAAAGTTGGTGCATTCCCACAATCGGAAAGCTTAATCTTCGACACCGGAATGAACTTCGGTGGCAAACCTGTCTCAGTATCACTTCTTAGCTACAATATAGATGAGTTAAAAGCCGCCAAAGTCGAACTCAAGGAAACGCTAAAAACCAACGCTTTACTGCGCGATATTGGAGATAATGATCCCGCAGGAATTAAGGAGATAAAACTCAAACTAAAGGACAAAGCTTATTTGTTAGGATTCACATTAAACGATGTAATCAGTCAGGTAAGAAGCGGTTTTAACGGCTTGCAAGTGCAGCGTTTTCAGCGCGGTCAGGATGAAATAATTGTATGGGTTCGATACGATAAAGATGAACGTTCGTCTATCAAAAATTTGGATGATATGCGCATCGTTTCCAATAGCGGAGATCGTGTTCCACTTTCAGAAATTGCAGATTACACCATTGAGCGTGGCGAAATTGCTATCAATCACTTAGATGGAAAACGCGAGATTAAGGTTGAAGCTGACCTTAAGAATCCGAAGGAAAGCGCGAGTGATATTATTACTGATATCCAGACGAATGTAATGCCTCAATTGGTTAGCAAGTATCCAACCATATCGGCCTTGTATGAAGGTCAGAACCGCGAAGCTCAAAAAGTGCAAGGATCTGCCAAAAAGGTATTCCCAATTATCGTATTCCTTATTTACCTCATCATCGCATTTACGTTCAGATCATACGCCCAACCGCTATTGCTTTTGGTGATGGTCCCGTTCAGTTTGATTGGAGTGGCATGGGGACACTGGGCACATGACCAACCAATTAATGTGCTTTCGTTCCTCGGAATTATTGCTCTGGTGGGAATTATGGTCAACGATGGACTTGTTCTTATTAGTAAACTGAACTCGTACCTCAAGGAAGGCCACAAATTTGATGAGGCCCTACTCCATGCTGGAGAATCGCGATTTAGAGCCATTTTCCTCACATCAATTACAACCATAGCAGGCCTTTCTCCGCTAATTCTAGAGAAAAGTAGACAGGCCCAGTTTCTCATTCCAATGGCGGTTTCGGTAGCCTATGGTATCGCTATTGCCACCGTTTTAACATTGATAATGCTTCCAGTATTGCTATCGGCCACAAACTGGATTAAAGTTCAAATGGGATGGCTTTGGGATGGAGAAAAACCGACTAAAGAATCGGTTGAGCCTGCAGTCGAGGAATTGGCAAGCGAACGCGGTGAAGAGTAAATAGAACACAGATGACACGGATTAGACGGATGAACACTGATTTTCACAACCTTAAAGCACTACATGCTAAAACCATGATCGCTGCATCGGGTTCCCCCTTAAAAAGGGGGTGTCGAGAAACGAGACGGGGGATTAATTTCTCTTTGCTCCTCTCCTTCTCGTTAATACTAGGTGCAAGCACAATGGCGAATGCCCAAGAGGTGCTTACCCGAGATGAAGCCATGAAACTAGCGTTGCAGCACAACTACGATATTCAAGTG
Source organism: uncultured Flavobacteriales bacterium (assembly GCA_937900875.1). GTDB lineage: Bacteria > Bacteroidota > Bacteroidia > UBA10329 > UBA10329 > UBA10329. Next base: position 18,953 of record CALCGD010000138.1, read on the forward strand.
GCGCAGAAAAACATAGAATCTGCCAAGAACAATTCGAGCATTTACAACACAGGCTATCTGCCTACCGCAAATCTGATAGGTAGTGGACAAATCACTTATAACGCTGGAGAAAACGAGACCGTACAAGGCACGCAAAGCTTTGACGCGGCTGAAGCTTACAATTACAATGCTTCGCTTGGAGTTAATTACGTGATTTTCAACGGGCTGGGCCGAATGTACAACTACAAGCAATTAAAGGAGCAGCATAATCTCACCGAATTGCAAGCAAAACAAATCATCGAAAACACTTTGCTTCAATTGTCTAATTCCTATTTCGAAATAGCCCAGCTTTCTGAGAACATCAACATCATAAAAAGTGCCCTTGATATTTCGAAAACGAGGCTAAAACGAGCTCAATACGGCTATGAATACGGGCAAGGAACGCAGCTCAATATTCTCAATGCCGAGGTAGATGTAAACAACGACAGCATCAATCTTTTAAACGGAGTACAAAGCCTTGAAAACCGAAAACGCAGCTTGAATCTTATTCTAGGAAGAGCCCTCGATACCGATTTTGCCGTAGATACAAATGTGGTATTTCAAATGGCATTGAGTGCAGAAGAAATAAGTGCCAAAGCTTTCGAACGAAACATTCAGATTGAGCAAACAAAAAGCCAGTTGAAAAACAGCGAATACGCCATTAAAGCAAGTCGGGCTGGTTGGTTCCCTTCATTATCGGCCAATGCGGCATACGCCTACCAAGGACAAGACAATCCGAATGGGGCTTTTCTTTTAGGAAACCAGAGTTACGGTCCGCAAGCTGGACTAAGCCTAAGTTGGAACATTTTTGATGGCGGCACCACTAAAACAAGGACTCAAAGCGCAAAAATTGCCCTCGAAACGCAAAAAATTCAACAAGAACGAACTGCATTTACAGTTCAAAGAGATGTGTTGAACGCACTTGCCACCTACGAGAATGCCTTGTTTGTTCTTCAAGCGCAGCAAGCCAACGTCTTTACAGCCAAACGCAATTTTGAACGTAGTAATGAGATGTATAAAACGGGCCAAATAACATCCATTGAATTCCGTCAGGCACAGTTGAACCTGTTGCAAGCACAGAACAATAAAAGCCAAGCTAAGTACAACGCAAAGAATGCCGAATTGCAATTGAAACAGTTGGCAGGAGTGCTGTTGGAGGAGTGATTCTAGGTGTTAGGTATTAGGTATTAGGTGTTAGCGAATTAGAGGAATGTGGGATGCTTAGGTTTCCGTCATTGCTGTAGAAGTCAACTAATTCGGTAATGACGGATTCTCTGATGGCGTCATTGCAAGGACGTGCCTCTAAATATTCCCAGTATGCGTAGCAAACGCGCTATCCATCACGCATAAAAAAAACCGCCTACCGTTTCCAGTAGGCGGTCAACCCCGGTCCTCCAGCAAAACAGCCTATTTAGCCGCGGGCCGGTGGGTATGTCTATGCGGCCAAGCCGTTTACGCTTCCGCTCCATGGGCTCGGAGTTCCAGCCCCGATGGCGCGCATCTGAAATTCGTGATACATGGCAGATTGCAATCCGCTTACCTTCTGACGGAGTGGCCCTAGCGGGTCTTCAGTTTTCCATTCATTGACCACAAGCGGATCAGTGCTTAGCGGCCGATGACGAATCTGGTAGCCCGTTGCCCCAGCCGCTCTCTTACAGTAAACCTCTACTTCGCCTGGCGTCACCAAGGTCTTTGTCCGAACATTGCTAGGAACTCCAAGATCCGTTTTAGAACCCGGAAGATCCGCCAACGCAAAACCCGTTGTCAGCAGTATCTCCTCATTGCCATTCCCTTTCTCATTCACAAAGTCGCGGTATGGCCGCATCACGTTGTAAACATTTGCCTTCTTTACCCGCAAGGTGACCTTCAATGCCTTACCACCGCCTGCGGCAGCAAGGTCGGCCGCCTCCAGTTCATCTATGGCCGTCTTAAGCAACGCATTGTGCGGATTATCCGCAATCGGGAAATAAGGATTATCAGACATCTTCAGAATGATTCCTCGGCAGTACGTTAGTATTCCTGCCACCACGAGCCCCGCGAGGCCCAATTTTACTCTTCTCCTTTTCATAATTAGAGTTTTTAAGAGTGATACAAGTTTCGGCTGTCTTGCTGTTATTTTGATAAACTCAAGTGCCCCCAGATTTATTATTAAAACAATA
>CALCGD010000139.1 GCA_937900875.1 uncultured Flavobacteriales bacterium
CTAGCGAACAGATTTCAGTAATTGTAAATAATGCAGGCATCACCAAAGACGGGCTTTTTATGGCTATGTCTGAAGGAGATTGGGATAATGTTTTGGGTGTTTCTCTTGGAGGATTTTTTAACGTGACGCGCAAATTGGTTGATAAGATGATTCGTAAGCGTTATGGACGAATTGTTAACGTTGTTTCAGTTTCCGGAATGATGGGTAATGCAGGACAGGTGAACTATTCTGCTGCAAAAGCAGGAGTGATAGGAGCTACAAAAGCGTTGGCCAAGGAAATTGCAAAGCGAAACGTAACCGTAAATGCGGTGGCGCCAGGTTTCATCGAAACCGATATGACAGCCGATTTAGATCAGAAAGAGATGTCGCGGATGATTCCAATGAAACGATTTGGTAAGCCTGAAGAAGTTGCAGCTGCTGTTTCGTTCTTAGTTTCGGATGATGCAGGGTACATCACAGGAAATGTGATAAACATAAACGGAGGATTTCATTGCTAAAATGAACAGAGTAGTCATTACCGGTCTTGGAATCCATTCATGCCTAGGCACCAATGCCGAAGAGGTTACTGCTTCTCTACGCGAGGGGAAATCTGGAATTATTTACGACCCTATACGCAAGGAAATGGGTTACCGTTCTGCCTTGATTGGAAATGTTCCAATGCCCGATTTAAAGACAGAATTAGGTAGGAAAGAGCGTAAAACAATGCCCGAAGAAGCGCTTTACGCCTTCGCATCCACCAAGCAAGCCTTGGAAAATGCTGGCATGACGCAGGCATTCATCGACCAGAACGAAGTCGGAATTCTCTTCGGAAACGATAGTACAGCAGGTGCTGTTATTGAAGGTGTGGATTTGCTTCGCCAAAAAAAAGACACCACTTTGATTGGTTCAGGAAACATTTTCCAATCCATGAACTGCACGGTGACCATGAATTTGAGCACAATATTTAGGCTTAAAGGCGTGAATTTCACTGTTAGCGCAGCATGTGCCAGCGGTTCGCATTCTATTGGAATGGGTTATTTGCTCATAAAAATGGGACTCCAGAAACAGATTATCTGCGGAGGAGCTCAAGAGATTAATCCGTACGCTTTCGGAAGTTTCGATGGCATTGGAACCTTTTCAGTTCAAGAAAACGAGCCAGCCAAAGCTTCAAAACCTTTTGATAAAAACCGTGATGGTTTGGTGCCAAGTGGAGGTGCCGCAACTGTGATTTTAGAAAGCTTGGAAAGCGCTCAAGCACGTGGAGCAAACATCTTGGCCGAAATTGTAGGCTATGGCTTTAGTTCAAACGGAGAGCATATTTCTAATCCAAATAGAGACGGACAAGTACGTGCGTTAAACATGGCGCTCGAAATGGGAAATGTAAAACCATCCGAAGTGGATTACATTAATGCGCATGCTACTTCTACACCAGTTGGCGATGGATTTGAAGCACAAGCCATTCATAGCGTTTTTGGAGATAACGGGCCATTAGTCAGCTCAACAAAATCTATGACCGGACACGAATGTTGGATGGCTGGGGCTAGCGAAATGGTATATTCTTTATTGATGATGCAGAATGGATTTGTTGCT
>CALCGD010000140.1 GCA_937900875.1 uncultured Flavobacteriales bacterium
GCTCCACCTTCGGGTATCATAAAACAATTGCCAAATTCATTCTTTAAATCTTCGATAAAATCATCGTCTCCTTTTTTTCTGTAATCTGTTCTCGAAACAAATTTCAATCTCATGCTATTGCTCCGCAAAAAATTTAGCGTAGGATTTTGAGCATCATCATCGCCACGCACAACTCCTATGCTTTCTACACCCACTTTATTACATGCAAAAGCCGTAGCAGCCAAATGATTACTGTAAGCACCACCGAATGTGAGTACAGTATGGTGGTTCTGTTGAACAGCTTCACTCAAATTATACTTGAGTTTCCGCCATTTATTACCACTAATGTGCTTATGGAGTAAATCGTCTCGTTTTATTAAAAGCCGCACTCCGTAATCGGCTAAAAACTGGTCATCTATTATATTAACTGGCGAACCAGCAGGTTTGTAAGATTTGGCATAATCGATAGAATCCATTGAGCAAAGGAAATAGGAAATACCAATATTCCATAGCTCTATGAAAACCCTCGACACCTATTCTTGTTTACTTTGCAAACGTGAACAAGATGGATGATTATTTCGGGCGCCCAAAGCTTGAACCGGAAGATTTTTACTACTCAGAACAAGGCTACATTGTTTTTACTGAGAAGTACCTTCTAAAGCGCGGCTATTGTTGTAAAAACAGCTGCAAGCATTGTCCTTATGGGTTCAATAAAAAGTCGGGTAGAATAGATAAAAAGTAAAACGCTAGAATGGATTTTAAGTCTGCAATTAAAGAGGGAATACCAACATCGCTTCCTGCTAAAAAAGAACTAGACCCGCAGGATAGCCATGCTCCTAAACGTAAAGACATTCTTAATGCAGCCGAAAAGCGTTTAGCACTACAAAACGCTCTTCGATACTTCCCTGCCAAATGGCACCAAGAATTGATTAAGGAATTTGCCTTTGAACTCTCGGAATACGGGCGTATTTATATGTACCGATTCATGCCTAATTATAAAATGCGGGCGCGACCGATTTCTGAATATCCTGCAAGCTGTACTCAGGCTGCCGCCATCATGCTGATGATTCAAAATAATTTGGATCCAGCCGTGGCACAACATCCTCAAGAATTGATTACATACGGTGGAAATGGAGCTGTTTTTCAGAATTGGGCTCAATATCGCTTGGTTATGAAATACCTCTCGGAAATGACCGAAGATCAAACATTGGTTGTCTATAGTGGTCATCCGTTGGGACTTTTTCCTAGCCATAAAGATGCTCCAAGAGTTGTGATAACAAACGGAATGGTAATTCCGAATTACAGTAAACCAGATGATTGGGAAAGGATGAATGCGCTTGGCGTTTCTCAATACGGACAAATGACGGCTGGTTCTTACATGTACATCGGACCGCAAGGAATTGTGCATGGAACCACTATAACCGTATTAAATGCGAAAAGAAAAATTGGCGCAGAAAATCGCGTTCCATTGTTCGTTACTAGCGGATTAGGCGGGATGAG
>CALCGD010000141.1 GCA_937900875.1 uncultured Flavobacteriales bacterium
TTAAATAATAGCAATAAGAACAGTTACAAAAAAGGTGCTTTGCGGCACCTTTTTTGTTTATTCGCATCCCATGAACATAATCAGATTCGTTTGTCCCGCATTGCTAATTGGAATGTTGATAGCTCTTTCTGGGTGTTTGGTTGATAAAGGAGAATTGGTTGAGGACGTTTCGCCAGCATATTGTGATTCGCTAAACGCTACCTACTTAGATACCATGAAAACATTGATTGACACGTATTGTGCTACCTCTTCTGGTTGTCATGGAACCTTATCGTCAAACGGAGATTTCACAACCTATGCAGGCATGCAGTCCTTTGGAGTTCTAGATCCGTTGGGAGTAGGAGCTAGAGTGGTTTCACCGGATCCTGTTTTGTTAATGCCTCTAGGTAACCCATTACCAGATACTCTGAAACGTGTATTTAAATGTTGGGCTGATAATGGGTATCCTCAGCAATAAAAATTTAAGGATGAAAGCACTAATACTCGTTATTTCAAGCATATTAATCAGTTGGTCAAGCAGCCAAGCACAAACTATTTTTATCACTGATAGTAGCCATGTTAGCTTCTTCTCTGCCACGCCAGTAGAGGATATTGATGCGGTTAATTACGCTTCTACGTCTCTCCTAAATGTCGGTAAGAAAGAGGTCGCCTTTCGTGTTCCTATTTCTGGGTTTCAATTTGAGAAACCACTAATGCAGGAGCATTTTAACGAAAATTATCTGGAGACTGGAAAGTATCCAACCGCCAGTTTTAAGGGCAAATTGAGCGACTCCTTAGATTTAGCCAAGGACACTACTTATAACGTGACAGCCACTGGCATGCTAACAATTCATGGGGTTGATAGAGCCCAAACTTTTAGCGGGGTTATAGTAACTAAAGACGGTAAGGCTACACTTAAAAGTGAGTTTAAAGTGAAATTGACAGACCACAAGATTAAGGTACCCAAAGTGGTATTCGCCAATATTGCAGAAGAGATTGAAGTAAAAGTGTTCTTCCAATACAAGCCGTATGAAAAGAAATAAACTGTATCTCTTATTTGTACTTGTATTTACAATCCCGCTAGTCGGGTTGGCACAAGACGATTTAATGCAAATGCTTGAAGAAGCCGAGCCGCCTAAGAAGGAAAAGGTTACGGCAATGTTCAAGACAACGCGCGTAATCCAAGCACATTCTATTGAAACGGTGAAAGCCAAAACTTTAGACGTTAGAATATCTCACCGCTTTGGCAATATCTACTCAACTAGAAATGAGAACGATGGACCAGATTCATTCTTCGGGTTCGATAATATTGCGGATGTTCGCTTAGCTGTTGAATATGGCATTACTGATGAGCTGATGATCGGCTTAGGAAGAAGCCAAATGAATAACCTTGTTGATGGTTTTGTGAAATGGCGATTCTACGAGCAAACGACAGACAACAGATGTCCCATTAGCTTGGCATTTATGGGCAATATTGGGGTAAGTGCCAGCAAGCAGCGTGCTTTTTATGCAGGAGTTAAAGATAGTTTGGTCCAATCTTACGGTACATCCAAGCTTTTCTTTCACAGGTTGTCTTACACTGCTCAGTTAATCATTGCGAGAAAGTTTAGCCCAAGTATTTCAATAGAGTTGTTGCCAACTTACATCCATAGAAATTTTGTGCGCGACCCAGCAGATGAGAACTATATTTTTGCTCTTGGAGTGGCGGGTCGATTCAAAGTATCGAAGCGCGTAGCCATTCTTGCCGATTACTTTTATGTGTTTTCACCTTATCGGTACAACAACAGCCGCGTTCCGTTTTACATGCCAATTAGTATTGGGGTGGAGGTGGAAACGGGCGGACACGTATTTCACATCGATATCAGCAATGCAAGAGGCATCGAGACAAACAACTTTTTGGTAGAGTCGCCAGATAGCTGGCAGTATGCCGAAATCAAGTTAGGCTTCAACATTTCACGGGTCTTTAATGTTGGACAGCGTTTGAAGAAAGCGAAGGAAGTAACAGAAGGGTAAACTATTGCGCGTTTACTGTAACGGTGTTTGAATTCACACGGTTGCTCTCGTTTCCAGCCCTATCTACTATCCAAATCGTATAGCTGACGGATTCGCTATTACTGCCGTTGACCAACGCAGCACTCGGCAGGGTTACATTCAAATTTCCTTGAATTGCTATGGTGGCGTTGTCAGGTGCCAATTGTTGGATTCTAAAACCATAAATGACTTGATTTCTCGAGTCTTGCAGAAATAAATTATTATCGTCAGTGTTATTTTGCCCGAGGTCTCCATTACCATCTCGATAAGAAATGGTGAAATACAACGAATCCTGATATTCAGTAACCACATTTGGCACAACGCTCTCAAACGTAATTTCAGGCACTTCGCTGATTCCCACTCCTGTGTTACAGGAGCTCAATCCGGCCACAAATGCCATTAACATAAAGCCTAAATATTTCGTGCTATCCATCATGGTTGAATATAGAATGACCAAAAGGTTTTGTATTGAACAACCATGTCATTCCTAGGCATTTCAGTTTCGCTTTCTCCATCGCTAACGTAATACCGCATATATACAACCTGGCTGGTATTGAAGATTGATGCGTTTAATTCAACATGCCATATTTCAAAGCCGGGAACGGTAAAGAATTGAGCAGTTTGCTCATAATAACCTGGTGCAGATGACGAAAAATCATCTTCATCATAAGAGAATTTCAATTTATTTACTTGAAGGTTTCCGAGAGCCGTGCTATCGTCCTCTATCGCAATTAAAATGGCAAAGTTTTGAGCGGAATTAAGTAGAAAAGGATTGTAATAAACACCGTCTATTCGATTTGATGCAGCTGAAAGAGGAAATCCAGCATTGGCAGCTGTGATAACAGCAGAAAACTCAAAGGTGTCAACTGCAGCAAAATAAGTTACCTGTGGTGCCTGGTTTGGATACGCGGCTACCTCCCCAAACATGTTCTGAGCACCATTTAAAATCCAGTTTTCAATGCGTGTGATGTATTCAGTTTCTAAAGGAACGCCAATGTTATCTTGAGGCATACGGTCGTTGGTGTTGACAAAACAACAATTTGATAATCGTTCGTGTAAAACTGATTGAGCTGTATCGTAAGGAATTACTCGAAAAGTAAATGTAGAGTCTGCGTTATTTTTTTTTATCCGGGCGTAAACCAATGTGCTAGAAGCGCTTTGTACTGTTCGAAAATCAGGCTCAAAATTTCCATCATGACAACCAGGAACAGCACATCTTGGATGCAAAATGTCTCGATGTATTGCAACAATAGAATTTGGGTCTAGTGTATCAATTAACGAGGGTGGCGTAGGGTAATCAATGTCGTCATACGGGTTAGGTGGAATTTCAGTCTTAAGGTTGCAAGAATAAAATGCAAGAAGAGCACCAACTAAAATAGCCAGTACAGAACATTGGTATTTAGACAGGCGTATCATACAAAAGCTGCGTCTAAATGTTGCCCTGGTAGCATGCCCCCAATTTGATCGTGAAACCCTAGAATCTTAGCTATTGTAGGAACAACATCGATGCTTTCCCCAACTACCTGATTAATCACTTGGTTTTGCAAAACCTTACCAGTTGGTCCAGCGATTAGACAAAAGATTTCTCTCGACATGTCGTCATTAGTGTGGTCTAAAGCGTAACGACCATAAGCATCAATAACTGTATTTGGTGCTGCGTTTCGCCCATGCTCTGGTAAAGCAATTAGTACTGTATTGTCAGCCATACCTGGGGTAGACTGAATTGTTTGCCACAGATGACCTAAGGCGTAATCTGCCTTCACGAGATTGTTTGCATAACCTGTAAAGTTGGTGTGGCAAACGTCTACATCCTGCATATTTACAACCATCAACTCAGGCTGGAATTGCTCGATAATTTTCTCTGCAAAAAACACATTGAATTGGTCTCCGCTCAATCCGCCAATTCCCCAAGGGTTATTGTAAGATCCTGCTACGGCTGCTTCGAATGCTTGAAGAATGAAGCTTTCAATTGCCACTTTATCCGCAATCGTGTTTGTAACCCCTGCTGAGCCAAGCACCTCTTGATTTCCGAAGTTATTATCGAAAAATGTGCGCATGGAGCCAACCTTGTCTTGTTGCTCCTGGGTAAACACCTTAGGATTGCCTAAAGCATCGTACGAACCCTGACTGATGATGGATGATGGCTGAATATAATTAGCGCCATACAGCGCCCCATATTCTGGATGTGTGCTGAAATTTAGTGCTGGGTACGGACCTAGTGAATTACTTACCCACCAAGCATTTAATGCGCTTGCATTTGGGTCGGTGTGCTTTCTGTAATACTCAAAAACAGTAGGGGTTTGAGGTCGCTGACGGATGTTAATGTCCTGTAAATTGTAAACGCCTGTCATTACCGAAGAATGTCCGCTGAAGTGCCCTGTAGGACCCTGATTGAATCGAAATTCTTTGAATAATGTGCCTACTTCCTGCAATCGCTGTGAGCCCGCCATTCCTATACTTTGAATGCCAGAAGCGATATCAGTCGATATACTTTCGTTACCCAAAAGAGTGTTTGGCATTAAATTGCCATCAGCCTTGTGCACCGATTCTAGATTACGAACTCCACCGGCAAAAAGACAGAACACCACATGGTCTACAATTCGGGTACCTGTAGCAGCAAATAATCTACCTGACGGAAGAATATAAGGAGCAACAAATGCTGCGGCCCCAGTGGCTGCTGCCTTTTTTATGAATCCTCTTCTTTTCATCGCAGAGATTTAATAGTATCTGTATTCGTTAGAGGTCATTACCGAGTAATACACCAATTCAGGTGTGATGTCTGAGTTGTCATTTATCAAACCTTTTAAATACCAAATCTCAAATTCGTTTGGATATCGATTGAAGAATTTCTGGTATGTGTCTAGTAGAAATTGATCAACATTTGTGCGCATCACTTCATCTGTTGGCATAACAACCGAAGGATTATTTAGGAAATTTTTGATAATCATATCCTCAATTAATTTGAGGTCTCCAAAACCTGAATAAGGCACGGCCAACCCCTGCAATTGAGTTTGGCTAATGTTCTGTCCAAACAAATCTGCGTAAGCAATTGAGATGAACTCGGTAAGGCTCTTAACGTAATCTTTATTGGCGTTTGGCTGGTTAATATCTACATCGTTGACTTCATAAATAATGTCTTTTTCCTTTTTACAACCCGCAAATGGAAGGAGGATAAAAGCTACCAAAAACAATAACGCTATGTGCTTGATTTGTTTCATAGACCAGCAAATTCGTCAAGTGAAAGAATGTCTTTTTGCAGTTGATTAAAATCGTCAGACTGATGATATCTGCCAGCGTGATAACCCTGTTCTTGGGAAGTTGGTTCGCGGAAAAGATATCGAAGGTAAAGCTCTCTTACCTGGCCTTCAAAATAGTCGTCAGAATCAAGGAAAATCTCTATGAACTCGTCTTTAGACGTTCCTGTTTCGTAAAAAAGAACTGCCACAAATCCATCAACCATTGTTATACCTGAATTGTGTTCTTCTGAGGTGGGGTCTCTAAAAAGAAAGTTATTGAAAAGGCTGAGAACGTAGTTAAACGAACCGGCATTAATTTGGTCGTAAATTTCATTCGTGATCATTCTTCGGTGCATTTCCCGAATACCAATACTCCCAGAATTGAGTTCGCCAGGTGTGCTTAAGAGAGTTTCGAGATTAGAAATAATACTGTTAATGAGGTCGTAAAAAGGCGCATATTGCGGGTCTGACAAAAGACTGGTATAGATGTAAATCTGAGTCTGAATCTCAACTGTATCGAGGGGGTTATTCAGCAGTTTAATGGAATTGTACTCCACAAGTTTTTGAGCGTATTCAGGCTTGCCAATTATTTCTGAAAGCACTTCCTTGCGGCTAGCGGAGGTCATATTGGCGGCAACCAAAATATTTACAGCATCTATTTCTTCAGAGGTAGAAGGCTCTCTGCCCAATAAACTGATGTAACATTTGGTTACATAATTCTCAATAACTAATGTAGAAATGGTGGAATCTGGAGGTGCCGTATTATTTGGAATAAGAATCTCATCTTTCTTACATCCGTTAATGGCAATGGATACCACTAAAAAAAGAAACACAGTACGGAGAATCACTTTCGGCATTGAGCTGGGAGGCTTAATTCACTACTATTTTATCTGATTCCCCCGAAAGATACCAGTACGTAAATAGATTACGTTTTTGAAGG
>CALCGD010000142.1 GCA_937900875.1 uncultured Flavobacteriales bacterium
ACCTACAACGATTACATCGATGTGGCGTTTGTTGGCAGGGTTTACAACGTTAATATGATTCTTATGGTTGGTCCATTTTTCCTTTAAAGGACCTGCAGGTATCTTAGCATCCAATGACATGGCTTCTATTTAAAAATTGGGGCATCGAATATGAAATGGAACACCGCAACGATGATAAAACCGAGTGGCACCACGATGGCGTAAATATTTGAAAGCTTCTTAATAATTGGCGTGTATTTGTTGTGGTTAAATCCAACAGATTGGAAAGCTGATTGAAAACCGTGCATCAGGTGCAAACCAAGAAACACGAATGAAAGAACGTACAGCACAACTCGAACTGGGTCTTGAAATTTATCATGTAGCTCCTGCCAGTATCTCATGGTAACGCCATCAGACAAAAATTCAGAGCCTTGATGGGCATATTTATGAATCAATTCTGGAATCCAGAAATCGTAGAAGTGCATTCCGAGGAAAAGGAAAATCATGATTCCTGTGATAATCATGTTTCTGCTCATCCACGTTGAGTTTGCCTCAGGCTTGTTCATGGCATACTTAACTGGTCGGGCAGAGCGATTTTGAAGCTCTAAGCGCATTCCCATAATTAAGTGAAAGATGACACCGAAAGCCAACACCGGCTGAAGTGCTATCTGCACAATTGGATTGGTTCCCATAAAGTGGGAAGCTGCGTTAAAACCATCCTCACTTAAAACTGAAATGAAGTTGATGGTAAGGTGCTGCAGAAGGAAGAAAAGCAGGAAGAACCCCGAAAGGGCCATTGCAATCTTCTTAGCTATTGAACTGGACATTGATGTCTGATTTTGTAGAGCCCGAACGGGCCGTGCATTATGGCGGCAAATGTAATACCTGTGTATTTATAGGTGTTGTCTTGCTTTTATTTAGAAGCATTCTAGATAGTAGGTGGGCATTTTTGCCTTACCTAAGGAATAACATACATTTGGGATTCAAGTTTAAGAGATGAGATACGATAGAATAGACAACGAATTGTTCATCAATAACCGAAAGCGTTTTATTGATGGAATCGTTCCGCAAAGTGTAGCTGTTTTTAACAGTAACGATGTGATGCCAACCAATGCGGATGGTCACATGAAATTCAAACAGAACAGCGACCTGTTTTACCTAACTGGTGTTGATCAGGAAGAATCAATCTTGGTATTGGCCCCAAATGCGCGGGACGAAAATCACCGTGAAGTACTTTTCTTGAAGGAAACTAATGAGACTATTGCCATTTGGGAAGGCGCTAAACTAACAGTTAAGCAAGCGCAGCAAGTTTCTGGGGTGCAAACGGTTTACTGGTTGAAGGATTTTAACCGTGTATTCAATTCGCTGGTAAATGAGGCCTCGCATATTTATCTCAATTCCAACGAACATGGTCGCGCAACGATAGAAGTTGAAAGCCGCGATGCACGTTTTGTAAAGTGGTGTATGGACAAATATCCTCTTCACAAGTTCCGTAGATGCGCACCGGTTATGGAGCGGATCCGTTCGGTAAAATCAAAGTTTGAAACGCTGCTATTGCAAGAGGCCTGCGACATCACAGAAAAAGGATTCCGAAGGTTGCTGAAAACAGTGAA
>CALCGD010000143.1 GCA_937900875.1 uncultured Flavobacteriales bacterium
CTTTCTAAAAAGGCGCAGGCTGCTTCATCTAAACCTAGAAAAGATTTGGAGCTTGAAACCCTAGTTGAGATACTTGATAGCAAGCGATTTGTGACTTGCCATAGCTACGTTCAATCAGAAATAAATATGCTGATGCACGTGGCAGACAGCATGGGTTGGAAAATGAACACATTCACTCACATATTGGAAGGCTACAAAGTAGCCGATAAGATGAAAGAGCATGGCGTAAATGGTTCGACATTCTCTGATTGGTGGGCTTATAAATTTGAAGTAAATGACGCCATTCCATACAATGCTGCTCTGATGCATGAAGCGGGTGTTAACGTAGGAATTAACTCAGATGATGCTGAGATGGGAAGGCGCTTAAATCAGGAGGCAGCCAAAGGCGTGAAATACGGAGGAATGAGCCCAGAAGAGGCTTGGAAAATGGTAACCCTGAATCCTGCCAAAATGCTAAAGTTGGATGGGCAAACTGGTAGCTTGAAAGCAGGCAAAGATGCGGATGTTGTAGTGTGGTCAGATAACCCATTATCAGTATACGCTCAAGCTGTAAAAACTTATGTTGATGGCGTGCCTTACTTCTCTTTAGAAGCTGATAAATCGGCTAAAATGGCGTTGGCAACAGAAAGAAACCGACTAATTCAGAAAATGATTGCGGCTAAAAAAGGTGGGGCCAAAACAGAAAAACCATCTAAGAAAGAACACCATTTGTATCACTGCGATACGTTAGAACCTTAAGCGATGACAAACATGAAAACAATCTTCACTAGCATTCTTGTTTGTGCCGTTGTGCACGTTTTTGCTCAGATTCCAAGCCCAGGTGCGCAACCTAAAAAAGCCATCGTACTTGTTGGTGCCATAGCTCATATTGGCAATGGCGAGGTATTGGAAAATGCAGCCATCGGAATTGAAAACGGCAAAATCACCTTCATAAAACCAGCGGGTTCAGTTAAGCTTAACCCTGAAGAGGCTGATATTATTGAAGTGGCCGGCAAGCATGTTTACCCAGGTTTTATCAGCGCCAATAACACGCTTGGAATTACCGAGGTTGATGCAGTTCGGGCTTCAAACGATTATGCCGAAACGGGTCATTATAACCCAGAAGTTAGAGCGGTAACGGCTTTCAATACTGATAGTAGAATCTCGCCAACAGTACGTTCCAATGGTGTTCTTATAACGCAAGTCACTCCCCGTTCGGGTAGAATTTGCGGAACTAGTTCTGTCATGCATTTAGATGGTTGGAACTGGGAAGATGCCGTTATGAGGGAAGATGATGGCATTCACGTAAACTGGCCAAATCGCTTTCAAAGAAGCGGTTGGTGGGCTGAGCCAGGACCTACAAAACCAAACGAAAAGTATGGTGATCAGGTGGAAGAATTGAAGATTTTCTTGCTACGTGCTAAAGCATATTCAGAGAATCCATCAGCCGAATTCAACCAAAAAATGGCTGCATGTTCAGGTCTTTTTGATGGTTCTCAGAATCTCTATCTACACGTAAATGATGCGAAAGGAATTATGGAATCTGTGCTTATGGCAGAGGCAGTTGGCGCAAAGAAACCCGTAGTTGTTGGTGCTTCTGAAGCGTGGTTAGTTGCCGATTTTCTAAGCACAAAGAAAATCTCTGTCATTCTTGAAAGAACCCATTCTTTACCCGGCAATGCCGATGATGACATCCATCAGCCTTACAAAACAGCGGGCGTTTTATTTGAGAACAAGATTTTGTTCTGCTTAGACTATGCTGGTGATATGGAAGCTATGGGCTCTCGGAACCTGCCTTTTGCTGCTGGTACGGCTGTTTCTTACGGTCTTCCATATGAAGAGGCGGTAAGGGCGATTACTTCAAATGCTGCAAAGATTCTGGGCGTAGATGCGCTTTGCGGTACTCTGGAAGCAGGAAAAGATGCAACGCTTTTTGTTTCTTCTGGTGATGCGCTAGACATGATGACGAACGATGTAATTTATGCGTTCGTAGAAGGTCGGCCTATCGACTTAGATAACCCTCAGAAATACCTTTACAGAAAGTATAAGGCGAACTAGCCTTTAACATTCGTAAACAGTCGTTAACATCCTTACAGATATTAGTGATTTAGCTTTGAGTTACTAAAAAGCTAACTCATGAAACGACTTATTCTAGCAACATTGGCACTTGGTGTCTGCGCTTTTCAAACCTCAGCACAAGAAAAGAAAGAGGAGAAACGCAAAATGCGTGTGGTTATTAAATCCGATGAAAACGGTAAGCAATCTCTTGTAGACACCACAATTGATTTGTCTGAACTCGAAGCAAAAATTGCGGCTATCGACTTTGATGCCATTATTGAGGAGTTTACTGCGGACATTGATGGAAACTGGAAGGAACTATCTGCGGACCTTCAAGACATGGATATCGACATTCGAGTGAATGGTGAGAAGCACGAACTTGAGGATATTGAAGACCTAGCCAAGTGGATTGGCGAAGCGATGGAAGGCGTGCATTTCGAGATTAGCGATGATCAAGAAAACATCTTTATTCATTGTAATTCTAGCGACAGTAAGAATCAAGTTCGAGTGATTGTAGATGAGGATTCTGAGGATGGGGTTTTCGTAGAAGAAGAGAACGTTTCCATCAATTTAGATGAAGATGGAAAGGGCAACATCATCGTTAAAAACAGAACCTCAAATGGCGATAATGAAGACGTTAATATTTGGATTGAGGAGGACGGAAATGTGGTGGTAAACGGAGTAAACAGCTCCACCAAGGCAAAAGTGAAGGTGATGAAAATGGAGGACGGGAACCTTTTCTTCTCTGAAAACGACATGGATAATATTGATGTTCGAGTAATCACCGATAACTCTGGCAATTCACAGTCTACAGTGATGATTAAAAAGGTTGTGAGGGCTAGTGAAGAGTCATTCAAAAACGCGCCCGAATTACCTAACGGTTTAACGCTACAGGTTTACCCCAATCCTAATAGTGGTGAGTTTCAACTAACATTTAGAAATGACAAAAAGGTTAAAACCTCAGTAGTTATTTACGATGCAAAAGGCACTGAAGTTTACCGAAGTTTAATTGGAAAAGTGAGCGGACTTAATAAGAAGCAATTGAGTCTGTCTCATCTCAGATCTGGCAATTACATTCTCAAGTTAGAGCAAGGAAATAGTTCTGCTTCTGAGCAGTTTATTGTTCGCTAAAAC
>CALCGD010000144.1 GCA_937900875.1 uncultured Flavobacteriales bacterium
CTTCGGGACTTGAAGTAAATAAAGGCATCTACTCTATTCATGTTGATTATGATGGCGTGGTATGGCTTGGGTCTCGTGGTGGAGGCCTCATCCGAATGGATAAAGATGGCTTTCAATCGTTCGGAAAAGAACATGGTCTGCCATCTAATAATGTTTTTGCCATTACCCAAACTAAGGATAAAAGAATATGGTTGGCATGCTCAAAAGGTATAGCTAGCTATGATGGATCGTCTTTTAAAACCCATGAGGAAAGCAATGGGAAAACGTACTTTTCAATAACAAAGGCTTCGGACGAGAGTGTCTGGTTCGGTGGTACTCCCGGAAATGGAGTACTCCATTATCACAGCGGTAAATTCAATTCAATTCCTCTTCCCGAGATTGTAGCAAACGACTTCATTGGCAGCGTTACCGAAGATAACCAAGGACGCATGTGGTTTGCCACTGACCATGGAGCTCTAAAATATCAGCAAGGAGATTTTCACCTGTACACTCAAGAAATGGGACTTTCTGCCAATGGAGTGCTTTCAGTTTCGTCAGATGAAGAAGGAAACATATGGATAGGTACACAAGGTGGTGGCGTTAATCTCCTTTCCAACGAAGCATTCATTAGCTATACCGATGAGCATGGTTTGTCTAAATCGAGTGTAAATGCAGTGGAGGCAGATACTATAAACGATCGGCTCTTTATTGGAACTGCCCGCGGTGGTGTTAACGTCCTATCTTATGCTGCAGGCGCGAAATTTGAAAAGATAACTGGCATTCCAGAATTAGACGAAGTGAACATTTACGTGCTCAATTACGACCAAAAAAACAGACTTTGGGTTGGAGCACAGGAAGGACTTTACGTTTTATCAGAATCTGATGGACGATTTAAACTTAGCCAGGTCCTTGACGAGATTGATGGCAAGCGCATTACCGCTGTTAGCGGCATCGTACAGAATAACGCCAACGACCAATGGATAGCCAGTTATGGCTCAGGGTTAATTCATTTGAAGGACGAAAAATTGAAAGTGTATAATACCGCTAATGGCTTTCCTTCAGATAACCTTCTTACCATTTTCAAGGACCGAGAATCGAGCTTATGGATAGGCACACAAGATGTTGGTGTAGTCAAATTCTATGAAGACACATTTATTTCTATCTCATCCATCGTTCCATTCCCTGACCTCAGCGTTTGGGCTATAGCGCAAGACAATGAAGGTGTTATGTATTTCGGTACCAGCGATCAAGGATTGTGCAGGTTTGACGGTAGCGCACTAAAGACTTACGATATGATGTTTGGTTCATTCACCAATCGCGTTAAGTCTTTGCATTGGGATCTACAGGCCAATTGCCTGTGGGTTGGTACTCCTGAGGGTGTACACAGAACCAAATTCGACTTGGACGGCAACATCATTGAAATGCGCACTTACAGTGAGAAAGATGGCTTGCCAACTTTTGAGATAGACCAAAATGCGGTTGAAATTGATGGAGACGGTACGGTCTGGTTTGGTTCAGCAAATGGGATTACAGCGTACCGACCTAAGTACGACCAATCCACAGTTTTTCCACCAAAAATTAGATTGGAGAACATCCGTTTAGCACACGAACGGGTTGATTGGCTCCTTTATGCAGATTCCATCAATCCATTTACAGGTGTCCCAATTGAACTCAATTTAAATCACAAAAACAACCACCTAACATTTGAAGTTCGAGCATTAACCACTGATAAGGTTTCTTATAGCTTCAAATTAGTTGGGCAAGACGAACATTGGAGCCCCTACTCTCTAAATGCATCAGCACAATACCCAAACATTTCGCCTGGAGAATACACGTTCATGGCCAAAGCTATTAACAGTAACCGAGTCGAAACCGAATCAGAATTCTCCTATCGATTCACCATACAACCTCCATGGTGGAGCATGTGGTACGTACAGCTTAGCCTTCTTCTCCTTCTAACTGCGATCATATTGCTGATTGTGAAGGGCAGAGAGCGAGTTCTAAAGGAACAGAACCGGGTATTGGAGCAAACAGTCGCGGATAGAACTGCAGACGTTGTAAAGGAGAAAAAAGAAGTTGAAAAGCTTTACACGCGTTCCGAAGAGTTATTGCTGAACATCCTTCCAGTAGAAACAGCGGAGGAATTGAAAGCCAAAGGCTCTGTTGATGCTAAACTTATGGATGAAGTCACGGTACTTTTTACCGACTTCAAAGGCTTTACTGCCATGTCTGAAACTTTAGCTCCCAAGGATCTTGTTCGAGATATTCACGAATGTTTCTCGGAGTTTGATCGTATCATGGCCAAGCATGGCGTGGAGAAAATCAAAACCATTGGAGATGCCTACATGGCTGCTGGAGGCTTGCCTCGACCCAATGAAACGCATGCAACAGATGTGGTGAAAGCAGCACTAGAAATGGCCGCGTTTGTAGAAAATGGGAAGGTCTTGAAGAAGTTGAAAGGATTACCCTTCTTCGAAATTCGAATTGGAATCCACACTGGTCCCGTTGTAGCAGGAATCGTTGGCATTAAAAAGTTCCAATATGATATTTGGGGAGATACTGTGAACACCGCATCTAGAATGGAAAGCTCAGGCGAGGTTGGAAGGGTTAATATTTCGGAAACAACCTACCAACAGGTGAAGCATCAATTTACCTGCGAATACCGCGGGAAGATTGCAGCCAAAGGAAAAGGCGAAATTGATATGTATTTCGTTAAAAACTGATGTCCAAATTCACGAAGTTCTCATTTTCAAACACTTAGGATATTTACATTTGAGCAAACTCCTGACAAAACCATGAAACACACACAGCTTATTCTTCTAATTGCTTTGTCGTTCGCTATCGGCACGTTCTCTTCTTGTACTCCAAAGAAAAAAGGATGTACTGATGTCACAGCAACAAATTATGATTCAGAAGCCGAGGAAGATGATGGTTCTTGTAGCCATGTTCCTGTAGGACCGCAATTGGTTTTCAAATTTAAATTCGACCCAACTCAAGCACGTTTGAACGCTTTCGGCAACCCTTCGACCGTTCCTTCTGGAAATGCTGCACAATCTCCAACATTCAATAAAATGTCGGGGCATTATGTAGAAATGATTCCAACCGCTTGGACAGCATTGGGAACGGGTGAGGTTGTTTACGAAGGCCCAGAAACCACCGCAGGTGGAAGCCGTGCAATTGATTTCGACCAAGCAGTCGTTACCGGAGAGAACGAGGTTTTTCTATCTATTCCTTTAAGTTCAATTTCTGCCGGAACCTACCAATACATCCGTGTTTCTGTTACCTATCAAGACTTTGACATTGTTTACAACGCAAACGGGTTTAACAATTTAACTGGTACGCTTGCCTCTTTTATTGGATTTAACACCTACATCACTTCTTACAATGTCAATCAAAAGGTTGAGAACGTAAACGCCAACAAGCTTCAAGGATATTGGGGATTTGAATCCACAGTAGTAGGAACAAGCTTCTTCTTAACCGGGCAAGTACCTGCGGGAGGAATTACAGTTGTCAATCCATTGGCAAATAGCCCGATTCCTGCTGGAAGTTGCTTGGTAACGGGTCCGTTTCAAACTCCATTGACCATCACTGGAAATGAAACTGAAAACATCGAAGTAAAACTTTCATTCTCAACCAATCAGAGTTTTGAATGGACGGACGACAATTCAAATGGACAATATGATTCGGGAGAGGTGCCTGTAGACATGGGGCTTCGCGGCTTAAAAGCTATTGTTCAATAAATTCAATCAAATAACCCCTAACCCTAAATGCATCAGTTTGTCCTGAAAGCTATCGCGGCTTTCATCCTTTTCTCCGTCAGCTTAAACGCTCAATCTCAAGTACGAAAATTCAATTTTGAACCTCAGGTTCTTATTGACGCAAGCAAGATTGATATTGTACGCGATAGTTTTGGTGTACCGCACATTTTCGCGAAAACCGATGCCGAAGTAGCGTACGGTCTAGAATGGGCAGCGTGCGAAGATGATTTTGAAACTCTTCAGTTTCTGTTGATGGCTGCCAAGTGCCATTTAGGTGCTCACTTAGGTGTAGATGGAGCCAAAATAGATTACGCAGTACAAGCTATGGGCTTGCATGAGTTTGTAGAAAAGAACTATGAATCAGGCGTAGCCGATGACTTCAAACTTATTCTTGAAGCAGCGTGTCAGGGAGTAAACGCATATGCAACTGCACACCCCGAAGAAGTTTGGATAAAGAGAGCATTTCCAGTAACTCCACAAGAAGTAATTATTGGTTTCATGTTGGGGCAAAGCCTTATGGCGGGAGTTGATGGCGTTATTACTGGCATTCTAGATGGCCGATTTGCTCATCAACTACCAAAGAAGGAAATCAATGATGATGGAATTGGTTCGAACGCTTATGCTTTCAATTCTGCTTTAACCGACCACGGAAACACGTATCACGTTATCAATTCTCATCAGCCTATTGAAGGAATTCTTTCTTGGTATGAGGCACACTTACATAGCGAAGAAGGTTGGAACATAACAGGCGGACTGTTTCATGGTAGTGTGTCTGTTTTGCATGGAACCAATGAGCACTTAAGTTGGGCGCATACAACAGGAGACCTCGACCTACAGGATGTGTACGAATTAACCATGCACCCGAAGAAGAAAAACCTGTATTTGTTTGATGGCGAATGGCTCCCATTGGAAACAAAACGTGCTAAACTGAGAGTTGGTCTTGGTAAAAAGCAAGGCTTTAAAATCACGATTAAGAAGAAGTATTGGTGGAGTGTTTACGGTCCTACGTTTGTTACTGAGCATGGCACCTTCGCCTTCCGGATGCCTACTCTATTTGAAATGAATGCAGGCGAACAATGGTACAGAATGAACAAGGCAACAAATTATACCGAGTTCTACGAAACATTGAAGATTCAAGGGATTGTGATGCAAAACATTACCTATGCCGATAAGAACGACACTATCTTCTTCATTGCCAATGGAAAGGTTCCAAAGCGTGACCCGAACTACGACTGGAGCAAGGTAT
>CALCGD010000145.1 GCA_937900875.1 uncultured Flavobacteriales bacterium
CAAAATGCTGTCGATTCGTTTTTCGTGTCTAGCGATGGGTAATCCATAATTGGCGCAGAATCGCCCAAACGCAAGTATTCCGCGCCCATAATATTGTTGTCGAATTCAATATTGTGACCAGCTACAATTTTTGTTTTGCCAAGTACCTCAGTGAAAAGATCCAAAGCCTCTTGCAGCGGAATTCCTTCTTCAATCGCCTTTTTTGTGGAAATACCGTGAATCTTCTCCGAATTGTACGGGATATCAAATCCGTCAGGCTTTACAATGAAATTATTTGCCTCGATTAAAGACCCATCTGCTGCGTGTAACTGCCACGCTAATTGTACCAGCCTAGGCCAGTTTTCAGCGTCTGATATGGGGGCTTTGTAATCCTTCGGTAGACCAGTGGTCTCCGTATCGTAAATTAAAAACATGAACGGTTTGGCTTAGCAGTAAGACACTCCGAAGTTAAGGATTTGAACCCCTTAAAATAGACTTGTTGATAACTGTTTAAACATCTCTGACGGCTCGAAATTGAGTTCAGAAATGGTTAAAAGTTATTCTTCGGTTGCCACATCTATTGCCATGGCAAATAGTGCAGCTGAGAATATGAAATAGGCGATTACCATGATTTCTGTCTTTGCTTTTAACAACGACATCACTCCTAGAAATGTTGTGTGGGTTTGACTTTTTTAACGTTTAAAACAACCGTTTGTCAGCCAGTATCATTTCAAGCACCATTGTAACTTAATTTCGCTCTATTAAAATGATTTAAAAAAGGGCTTGTTAATATGTTAGGATTATCGCATTTTTGCACCCCGAAATTTTTAAACAATTAATAAAGTCATATGCCAACTAAAATTAGATTGCAGAGACACGGAAGAAAAAGCTACGCATTTTTTCACATTGTAGTAGCCGATTCGCGCGCCCCACGAGATGGGAAGAACATTGAAAAGTTGGGAGTTTATAATCCGAACACCAATCCAGCAACCATCGAGTTAGATGTTGATGGAGCATTGAGGTGGTTGGAGAATGGAGCTCAGCCTACCGACACGTGTCGGGCAATTCTTTCTTACAAGGGAGTTCTCTATAAGAAACACCTATCAGGTGGAGTTAAAAAAGGTGCTTTTTCTCAGGAAGAGGCGGATGCTCGTTTTGATAAATGGTTGAACGAGAAATCAAACAAAATTCAGGAAGGAGCTAACGCAATTTCGAAAGCACAGGATAAAGCGAAAGCTGATGCCTTGAAATCTGAAGAAGTAAAGAAAGCTGCTATTGCTGCTAAAGTTGCTGCTAAAAACTCTCCGCTTGCGGAAGAAGTTGAAGGGGCTACAGAAGAAGCTACTGAAGAAGGAGAAGCTCCTGCTGAAGTTGCTGCAGAAGCCGCTCCAGAAGTGGTTGCTGAAGAAGCTGTTACTGCCGTAGAAGAAGCACCGGCTGTTGAGGCTGTTGCTGAAGAACCAGCTGCTGAGGAAGCTGCTGCTCCTGCAGAAGAAGCAAAAGAAGAAGAGAAACCAGCTGAATAAGCGTGATTGATCTGAAGGTCCTTGGAACCATTACTCGGTCTCACGGACTGAAAGGAGCTTTCAAGGTTAATATATATGCGGCTGGAGTGCAGCCGTTAGAAACAGAAGAACCGGTCTTCATCCAATTACAGGGTGGACCGGTTCCTTTTTTTGTGGAGGAATGCTCTGCAGCATCCCACAATATCTGGACTATGAAAATTGAAGATGTTGATACGCTAGAGCACGCAGAGAGATTCGTTGGAAATGATATTCTAATTGAAGAAGCGCGATTTATCGGAATAAAAACGGATGCTACCGAGGAGTTGATCGGGTTTGTTGTTACTGATTTCGAAAAAGGAGAGATTGGTTCTGTGGTTGGGATTTTAGAAACTGCCCAGCATCCAGTTCTTGAAATTGAAAAGGACGATAAGTTGATTCTTGTGCCGTGGGTTGATGCTATTGTAAAGAATATTGACAATGAAAAGCGCTCTATTAAGATTGAAGCACCAGACGGTTTGATTGATCTTTACATTAATGGCTGAACCATTTTTTCAGTTCAAAAAATTTCGGGTTTACCATTCAGCTGGCGGGTTTAAGGTAGGTACCGATGGTGTTTTACTCGGTGCATGGGCTCCTGTAAAAGACGGAGATTCGGTTTTAGATATTGGAACTGGAACTGGGCTCATTTCTTTGATGATTGCCCAACGAGCCGTTGTTTCGGTCGATATGATTGAGATTAATCCGATTGCTGCCAATCAAGCAAAAACGAATGTTATGCGCTCATGTTTTTCTAACATGGTGGTTTACAATGAAGATGTAGCCGATTTTGTGAAACGAGGAAAAACGTACGACTTTGTTGTTTGTAACCCACCGTTTTATTCGCATTCTCAGCCTTCGAAAGACATATCAATTCAATTGGCAAAACACACAGTTGCCTTAAAACCTATCGACCTTTTTAAGCATGTTTCTCAATTGCTGAAACCAGAAGGCAGATTCGCAGTAATTTTCCCTAAAACGGAATACGAGGTTTTCTGCAATTCAGCTAAGACAGAGGGTTTTTATCCAAAGGAAGTGCTGGATGTGTTTCCTCAGCCCAATTATCCAGAAATAAGGCTGATGGTAAACTTTACTAAGAAAGATATTGGTGAACCAGCCAGAAGAGATTTTATGATTGAGAAATCAGCAAATCGACATGATTACTCTGATGAGTATAAAGATTTAACGAAGGATTTCTTCCTACGATTCTAGCTCGAAAAAGCTAAAATGAACTCGTCCATATTTACGGGTTTGTGTTAGGGCAGGGAAGGAGCTAAAATCAACTTCAGCAGGGTGCTCAACAACTAGTATTCCTTCATCATCTAAAAGGCCATTTTCCAAAATGGTAGTAACCAGCTTTGGATAGTGCTCATAGCTGTACGGTGGATCGGCAAAAATTAAACTCCATTTCTTCTTTGCTGTTTCTGCAAAACGTAGCGCATCGGCTTTAATGATTGTGCCGGACTCGTACTTGAGCTCATCGAATGTAGATTTTACAAATGCAGCGCACCTTGAGTTTGAATCTACACTTGTCACGGTTTTCGCTCCACGACTGACGAATTCGAAGCTAATATTGCCTGTGCCACAAAATAAATCAAGCACGTTTAGTTCGTCAAATTCAACAAGGTTGTTGAGGATATTGAATAGACCTTCCTTGGCCATGTCAGTTGTTGGACGAACTGGGAGGTTTTTTGGAGCCCTTATCGTTCGCCCTTTATGAAAACCGCTTATTATGCGCATGCAGTAGCAAGTATGAATGGAAACTTGTGGTCAGCCAATTGATTGAAAGAGTAACTGTACGTTAGATTAGTTGGCTTTTTAAGAAATGAAATATTACCGAGGTATTTTGAGATGGAAAAATGTAGATCATCACCTTTCGTAATCATTCCGCCAAGTGAAATTTCAATTTCTGAATGAAGGATTTTCAAGTTTTCCAATGTTGCCATTAGGAAATAAAGGACGTCATCATTCTTTGAGTAACTAAACCAATTACAAAATTTAAGTTGTCCGTCTTTTATGATAACCAGTGCAAATTCTCGTTCCTCAATGACTAGAGTTGCACGAGCGAATTTTGCTGCCATTTCAAGGGTGTCCATCCAGGAACAAAATGAATTCGTGACTGCGCCCGTGGTAAGCGTTTTTAGAATTTCAGGAACGCTAAATAACCCAACCATTTCTGAGTTGGCAAGATTCTGAAAATCAATGGAATTCCCTTTGACCGAATTAAATAAGGAATTGAATATTTCGGCTTTTTTATCCGCGTTGTAAAGCGCCTTAGGAATAAATGTGACCTGTGCGGTTCGTACGCTGTAACGCCTCTTTGTATCTGCTAAGAGGTTGTTGAATTCCGAAGTGCTATGAAGGTTTTCAATTCTGGATGACCAAACACTGTCTGTGCCTGAATATGGGAACAGAAATGAAACAAACTCAATGGCTTTGAAAGCAGTATTCAGTTTTAATACTTGAATACCAAATCTGGAAATGTCAATGAAACTGGTAACATCATTAGTTCCAGTATCCTCCTGCTCGTTATCGGCAGTTAAGTGAAATTCTTTCTTGAATAAGGAAGAAGGCAAAACCCTATTCCCAGTTACCACTGGTAGAAGGCTCGGTCATTGAACCAACCTTCAACCCTTTGGTCGGGTCGTAGTATTCTGGTTCAATCCCGTCAAAAATATATGTGTTTTGAGCAAACACTTCAAATACCGGTACTTCAACCTGTCCTTTTTCGATTATCCCACTTTCCAAGCTAAACTCTTGTTTGTGGTCTGGTGGAATCATTCGTATTAAGTTGATGTCTCCATCGGTTTTGAACAGCGAATCGCGAACACTTACCATTAACGTGTCACGGGTTACAAGCCCCATATCAACAGCTTGTTGCTC
>CALCGD010000146.1 GCA_937900875.1 uncultured Flavobacteriales bacterium
AAACAACAGGAGAAGTTGCAGGTGCAGAAGCTCGTTTCCTCAACACCTTCGACCAATCTGTAAGAAACCAGTACGATACTAGAACGTTCGTTTCGAATTAATAAACCACCACGTCATTACGAGAAAGAATGACGAAGTAATCTAACGGAGATTGCTTCATTTCATTCGCAATGACGATACCGTGTAAATTGGGACTGCCCGGAAGAAAGTTTAATCGCTTTTGACTGGGCAGTTTCTTTTTTTAACCGATTCGGTCTGTTCTTCTCAGTGCAATTACCGCTAAGGCTAAAGAGCAAGAAAGCAATAAAGCTGCGGCAGCAAAGGGTGCACCTGGAAAGTAAAAGACAGCATCGGCACCCGAAAACGCTTGAAACAATTGCGTGTGAAATAAGGGACCAATAATGGCGGTAATGCTCATTAAACTGGTAATAGCGCCTTGCAATTTGCCCTGCTCCCCTTCTCCTACCTGATTAGATAATAAACCTTGCAGCGTTGGCGATGCCACTCCTCCCAACGAATATGGAATAATGAACGCGTACATGTGCCATGTTTCTGACGATTGAGAAATAAGCGCCATTCCTACTGCTGCCATTAGATACCCACCAACAATCGTTCGTTCTGTGCCAAACTTGGTGGTTGTCCAACCCACCAATACAGATTGTACCAGTGCAATAAGCACTCCCACAAATGCAAGACTAATACCAATATCAATTTCGCTCCAACCTAGTTTCTCTATGGTGAAGAAGGTCCAAGTAGATGGCATAGCCTGACCCGCTAAAAACGCAAGGAAGAATGCGCCAATAAATAGCCCCATGGATTTATACCGTACCAAATTGGCGAGGCTCACCCCAGGAATCATCTTCTTAAAATCGATTTTTCTTCTCTTTTCAATAGGCAATGATTCGGGTAACACAAATACCCCAAAGAGGAAATTGAGAAACGCTAAAGCAGCCGAAGCAATAAACGGGGCTCTAAATCCCCATAATTCGCCAAACACACCACCAATTACGGGTCCTAGAATAAAGCCAATGCCAAAGGCAGCACCGACTAATCCAAAATTCTTGGCTTTGTTTTCGGCTAAAGAGATATCTGCTATGTATGCGTTAGCCACAGTGTAACTGGCTCCTGCAATTCCTGCCAGTATTCTACCCACGAACAACCAAAAGATAGAGGGCGCAAAAGCGTGAAAAAGATAATCTGCCGATAGAGCTAATAAGGAGAACAGCAACAAGGGACGTCTGCCAAATCTGTCGCTTAATTCGCCAGTAATGGGAGCAAAAAAGAACTGCATCCCAGAAAAAGCCATCATCATTAATCCGCCAATAGCTGCAGCTTCGTCAAGCGTAACCACCGCCACATTGCCAATCAATTCTGGAATAACCGGAATGATAATTCCGACACCAATCATATCTACCGCTACGGTGGTAAAGATGAAAGCGAGTGACGCTTTCCTGTTTTTCATCCCTGCGGGAAGGTCTTTCCTGCCAATTGCATGGCTGCTAGAAATGCATTTTCATCTACCCCCGACTCTACTCCTTTCCCCTCTAAGAATTGAAGTACCCGTTCGGTTGGCATATTGCCCGTTAAATCGTCTTTTGCCATTGGGCAGCCACCCAATCCTTTAAGGGCAGAATCATAGCGCCTGCAGCCATTATTCCAAGCAGCATTCAGTTTTTCTTCCCACGTAGTAGGCGTGGTATGTAAGTGTGCACCAATCTGCAACTTCGGAAACTCCTTATTCAATAGACTATAAACAGCGGTTATAGATTCTGGTGTAGAAGAACCTATGGTATCTGAAGGCATAAAAAGCTGAATATCTAAAGCCGCCATTTTCATGGTCCATTCTGCTACAATATCCTCGCTCCAAACCTCTCCATACGGATTGCCGAATGCCATGCTCAAGTAAATGAGCAATTCCTTGTCGTGCTTTACGCACAACTCCTTCACTTCTTTTACTCTATCCAATGCTTCTTCTCTAGAAGCATTCGTGTTTCGTTTCTGAAAATCGTTTGAAACAGAGAAAGGAAAACCCAAAATATCTACGCGAGGGTGGTTTGCTGCATCAGAAGCCCCCCGCTGATTGGCAACAATAACCGAGAATTTTGTTCCCGAACCTTCGTCCAATTTATCAAGCACTGCAGAGGTGTCCTTCATTTGAGGAATAGCCTTTGGCGATACAAAACTGCCGCAATCAAGAGTGTGAAATCCGCATTTGAGCAGCGCATTGATGTACGCCACCTTTTTATCGGTGTCAATAAAATCATGAATGCCCTGCATGGCATCACGCGGGCATTCAATTAGTTGAATTTCTTCGCTCATATTCATACCTAACTATTTGAGCAGCGCTTTGTTTATACTTTTCATCAATCCAGGTCCTGCGTAGATAAAACCAGTGTAAACCTGAACTAAACTAGCGCCTGCTTTTAGCTTTTCTAAAGCGTCTTCGGCAGAATGAATTCCTCCCACGCCAATAATTGGAAATGAACCATTGCTTTTTTGGTGTAGGTAGCTAATTACTTCCGTGCTTCTTTCACGCACAGGCAAGCCGCTTAGCCCACCCGCTTCTGCCAGTAACTCTTTACTAGATGACAACCCTTCTCTAGAAATGGTGGTGTTGGTGGCAATGATGCCGTCAATCTTTGATTCAGCCACAATTTCCACGATATCGTCCAATTGAGAATCGGTGAGGTCTGGTGCAATTTTGAGTAGAATTGGTCGAGGAGTTGGGATTTTCGTGTTCTCTTCCTTCAATGCATTTAAGATGCGAAGTAGCGGTTCTTTGTCTTGTAATTCTCGTAATCCAGGCGTATTAGGCGAAGAAACATTCACCACAAAATAATCTACCAAATCGTGTAAGCCACGAAAACATTCTAGATAATCGTCAATGGCGTTCTCATTAGGCGTAAGCTTATTCTTGCCAATGTTGCCACCAATAATGAAATTCTTATCGCGGTTTTGGAGGTTCTTTCGTGCCATCTCCAATCCGCCATTGTTAAATCCCATGCGATTAATTAACCCTTGGTCTTTCGGTAACCGAAACATACGTGGCTGTGGATTTCCGTCTTGCGGCTTTGGCGTAATGGTTCCAATTTCAATGAATCCGAAACCGAGTGAGCTGAATTCTTTGTAGAAAGAAGCTTGCTTGTCAAACCCAGCTGCAAGTCCTACAGGGTTCGGAAATTTCAACCCGAACAATTCGCGTTCTAATCTCTTGTCTTCCACTTTATAGAGCTTCTCAATCACCCATCGCTTACCAGGTATTTTGAGAATAAGTTTGAACATAGCCGTCACAAAATGGTGGGCTTTTTCTGGTTCCAGAAGGAAAAAAAGAGGGCGAATAAGGTATGTGTACATGCTATGGCAAAGGTAGTAGCATGTGGTTATCGGCAAACGACCAATTTCATCTACCAACGACTATAACTATCTGCGGCAATGGGGGTATATAACATTGAAACCAACGGAACCATGAAAGCGATAATTTCCACCCTCTGGGTACTCCTTCTTATTAGCACGAGTGTATTTGCTCAAACTAGTGAACTATATGTGTTTAAAAATGAGCGTAAAGAACATTTAGACGCTGCTCGAAAAGAAAGAAAGGAAGCAAGAGAGAAAAAGGTTGCAGACGATTTTTACATCCGTGTAAGAACTCAGACTTCAAAAAATGCTGCACAAGTACAAGTGAGTATGAAGAAGACACACAACGCTGAAGTTCGTGTAACAGACATGAATGGAAATGAAATAGCCACTGTATATAAGGGAGAATTACAAGAAGGAGAATATGAATTCAACTACGAGCCAGAAGGCACGTTACGCAAGCCGTTTGTGTGTCAATTGATGATTGACGGAAAAACAGAAGCAATGCGCGTGGTAAAATTCAACTCTTTCTGAGCATTTCCATGTGAGGTATTTCATCCTCTAGGTATTCTTTTCCTGTTGATTCGAAGCCAAACTTTTGATAGAATTTCTCTAGGTAGCTCTGTGCCGAAATTCTGATTGGAACTTTACCAAACTCTTCTTCTATTCTGGTTAATGCTTGGTTCATCAACTCTTTGCCTGCCCCACTTCCTCTTGCCGATTCGGAACTAAGAATTCTGCCAATTGAAACTTCTGCGTAGCTAACTCCTGGCTCTACTATGCGGGCATAGGCCACTAACTCTTTTCCAGCCATGCCCATTAAATGAAACGACTTTCGGTCTTTTCCATCTGCATCTAGGTAAAGGCACTCTTGTTCTAAAACAAACACTTTTTGCCGCACGCACAAAATGGTATAAACTTCTTCTGCGCTTAATTCAGCAAATGATTTCCAATCCCATGTAATTTCCATCAGCTTATTTTAAAGGCGATTTGAGATACTCGTTTAGCTTCAGAACCATCGCTCATCTTATCCACTAAAATTGAATTTTGTGCTTGCTCCATTTCAAAAACTTCCTGCATATTCTTAATTATTCCTGCAGGAATTCCTTTCTCAAGAAACTGGTTCATTAGT
Source organism: uncultured Flavobacteriales bacterium (assembly GCA_937900875.1). GTDB lineage: Bacteria > Bacteroidota > Bacteroidia > UBA10329 > UBA10329 > UBA10329. Next base: position 4,487 of record CALCGD010000146.1, read on the forward strand.
TCTGTAGATGATTTCAGCTTGGCTTTTTGCACCAAAAAGGTCTTTAGTTCAACTCTGTTTTCAACTCTAGTCTGATTATCAATAAACCTCGAATCTTCTAATAGCGAAGATAAATCAAGCACGCTACACAGACTTTCAAACTGCTGTTCTGTACCAACTGCCAATACAATTTGTTTTTGGTCAGCGGTAGTGAGCACTTCACCATACGGGGCAATGTTTGGGTGTAAGGAGCCTAGGCGTTGAGGAATATGACCGTTCATTAACCAGTTTGTTGCTTGATTGACCAAGGATGTCACCGCAGCATCAAGCAAGGAAACAGAAACTTTACAGCCTTCGCCAGTTCTTTCCTTTTTCACCAATGCTAAAAGCAAACCTTCTTTTAATTGATGCGCAGCAAGAATGTCGATTATTGCAACTGGGATTTTTGCAGGCTCATTATCAGGCTGACCATTCATAAACATATAGCCTGATTCTGCCTGAAGCACCACATCGAATGCTGGTCTGTCATCGTTTTCTCCAAACCCAGAAATATGACCATAGATAACCGTGGGATTGCCCTTCTTAATGGATTTATAATCTAGTCCGTAAGCTTCTGCTTGCCCTGGTCTATAATTGCTTAAAACAATGTCTGACTCTGCGGCCAGTTTTCGCACTTGCTCTGCTCCTTCGTTATTCTTTAAATCGATAAAAAGGTGCTCTTTGCCCCAATTAACTGAAGCAAAATATGCGGAGTAATCCTTTTCAGAGTTTTCGCTTTTCAGCTTCCATCCGCGTGTCACATCACCGTTGGTTCGAGGGTTCTCAACCTTAATAACCGATGCGCCTAACTCGGCAAAAAACATTCCTACAGATGGACCTGCTAAAACAGAGGCTAATTCAAGAACCTTTAATCCTTTTAAACTAGTCGTCATGTTGCCGCCCCTTGATGCCATCGGCACCTTTAATTTGGAGTTCTAGTTCTATCATTTCTTCTTGCTCTTCGGCAGAAAGCTCTTTGTCGTACATCTGAGATAAATCTGGTTGTCCAGCATTTATCCAACACGTATACCACATACTGCCGATGGCATGAATCGCAGCTCTCATGCGTCTTTCAACCATTCCGTTCATTCTATCATGGTATTCTTTCGAATACTCCTGAGAGTAAACCTTCATGAGTGTTTGACCACGGTTTTCCATTGCATATTTCTGGTCGGAAGGCCATTCTGCATTCAATGCTCGTTCCATATCCAACACGCTGTCTTTTGCCGAATGACTTACCATTACAAAGTCCCAAGCAAAATCTAATGGTTCATCGATATAAACAGCCCTACCAACTAGAAAATCGTAGTTATCAGAGAATAACTCGGGTAAACGGCTTTCCCAAAAACCATGAATTCCCTTCTGGTCTGTCATGGCGCCATTGTAGTTTTCGGTAGTGTGTAATGGCACATGAGCATCGGCAATGTAATGTCCCATGTCTGATGAGTATCTCAATATTCGGTCGTGATCTTTATCAGAAAACGCCTTGGTTAAACGATGCATCATTACATCTATGTGCCACGGGACAATTCCGTAGGCATTTAGAGTATCCTCTGTGTACTTCTGAACAGCCTCAGACCATTTCCTTGGCATTTCATCAAACGCAGCCATTCCTTCTCCATAATGGTCAATATCGATGTAATGCCGTGGCGCTTCATCTTTACCAACATATCTGCGTTTATCCGGATCCACAGCGTGTTCGGTAACGTAGTTGAGATTGCGCTTATAGAAGCCAATCATATCTGGCGGAAGCGTAAAAACAGCCAACCTGTTAATGCGCTTGTGTGCGAAGAATCCCCAAGAAAAAAGGTGATTACCACTTAACGGAATAAGTAGCAAGACAACTAGAATAAATCGGATGACGGTTTGCTTAATCATGCTTGGTGCAAAATACACAATAGGCGTTTCTCAACTACTTCAGCAAAACCAATCTGCCATCTTTTAAAACAGGAATCACATCAGTTGTGTCGGTTTGTAAGCAGTATTCTACATCTTTCTCTAAGTTGAGATGCCCCAAACGCTTGCGATGCGAACAATTGGCAAGAAATCGTTTGAGGTTTTTTCTAGCCGTACGGTATACAAGACTGCTTGCATTGGCACTGTCACATTCAGATTCAAACTTTCCGCTTGTAAGTAACAGCATGGTTAATGCGCCTGCAAAAAGACTGTCTTCCATATTGAAACGGTCTTTCCAACCTGCACAAAAGATAATCACATCCCGTTCTTGCGTTTTTAAATAATCTGCCAGAGCTTGGAGATTAAGAAACGAGCCAATTAGCACCGTATCCACTCCTTTTGCAGCTATGTTAATTGCCCGCGTGCCATTGGTAGTTGTAAGCGCAATATCTCTGCCTCGAATGTTGTCATTCATGTAAGAGAAAGGACTATTTCCAAATTCAAACCCCTTTACAACCTCTCCATTTCGTTCGCCTCCAGCTAAAAACCCTTGCTCGCTCAATTCCTTTGCTTCTTTAATCGTTGAAACAGGAATAAACGACTTTGCGCCATGCTGAAACGCAGTGACCATGGCTGATGTAGCACGAAAAACATCTACCACAACAACAATGCTTTCCTTCTTTGCGAAAAGATCAAATAGTGGTGGAGAAAAGCAAACTTCGACTTTATTCAAATCTTAAGCTTTATAAAATGGTGGTCGGACAACCTTCGCCTTTATTCGCTTATCGCGAATGAGGATATAGATTTCTGTGTCCTTTTTAGAAAAAGCGGTCTTAACATATCCAAGGCCAACAGCCTTTTTCAAGCTGGGTGCCATTGTACCGGATGTAACAATTCCAATTTCGTTGCCTTCAGCATCCACTATTGGATAATCATGGCGAGGAATACCTCTATCAACTAACTCAAAACCAACCAGCTTACGGGCAGTTCCCTCTTCCTTTTGCTTTAAAAGCGCTGCAGAATTGGTGAAATCATTTGTAAACTTGGTTACCCAGCCTAACCCAGCTTCTATTGGAGATGTTGTATCGCTAATGTCATTTCCGTATAGACAAAACCCCATTTCTAAACGAAGTGTATCTCTAGCTGCAAGGCCAATGGGCTTGATGCCAAATTCTGCTCCAGCCTCAAACACTGCATTCCAAATTTTGTCTGCATGCTCATTTTCAAAATAAATTTCAAATCCTCCTGCTCCCGTATATCCTGTAGCGCTAACCAACACGTTATCGATTCCAGCAAACACGCCTTTTTCAAAGGTGTAATACACCATTTCATCCAAATTGATGCTTGTAAGAGACTGTAAAGCAGCTGCCGCCTTAGGTCCTTGCACGGCTAAGAGGGTAGTTTGGTCAGAGATATTAATCATCTCAACACCCGCGGTATTGTACTTACTGATGTGAGCCCAATCTTTATCAATATTTGATGCATTAACAACCAACATATACGTTTTTTCATCAATGCGGTAAACTAGCAAGTCATCAACAATTCCTCCCGTTTCATTTGGCAAACAGGAATACTGAATCTTACCATCAACCAACACCGAAACATCATTTGACGTTACTTTTTGCACTAATTCAAATGCACCTTCTCCCCTTACAATGAATTCGCCCATATGCGAAACATCGAAAACACCAACAGCAGACCTAACCAGCTCATGTTCTACGGTGAGACCTTCATATTGTAATGGCATATTATAGCCAGCAAACGGCACCATTTTAGCGCCTAATTTTGTGTGTTTTTGGGTAAGAGCAGTTTCTTTCATAAGCAAATTTTAAGAGCGGTAAATGTAGAAAATTGATGGTGGTAGCAGTTCCTGATTTAGCTAATCTTATGCGCATCCAGCCGTTTTTGAACACATATTTTCTATTCGATGCTTCTTAACAATTAAGAGTTTAGAGTAATTGCAAAATTTATCCTTTCGGTCTCGCTCAAATTCCTATATTTCACCCTTAATGAATTTCAGCTACTCAATCGTGAGATTTCTTTACATGAGCAGCAAAACTGAACTAAATACGCAATGGGAAGACCTCCTACAAGACCGAAAAAGCTTAAAGACGGCTATTACATAGAAGTGAGAAACACTGGCGCAGCTAGTGGTATCAAGATTAGAAGAGATACCGAGGATGAAATGAAAATTGCTGTAATGGACTACGAAAAGTCTAAGGATGTTATCGTTCTTGGAGAATCAGTAAACGGCAAGTTTGTGAAAGACGCTAAGCCAATTAAGAAGAAGAAGTAACTTCCTGTTCAGGTAGTTATTTTCATTCCTAATATGGGTGTAAAAAGATGCGGTTGGGTATCAGAAGACCCGCTTTATATCGCGTATCATGATAAAGAATGGGGAGTTCCCGTTCATGACGATCAACAATTATTCGAATTTCTGATTCTTGAAACCTTCCAAGCTGGATTGAGCTGGATAACGGTACTTCGTAAACGAGAAAATTTCAGAATAGCCTTCGATTTTTTTGATGTTGAAAAGGTGGCAGCCTACGATGACGAGAAAATCCAATCTCTTCTTGGTAATGCTGGGATTATTCGGAATAAGCTAAAAATTCATGCTGCTATTGGCAATGCATTGGCTTTTATCGCAGTTCAGAAAGAGTTTGGTTCGTTTGATAAATACATCTGGCAATTTGTAGATGGCAAGCCGAAGCAGAATTCAATCGACAACTTAAGAAACTTACCTCCGAATACTCAGATCTCTGACATTCTGAGTAAGGATCTTAAAAAACGCGGGTTCAAATTCGTAGGCTCCACGGTTGTCTATGCTCATATGCAAGCTACGGGTATGGTCAACGACCATACTACAGATTGTTTCCGCTACAAGGAGGTTCAAGAAATGTGATGCTTTTCCTCTTTCCTGAGCATGGAAAAACTTGCCCAGCTTAATAGAAACGCACCTAATCCAGCCGTGAGGGCCAAGATTATTGCTCCAATCACATACTGAACAAAGTTCTTGTGAATTGTGCTTAAATCAACATTTTCTATGGTAGATAAATGGATTGGTTCTGCATCAATAAAAGGCTCTCCAAAAATGTAGCTGAGAAATATTATCACCGGTATCATTGGTGGTAAACTGACATTTGCAGCTGCTATAAAAAGGACCTTATTTAGTCTCAATAGCACGGCTGCAGGAATTCCTATCATCAGCTGAAAACCCCAGATGGGAACTATTCCCATAAAAACTCCAAATCCAATACTGGAAGCTTTTCTCAAGTTTGATTCTGATGGGTTTATGGCCTCGTCTCTAATGAGCTTGAAGATTTTACCTCCCTTTAGCAATCGTCTTGGCAAATGGTAGAGCAGGGTGAGAATGCACAACCAAGTATTTAAGAAGCTTATTCGTGTGAAATCGGGCCCTGGTCGAAAGTGCGAAACACGTTCAGTTGGATCATAAGTCACCTTAATAGGAACCGAAACAAATGGCACATCTCTCCAAGCAAGTTTTACAATCACTTCAATTTCAAACTCAAATCGGGTGGTAAAAAGGCTTAGCTTTTCCACCATTTTAAGTGGATATAATCTAAATCCTGTTTGAGTATCTGGCATTCTATGGCCGGTTTCGACAAAAAACCAAAAATTAGAAAACCGATTCGCGAAGCTGTTTTTACCTGGCATTCCTTCAGCAGCAAGGTTTCTAGCGCCCATGACTACCGCTTCTGGATTTTGACGATGCGCCTCTATAAACTTGGGAATATCTTCAGGAAAATGCTGTCCATCACTATCTATCGTGAGGGCATGAGTGAACCCTAATTCTAAAGCCCTCTTAAATCCAGTTTTTAGTGCTACACCTTTGCCTTTATTAACCGAATAACCTGTTATTTCAACGTGACCTTCATACTGCTGCAAAATCTTGGAAGTATCGTCTGTAGCACCATCATTTACTACAATCACATCATCAGTGTAAGCAAGCACACCATCAATAACACGCTGAATTGTTTTACTGTTATTGTAGGTAGGAATTATCACACAAATTCCCATTCGCTTAAGCTCAGACCGATATTTATCGAACTCAAGCGAAGATTCCATTCAACTTGAAATAGTTGGTTTCTCCTGAACGACCGACACATGTGAACATATCAAGCCCATTTCGTTCTTTAAACTCGAACTGTAACTCAAGTTCATTGACGTGTAATGGATCGATTACGGCTAGAAACTTTATTTGACGAAATTCTTTTACGGCCTTCAAATTATCGGTTAAGCGCAAGGCTTCATCCAACACCATTTGGGTTAATGTTGCGCCAGGCGCAACTGGCTTTCCAGGAAAATGACCTTGGTAAACTTCGTGATGTGCATTCAGTTTAATACTAACTACAGAACCAAAGTCAGTCTTGATGTCTGAAATTTGTGTGTAGAAACCTTCTAAAGCTGACATCACTTTTTCTTTAATGGTTGCAAAACAATGGAAAAAGGGAAACCCTGATGTTCGATACTCATTTCTTCAACGCAATCTTCACCGTGCGTATAGCTTACTGTTTTGGAAGGGTGATGTCGTCTTCCCGAAACCTTAACAGAAGCAAGTTTTCCGTCCTCAAAAACTGGAAACAATGTTTTCTTCTGCCATTTCCACTCATCTCCTAAATCGACAAACTTTTGATCGTACTGGTAATGCGCAAAAAGCAGCAAGATATCCTCGGCCATCATTCCAAAAAGGTGTCTACTCCCCAATTTATCTACTGCATAAATCTTTTTCCAACGTCCGTTTTTCCATCTCATTTCTAACAGGTTATTACCCATTGGAGAGGTAAAAGAGACATGCAACACATCATTTTTTTTATGGTTTACTGCTAGAAAACCATTGATGGTCGTACCTGTAATCTTGAATTCTGCTTTGTAAATAGCTTCCTCCCCACGAGGAAGAATGTCAACATTTTGTCCGGGAGCTTGTGCTTGAACCGAAGTTGCAAACAGGCTAAAAATCAGCAAATAGAGCTTCATTAATTTCTTGGTTGGACTTAATGTTTGAGAACAAAATGACCGTCATATCATCAGACGGGTCGGTTAAAGTTACCTTCTTTAAAAGAGACCCATCTTTCAAAAATTCAACATCAATTTGCTGAATGAACTCTTTAAGGTTCTTTTCTTTTGGCTGAAGTTGAATACGAATAGAATTTCCGTCCGTTGAAAACACTGTTTTATAATGAGGATTGGTCATGATTGAACCGTCAATACAGCCAAGAATAATCTCCTTAACCTGACGCAATATTTGGTTCATTCCCTTATATTTTTTCTCCTCGCCTTCCTCCTTCAATCGCATTGAGTTCTCATTAATGAGAATGATGTACTCAATTGGTTCTTTAAACTCCCATCGAAGTTTACTTTCCTTTTGATAAAGAAATACACCGTTAGAAATGAGTTTTTCTGTGAGAAATGCAAACGACTTTTCTTGCTGAATATCGCCTTTGAAGCTTTGCATTCCTTTTAATGTTGACTTCAGTTCTGTCAACATTTCATTATCTGTTTCTAGCGTTTTCCAATCTTGCGCGCAGGTAAGTTTTGGCAAACTAAGAAGAAGAAAAAAAGTAAATATTTTAAGCATGATAGGGTTCAATTCCCGATTGTTCTGGCAAGGAAACGATCTTCATGCCATTCTGCTTGCAAAGATGAATAATCTCTCGAAGTGCTTCGGGCGTTGTTGGGTTAGTATCATGAAATAACAATACCGTTGACTTTTTAAGATGTGAACTGATACGCTTGACGGTGGCTTCTTTCGTACGTATTCTACCATCCTGAGAACGGATATCCCAACCAATAACAGCACATTTCGCCTTCCTAACCGCTCGTGCGATTTCTGGCGTCATCACACCAAATGGAGGACGGAAATATGCTGGTTTCTTACCAATTGCCTTCTCTATCGCTTCTTGCCCCTCCGTCACTTGCTTCTCCGCAGCCGCTTTTGAGAACACATAATCGTGATTGTAGGTATGATTTCCGATGACATGCCCTTCGTCCATTATTTGCTTCAGCAGCTGAGGATGTCTCTCCGCATTTCTTCCAATTACGAAAAAAGTGGCTTTCACATTTGCTTCGCGAAGCACATTCAAAACCTTAGGCGTTACTTCTAGGTCTGGACCGTCATCAAATGTAAAACTTACTTCCCCCTTCTTTCCCTTCCAAAACGTTGGCATGAAAAACTGGGATCCAATATCAAAAACACCCCAACCAAGGGTAATTGAATACGCAAGAAATAGTAAAACAAGAAATTTCCATGTGACGAATCCAAGCGCAATGGCCGGAATGAGAACAAGGACAGAGCCAATGGCTAGTATGTTCAGTCGTTGAAAGTTCAAATTTTTTCGAGTACAATGCTCATTTCTTGTCCGAGCAACTTATGATGTACCAAAATACGAGAAGGATTATTGAAAGAAACCTGAGCATTATCAACTTTTCCTATATCAAAAGCTTTTAAAGCCATAAATAACCCAAAACCGATTGATGTGAAATGCTCGCCTGAATACTGCGCATAGTTGAAGCCTTCATTCGTGTTTGAGAGAACCAAATCAGCATTCGCTGTAGTCTTACTAACCAAACTCAACTCAACCATTTTGGCAATGGATGAATTCAATTTTTCCTTTGAAGCAAGGAAGAAAGCTCCGCCCTCGCCTATTGCTGGCATTTGATAATCTACCGTTTCAGATAGTTTCGAGAGCAACGCAACCAACTCATCTGTCTTCTCATCAACTGCGCCAATAAGAACTGTTTGAGCATCGCCTTCTCCAATCAACAATTCCGCATCGGATAGTGCGTAACCTAACGACAATGCTCCTTGCACGTGGGTCATATTATAACCGTGGTTTCCCAACATCAAGGCTAACTGACCAGCTATAGAATTATGTGTAGACTGAATAAATGCCGTTGGAGAAAGTGCGCCCTCTCCATCTTCATAAACCGCTTTTAGGAATTTGAGCGTATCTCGCACACAGCCAAGGCCCGTTCCTACCGTGATAGCATCTGCGTTTTCCAATTCTGCCTGAGCCAGACACGACTTTCCTCCTGCTGCACCCATTTTAAGAACGGTACTCATTCTTCGTAATGCCGCTGAAGCAACAAACTCCTTATAATCTGGCTGAACAAGTTGAGTTTCTTGGGTTAGCGCAACAAGCGAATTCCATGGGTTTTCATTCCCAAAAGAGTCTTGAAACGATATGCAACTGGCGGCTCCTAAATACATTACGCTTTGGAAAAAATGACAGTTGAATTATTCCCTCCAAAACCAAAAGAATTTGAAAGCACATGCTTGACTTCTGCGCTTTCCACTTCTAATTGCGGTTGCCAATCGTTGTCTTCAATTGGGTCTTGGTAATTCAAATTCGGGAACAGCTTATTCTCCTTTAACGCGAGAATAGAATAAACCGCTTCAATCGCGCCAGCAGCGGCCAATGTGTGACCTGTAAATGCTTTCGTAGAACTGATTGGTGGTTTCTGCGCTCCAAACACACGATGAATAGCAATGCTTTCCGATTGATCGTTGTTTTGTGTACCTGTTCCGTGAGCGTTGATGTAGCTAATGTCAGATGATTTTAATCCGGCTTTTTCAAGAGCCTGTGTCATTGCCATAAAAGCACCATTTCCGTCAGGAGATGAAGCTGTTTGATGATATGCATCGTTCGTATTTGCCCAACCTGTTACCAAACCATGGATCTCCGTTCCGCGTGCTTCTGCATCTTCCTTGCTTTCTAGGACGAGATAAGCAGCTGCTTCGCCCAAGTTCAATCCAGCGCGATTTGCAGAAAATGGTTTGCACCATTCGCTATCCAAAATCATCAACGAATTGAAACCGTTGGCGGTAAATCGGCACAAAGCATCCGTGCCGCCTACAATTACGCGCTTCAACTTTCCTTGGCGCAACAACCGGGCGCCCACAGCGATAGCGTTTGCTGCCGAAGAGCAAGCTGTACTTATAGTTGTAGCGTAAGCCGTAATTCCGAAATGTTCTGCTGCTTGTTTTGTACACGTTCCGCAATCGTGCGTGCCGAGCATAAAAACATTGGCAAAATCTTGTTCTGTGTAATACGGCTCAAAAAAGCCTTCACTCCTATCCATGCCTCCAACTGAGGTGGATGAAACCAATCCAACTTGATCATCAATCTTAATCCCAGATTGCTCGATGGCTTCTTTCATCGCCCAAGCGCTCAAAAGTGTGGTTCGTGAAACAGCTGCATCTTTCCAATTCAAACCAGCTCGCAATTTTTCGTTAGAGAGTTTTACTTCTCCAAACAAATGTGTTTCAGTGAGTTTTGAACCTAGAAGCTTGGCTTTGCTGATGCCTGTTTCCTTCGTTACCAAGGAACGTAGGTTTTCCTGCACATCGTTCCCGATGGCTGAAATTGCTCCTATTCCCGTTACTGCAATTTCCATTATCTACCCAAGTACAAATCGGTCAAACTTTCGGGCGTTACTTCATTCATGCCTGATGCAGTGACAAAGGCGAAGAAACCGTCATGCTCCTCACCATTTACCTCAGTCCACGCAATGAGCACTGCCTTGGCTGCTTCATCCTGAAACAAAGCTTCGCATTGATCTATAAGTTGTTTAGCATCAAATCGCTCAGTGATGAGAAAGTTGTTTTCTCCAAAGAGTTTGTGTCGGATACAAATTTCTCCTACAACGATATTAGGTAGTGTATAAACGAAGAGAGAGGGACTCGCAATTCCGCTTTTCAGCGATTGATAATACTGCTGATCGGTTTGCAAACTAGATGAACGGTTGGAGTAGATAACCGCAACCTCATCGTCTGCATATTGCTCCATTTCGGAGCGCATTATGGTCATTTCCGCACCAAGAAAACCGAGTTGAGAAAGCGCATCCATTTTGAAGAACTTTGGATAGGTGAGCCCAATGTGCTTGTAAATAGACCGTAGAAACGGATCTTCATCCATATGCTGGCAAAAGAGTTCGCCATTGATGTGAACCTCACCTTCCTTAATCTGGCAATATGTTTTCAAGAAAAGGCTCATCCTAATTTGAATAATGCTGCCGCATTGCACCCACCAAAACCTGAAGCAGTTTTGAGAAAATACTCGGAAGAGGGGGCTGTGGTTTGTGTAATGATGTTTAATGGCCGAGAGACACCCATTTCTTCAAATCCAAGGGAAGCAACTAGTTGATTACGCTTCATTCCTTCCAACCCGAATAGCGTCTCAATAATGCCTGCAGCGCCCAAGGTATGTCCGAAATAGCCTTTCATGCTATTAACCGGAGTTTCAGATAGCCCACTTCGTTCAAAGGCGATGCTTTCCATTTCGTCATTAAAAGATGTTCCTGTTCCATGAGCTGACAGATAGCCAACTTGCTTCGGACTTATGGATGCTAATTTTAAGGTTCGATCAATACTTCTATACAGTCCTTCGCCTGTTCTTGATGGTCCTGAAATGTGGTTTGCATCATTTGAACTGGCTCCTGATATGTATTCGTCACAAGTTCCTTTAAAAATAGTTTCGTCATTAGAAAGAACCAAACCTGCAGCTGCTTCGCCCAAGTTTATTCCCGTACGATTCTTGTCATAAGGCTTGCAAACATCATCGGTTAGTGCATGTAACGATGCAAAACCAGAAAGCGTGAATTCAGAGACAATGTCTCCACCCAACACCATAATATGGTCGTACTTTCCAGCACGTATCAAACGCGCTGCAGTGATGATACCTAGCACGCCCGAAATGCAGGCGTTAGAAATTATCATCGGATCGTTGGCTAAATCAAAACTCTG
>CALCGD010000147.1 GCA_937900875.1 uncultured Flavobacteriales bacterium
CGTTTATAGCATTCAATTACTGGACGTTCATGGTCGGTTAATATTGGAAACCAACGCAAGCAGTACAAGGTCAGAGATATCAACTGAAAGCCTTGCTAATGGCGTCTATCTTATTCAGATAAACACTTCGAATGCTGTTGTTGTAAGACGGGTAATTAAGTCTTGATAAGCCAAGGTTTTCCAAGTCCGTAATTGGCTATTTCCAGCTATTGTATTTCAACAAAGTGTGTTATACCTTGGTGTTCCTAATTGAAACCTAGGAATCTTGGAAATCTTTTCGAGTGCAATGACTCGACCAGTTCCAACTATACTTTATCAAGCACAAATGAACCGGTTAGCCGAAAACGGACCAGAGTAGGCGCACTAGAATTCCATTAACTATGGCAGAAGAAACAGCATACCTAAAACCAGATGGCGCAGAGCGGATTTACGCAAAAATTAGCTTTACAGGTTTGGTTTACACTGAATTCACCAGTAGCCTTTTCCGCTTTATGAATATTATTCGTCAAGAAGACGGTAGCTTCCCAGACGACAAACCTGACAGATTTGATTTCCCAGGAGTTGAAAAGGAAAACATATTTAGGAGACTTGAGCTTGATGTTACCATTGGAGCGCTTGACCCAACCAATTACCCTGATTGGAAAGTGGACTGTGAGATTTACCGTGAGGGTGAGGAAACGCCCTTTTTTAAGGCGTCCGAATCTGGAAAGGTTGATAGTGGATCTCTTACATCAGCCAACATTACAATCTTTTTCACCCAAAAAAACCCGGTATGAGGAGGGGTTTAGTAATCATAATTACCAGTTTGTTTTGGTCCACTGGGTTTGCGCAAATAAGCGACCTGGCAAAAGACTATAAACAAGACTTTGTAACTCCAGAGCATCCTGCTTTCATGATTTTGGATGAACAGCCAAGCGAAATACTAAGGCCGTCCAATATCAAGGAATTCTCGACAATTACAAGCGAGTACTTTAAGGGGCCTGCTTATGTCTTGCCACGTTCTTTCTCTATGGAAATTTCTCCTGCATTATTGTTAAGAGCGAATAATTTGACAGTTCAAGATTATGCGAAGAAATCGAACTGGATTGGTTATGGATGCAGAATTTCTGTGGCAACAAGAGCAGTAGACGATTCATGGCAAAAACGCAATTTGGGACTGGGGTTTAGAATGACCCTTTTTGACGATGGCGACTTCAGAAAAGATTCTGTTTTTCTAGCAGATTTTGCTGCACTAGTTAAGGAAGCACACTCTATAACCAAGTATAATAGTGCGTCAATAACAACAATCCTTGCTGACGACCCGGAACTGATGGCTCTGGAAAAACTAGCATCTGATGTCAGCCTAAGTACCGAAAAACAGATTAAGTACAATAACGATTACAATGACCTTCGGCAGAGAAAAAAGGCTCTTTTAGCTTCAACCAATGATTCGACTTTGTATAAATCGGTTGAAGAGAAAATTGTGACATTACGAAAAAATTATGTTGAAGCTAATTGGAATGCAACAAGAGTCGACTGGGGAATCGCCACAAAGCTAATTACACCAGACACGATCGTTTCAAAGAATTTACAGTACAATAAAACCTCATTCTGGGTAACTGGAGCTCTTCGGTTAAATAAGAAAACACGAAAGGTTCAGCACCAACTTTTGACAGGGCTAAATTTCAATCACGAGCATCGCGGGCTTCAAACGTTAGATAGCCTAATGACCAATCCTGATTCTAGCGTTTCGAGTGTGACGTACGTCTATAATCCAGACTCCAGTATGTTCAACAAGATTGGCTACACCCTTTCTCTGCGGTACTATTTAGGTACAAATAGAGTGAAAGGATTTGTAGAAGCACAGCTGAAGGGAGAAAGTTTTTTTCAAGAAAAATCGCTCGACCTAGAAAACAACATCTTCCAAAAAAGCACCCAACATGTAGTTGATTTTACCTTCAAGGCTGGAATGGAGGTCAATGTATCTGATGGAATTTGGGTGAATGCGAACGTAGGATATTCTGCAAAAAAGAATACCACACTTGGCATCAATTCTTCCGATTTTATCTACGGTTTTGATCTAAGATTTAACCTCCCCGAAAAATTCAAACTCTTTTAATCATAGCATGAACTATTCAATAAAATTCATCCAGTCTGAACTTAATAGGCTGAACTTAAAACCAGGAGCGGTAGATGGCGTTTTGGGTAAAAAAACTCTGGTCGCTTTAAACAAGGTTAAAGAATTGCCCAAATCTTGGAGCAACGACCGAAAGATGGTCGGGTTAATCCAATTGATTGCCCAAAAGGAGAACATTGAAGCGGGTAAGGTTGACGGGCTTTGGGGTCCGCAAACCAGTTTTGCTTATAACAGTCTTCAAGAGTTAAGAAAACACGGAGCGGTAACCGTTTTTCGTAGACCGGATGAAGGAGTAGATG
>CALCGD010000148.1 GCA_937900875.1 uncultured Flavobacteriales bacterium
CCTCTACCTCCAGCATGAATTTGTGCTTTTACCACAAACCACTCTGTGCCTGTTTCAGCGTTCAATTCTTTGGCTGCTGCAACAGCATCTTCCAACTTCTCCACAACCTTTCCACGCTGTATTGTAACTCCGAAACCGCTAAGTATTCCCTTAGCTTGATATTCATGAATATTCATATGATTTTGCTTTTTGGAATGCCGAAAATAGTGCTTTTCGTTCGAGAAACTGCTACGTAAAACGGTTTACTTATTCACAGTTTGCGCAAGGTGCACTGCACCTGACAATACTATAGGCCGAGGACTTTCGCCCTCGGCCGTAATTCCTATTTGTTTACGCCTTTATACCAGTCAACTTTTCGGCTCCATATCATGACGATTGCCAGAATAATAAAGAGACCGATGCTGCCAACAAGCAAGGCGGTATCTTCCAGTTGTAAGATGGTGTAGATAAAACCGTACATCACCGTTAAAAGCCCAGCCATAAACGCAGTAAGTTTTCTGCTTGTGAGAATACTGGAACTATACGCAGTAATAAGGATGGTGGTAGCGAGGGCTCCTACCCCGTATGCAGCGTTAAACCCAATGAATTCTGAAAGCGACAGAATAAGCACAAAGAAGATGGAAAGCGCCAATCCTACCAAGATGTATTGGATGGGGTGAATCCGTTTTTTATTGACTGTTTCCATGAAGAAAAAGACCATAAACGTGAGGGAAATGAACATGATGGCGTACTTGGCGGACCGCATACTTTGCTGATAATGATCGTTGGGCATAAAGAGCTGAAACCCAAACGAAGATTCATACATACCAGACCGTTCACCTGTCCAAGCTTGTGGAAAATTCCTATTCAAGTCAAGCACCTTCCAGGTAGCGGTAAAGCCCGTTTCGGTAATGTCATGCGCATCTGGCAAGAAGGCGCCTTCAAAACTTGGGTGCGGCCAATCTGAATTCATATTAACCTGTGTCTCTCTGCCAAGCGGAATAAAACTCAAGGCCTGACTTCCTTTCAAATCTAGGTCTATTTCGAAGGCGAAGCTTTCGCCCTCGCCTATCGGCATTCTCACAGATATACCTTCAGAAAACACTTCGTTGGTTGGTATTCCGGGTTGAAATTCAGCCACTGTGTCATTAAAGTTGAGGTTAACTTTTTCATTAATACCCCGCATATCTGGAATCCCCATGCTTAAGACCGCATCTTTCAGAAGAAATTGGTCTGGCGCTATGTTTAGTGGGATTGGATTGGGTCGATTAAAACTACCCGACACGGTCATTTTAGAGTTGTAAACGATTACCTCATAAATACCGCGTTCTCTTTTCTCAGAAGTTACCAAAGCATCCACATTCAGCTCTTCGGGCAAAAAGTGGCTCCAATGTTTATAGTAGGTTCGTTCGCCATCCTTGTCTTCGGTAAACGTTAAATATGGAATGGAAATAACGGGCCCAGCCACGGTTTGACTATGCCCCCAAATGGCGCTCACTTCTCTTATTGCTGTATCGCTTGTAAACTGCCTTTCGCGAATGATGTCTTGAATCATCGCATTCGGAATCATCAGCAATAAAACAAGAATGGTTATGCTAAATATGCGCACCGTAACGGAGCTGCTTAGCCAAAGATTGAAGCGCTCGACTGCGCCTGGGGTTGGTTTGTTTTCGGGTGTTTCCATGGTATATGTTTTGTTTGGGTTTTAACCGAAACGCCCCTTAGTTTCTGAATATTAGGCACTTAACAGACTTTAAGAATTCGATGTGGCAATCCGTATCATTGCAAACTGCAATGGGAAAAATCAACTTTGAGAAATTTGTTCTTGATAATGGCCTAACGGTCATTGTACATCACGACTCGTCTACCTTACTGGCCTGCCTCAATATTATGTATGATGTAGGTTCGAGAGATGAGGACCCGAATAGGACTGGATTTGCGCATCTTTTCGAGCATCTTATGTTTGGAGGATCGGTTAATATTCCGTCTTACGATTCGCCATTACAAACCGCAGGTGGTTCCAATAATGCGTTTACCTCTACCGACATCACCAACTATTACATCACGCTTCCAGTTGAAAACCTGGAAACTGCATTTTGGTTAGAAAGTGATCGGATGCTCAATCTGGCTTTTACCGACAAGAGTTTAGAGGTGCAGCGTAATGTGGTTATTGAGGAGTTTAGGCAACGCTATTTGAACCAGCCTTATGGCGATGCTTGGTTACTTATGCGCCCACTGGCATTTAACACTCACCCCTATTCTTGGGCCACCATTGGCAAAGAAGAAAAGCACATAGAAGAGGCCACCATGGCCGATGTTCGGGCATTTTACGCCAAGCATTACCGCCCTAAAAATGCGGTGATGGTTGTAGCCGGAAACGTGACAACCGAACTGGTGAAGGAACTTGCCGAAAAGTGGTTTAGCCCAATTGAAAAAGGCGAAAAACCTGTTCGGAAACTCCCACAAGAACCAAAGCAAACAGAAGCAAGAAGGTTGGTTGCAAAGCGTGATGTTCCATTGAATGCCGTTTATATTTCCTTCCATATGTGTGGGAAAAATCATCCTGATTTTTTCAAATGGGATTTGCTTTCTGATTTACTAGCAGGCGGAAAATCGAGCCGATTGCAACAGCGGTTGGTGAAAGAACAGCGCATTTTTACTTCGGTAAATGCATTTATTATGGGCGAAAACGACCCGAGTCTTTTCACTGTGGCTGGGCATATTTCGCAAGACAAAACCATAGAAGAGGCCGAGGCCGCAATTTGGACAGAACTTGAGCTATTCAAATCTGAAATCGTACCTGAAATTGAATTGGAAAAAGTGAAAAATCAGGTGGAGGCCAACCATGAGTTTTCGGAAATAGAAATACTCAATCGTGCTATTGGCTTGGCATACCATGAGCTAAATGGTGACGCTAACGACATAAATACCGAGATGGAAAAATACCATAAAGTAACTGCCGAAGATGTTCAGCAATTGGCAAAAGAAAATTTGGTGACCACGAATTCTTCTACTCTCATTTACAAGCGCAAACAATGATTTTAGACCGCAGAAGTGAACCGAAATTTGGGAAGATTGAGAAGATTGATTTACTCGAACCAAAAATTCAGCATTTAGACAATGGAATTCCAGTGCTAAGTGTAGATGCAGGAACACAAGATGTACTAAAAGTTGAGTTAGTGTTTGCAGCCGGAACAGGTGCTTCGGACAAACGACTGGTTGCCTCGGCTACGACTAAGCTCATCACCGAAGGTTCGAGTAAAAGATCGGCCAAGGAGATTGCAGAATCTGTAGACTTTTATGGTGCCTACCTGCAAACAGAACTAGCACACGATGACAGTTCAATCTGCTTATACACCCTTAACAAACACCTTCCAAAAACAATAAAAACGTTAGCAGAGGTGTATTCTGATGCGGCATTTCCGCAGCGAGAACTAGACACATTTGTACTTAAGAATCAGCAAGAAATGCTGGTTAATCAAGAAAAAGTGGGCTACCTGTCTGCCAAGGCTTTCAGCGCAGCATTGTATGGTTCAGATCACCCTTACGGAAGATCGGCAGAGGTCGAAGATTACGGCAATCTAAGCCGCGAAGACTTAGTTCAATTTCACAATTCGAATATTGTAAACAAGATTAATTATGTGCTGGTTGCTGGAAAATTGACCAACACCACCATCGCGCAGCTAAACGAACAAATTGGGCAGGTTACCCGACAAAACCCATTGGTTTTGTCTTACAAAGAAGGTAATTCTATTACCGACCCAATTCATGTGAACAAGGAAAAAGCGGTTCAAAATTCTATCAAAATAGGTCGTGTTCTGTTCAACCGAACACATTCTGATTTTATCGGAATGCAGGTTCTTTCGACTGTCTTGGGCGGGTATTTTGGTTCCCGTTTAATGACCAATATTCGTGAAGACAAAGGCTACACTTACGGAATTGGTGCAGGAATGGTGAGCCTTAAAAACAGTGGATATCTTTCTATTTCTACCGAGGTTGGAGCGGATGTATGCGAAGCTGCTCTAAACGAAATCTACCTTGAAATTGAGCGTTTGAGAAACAGTATGGTTTCAAATTCAGAACTGGAATTGGTTAAAAACTATATGCTCGGCTCCATCCTAAAAAGCATAAATGGTCCTTTTGATATTGCCAAGAAATGGAAAGGCTATATGAAGTATGGATTTGGTATTGATGCGCATTACGATCTCATTCATCAGGTTAAGAACATTACCCCCGAACGATTAAAGAAACTTGCAAACGAATATTTGCAGCGCGCAGATTTGGTTCAGGTTACTGCTGGCTCTTCCATCTAAAAATAAGGCAACTTTCCACCAACAAAAGCGTTCTCCTATTGTGCTAAACGCCCGAACAAAAAGGGCAATAAATGATAACTTAGCGCATTAAGCCTTTTGTAACCCTGATGATAAGGTCTGGATTTCTTTCTAAGCTGCTGTTTCTTTTGCTGCTGATTGGCCTTTCTGAGACCAAACTGGCAAAGGCCGAACACATCGTTGGCGGAGATATTTACTGGGAGTGCGTAACCACAGGACCAGATGCTGGAAAATTTATTTTCTACCTCACGCTTTACCGAGATTGTTCGGTTCAAAATACGATTATTAGTAGCACGGGGCATGTGCTTCAGATGCCCAATCATCCGACCATCACAGGAGATATTCCACTCACACTAATTTCACAAACAGATATAACGCAGCCAGGCTGCGGAATTTCGTGCGCATCTGCAAACCCAGGAGATGTTTCTACCGAGCAATTTCTATTTGCAACTGCGCCTGTTACGGTTAGTGGAACACCTCCTGCCGAAGGGTTTCTTATTCGATATCATCGTTGTTGCCGAAACGGAGTAGACAACTTGGTTGATGCTGGAACACAAGAGATTTACTACACAGCAACCATGTACCCGTTCAACGGTCAAGACGTTTTTCCATGCTTCGATTCGAGCCCGCAATTTGCTGAATCGCCAACATCTTTGCTTTGCTCTGGGTACGAATTGCGCTATAACAGCAATGCCATCGATAGCGATCTTGATTCTTTGAGCTACGAGTTAGTAGAAGCGTTAGGGAATTTTGGCGCTCCAGTTCCTTATACAGCAGGTTATAGTCCCACTACTCCATTACCAGGACCAACGTTAGACCCTAGTTACGACCAAGTAACGCTAGACCCCGTAACTGGGCAGTTGGAGTATGACGGACCAGGAGGTGTGCAAGGCAGGTGGACCGTAGTTGCGGCAGTTTATGGCTGGCGCTGTGGACAATTGATTTCCAAGACAATTCGAGAAATGAGTGTGACAATTATCCCGTGTCTCGAGCCCAATACGGTTCCACAAGTGGCTGCGCCAACATGGGTTTCTCCTGGTACAGCAAGCGGATATGAAGTGACTGTATTAGCTGGTGATCTAGTGAACTTCTCTCTTACAGGAATAGATAATGACATAACTGGCGGCAATCCACAAGTCATAGAATTTACCGCTTCTGGTTCTCAATTTGGAACCAATTACACCAACGCAGCAGCTGGTTGTCTTAACCCACCTTGTGCTACGCTATCGGCAGTGAGTCCGCCTGCAACAGGTGTCGGCAGCATTTCAACCACATTCAATTGGCAAACGAGCTGCGACCATGTGGCGGTATCTGATGCTTGCGCCAATTTGAGTAATACCTACAATTTCATTTTCACCTATCGGGATGATTTTTGCCCTGCCCGCGCTACTAACATGGTTAACGTAACGGTTACTGTTTTGGGCGAACCAATTGTAGAAAGCCCCGATCCGCATTGCGTGAGCGTGGCCGCAAATGGAGATGTTACGCTCTACTGGGCCCCTTCTGCAGATCCTGCTGTACCGCCTTCTTTTGTGGAGTATGTAATCTATCATAGCACATCTCCGAACGGACCGTTTGGTCAGGCGCAGGAAGTAGCCACGGTTGGTAACATTAACACAAATACATACACACACACCGCAGCAAATCCTGTTTCGGCACCATCTACCACAGGTCCTAACTATTACCTCATTCGCACACGTTCTGGTTGTAACGATGCTGTTTTAGATGCACCTATCGACACAATCTCCTCCATTTTCCTAACCCTCAACAATACTGGAACTACGGCCAATTTATCATGGAACGCGGTTACTTCTCCAGCTTTATCAACCAGCGGTCAATATGAAGTTTGGAGAGAATATCCTGCTGGAAATTGGATGGTGATTGGCTCCACCTCTTCCCTTTCGTATGTTGACCCTATTATTTGGTGTAACGAACAGGTTAATTACCGTATTGAATTGCCTGATAATTTACCATGTGTTTCGGTTTCAAACGTGGTTGGAGACATTCTCAACAACCCTGCGCAGCCCGACCCGCAGCCGATAGATTCTGTTACGGTGGTTGGAGGTTTAGCACGCATAAGTTGGTTGCCAAACACACAAGTTAATGTGGTTGAATACACCATAGAACAGAACAACCTCGTTTCGGGAATTTGGACTCCGCTTTTTACCGCTCTCGGTTACAATAACACCGATTGGACAAACCCGAATTCTATTGCATCTACAGAGAGTGAATATTACCGAGTAAAAGCAACAAACAATTGTCAGATTACGGGTAGTCCGGTAGATTATCACCGAACCATTTTTGCGGGCGCGATAGCAGATGGTTGTGCCAAGATTGGCACTATCGATTGGAACGAATATTTAAACTGGCCCGAAGGCGTACGAGAATATGAAATTTACGTATCGAAAGATGCTGGTCCTACCGAATTGATTGGAACTGCCGCTGACACAATTTTCACATTTGACCACACAGGATTAGAGGACGAAGCAACTTACTGCTATACGGTAGTAGCGGTTAGAAATACTGCAAATAGAATTACCTCCACGTCTAATGATACGTGCGTTTACGTTTACGTTCCAAAGCGGCCAGAGTACGATTACAATTACAACACCACCGTACAACCTGGAAACACTGGAATTGAAGAGTTTTTCTTTTGCGATAGCACGGCTGGCTATATTGGGTTTGACATTCAGCGAGGGGTTAACTTGAGTTCAATGTCTACCATTTGGTTTACAGGATTCGACCAATCTACCCGCTTTTACCAATTCACAGACCCAGGTGCTCAGCCGGGTTTCAAGAGCTATTACTACCAAATAATTGGGGTTGATAGTTGCGATTTACCTGCCGACACTTTAAACATATCTAGAACCATCTTTTTACAAGCTGAAGCCAACTCAGATCGAACAAATAGCTTGGAATGGAATGCCTACGAAGGTTGGATTGGAGATGTAGCAGCCTACAACATTTATCGCAGCATAGATGGTCCGTTTGAATACCTGACAACCGTACCTTCTGGACAGTTGACTTTTTTAGATTCCATTCAGGAAATAATTATTGGAGAAGGAAACTTCTGTTATTACATAGAAGCTGTGCAAGGAATTGGAGCTCCTGTTGGGCCAGTGGTTGCCCCCCCAGAGCCTATTCTTTTTCAGGAATTAAGTCGTTCAAATGAGGATTGCGCAAGACAGCACCCCAACGTATTTATGCCAAATGCTTTTATGCCTGAAGGAGTAAATAATCTGTTCAAACCCATTACCGTATATGTGGAGGCAAACACCTATTTATTTCAGATTTATAACCGTTGGGGACAAAAGTTGTTTGAAACCAACAATCCAAACGATGGATGGAATGGAACACACGGTGGAAAAGCTGACCCACAGGGTGCCTATGTATACTTCGTGCAATTTGTTTCTTCTAACGGAGAAACTTATTCGAAAAGCGGGTCTGTGACTTTAATCCGCTAATTCTTCCAGTGCGTAATAGCTAGATTTGCATCAAACCAACAAGACCGAATGAAGATATTTCTACCCATTTTCACACTTATCTGCACTGCGTTTTACTTTAACGCTGCAGCACAAGAACTCCACTGCGGAACAGACATTAAAATGCAAGAACAATTAACCGCAGATTCAGAATTTGGTCTTCGGAGAGCTGCAATTGAAGAGTCTACACAACGTTGGTTGGAAGAGCATTATGATGAAAATGTTGGAAGAGCAGTAGTTACCATCCCAGTTGTGGTACACGTGGTATACAGCACCACTTCTCAGAATTTAACTGAAGCGCAAATTCAGTCTCAAATTGATGTTTTGAATGAAGATTATAGCGGAACTAATGCCGATGTAAGCGGTGTTCCTAGTGTTTGGACAAGTCTTGTGGCTAATAGCGAAATTCAATTTCAGTTGGCAAACAACGATCCTGACGACAATTTCACTAATGGAATCACCAGAACTGAAACAACTGTTACTAATTGGAATGGTTCTGACGATGTAAAATACACCGCACTTGGTGGGCATGATGCTTGGCCTGCAGCTAGCTATCTCAACATTTGGGTATGCAATATTGGGGGCGGATTATTAGGTTACGCGTATCAGCCTGGAATTAATCCTCAACTTGATGGTGTGGTTATCGGTTACCGCTATTTCGGTGTGGACAGCCAATCTGCCACTTACGATTTAGGAAGAACTGCCACCCACGAAATTGGGCATTACTTTAACCTAGATCATCTTTGGGGACCTGGAGGAGTTAACACGAATTGCAACGCAAGTGATTTCATTTCAGATACGCCTGTACAATTGGAGCCCAACTACGGTTGCAACACTAATTTTCCTTCGGTAAGTTGTAGCAATGGCCCGAATGGCGACATGTTTAACAACTACATGGATTATGGGAATGACGAGTGTCTTTTCTTTTTCACCAATGGGCAGAAATCTAGAATGTTGAGTGCATTAAATGGCGCGCGCTCATCGCTGCTTGACTCTGATGGACTGAGCAATCCGGATGGAATTGAGGATGCGATACTGGCTTCGTCCATTCAGGTTTATCCAAACCCAAGTTCTGAGTTTGTGTACATACAATCAGACCGAGTTGATCAAGCTAAAACAAACCTAATTATTAGAGACATTACAGGCCGAATTGTATTCAGCCAAAGCAATGTTCAACTCAGTCATGCGGCCTATTCGATAAATGTTTCGATCCTCTCTAAAGGAACCTATGTTATCGAGGTATTGACAGAGAATGCAAGACTTAGCAAAAAGATCAACATCCTTTAATAGATGAAAGCCAGCAGTTTGAACCACATTTTAAACAGTAGCATTTCTCCAGCGTTAAAAAAAATCGCCCAAAAGGTGATTGATGAAGAACGCATAACATTTGATGAAGGCGTGCTTCTTTATAAGCAAGGAGAACTCGGTTATCTCGGAGCTTTAGCCAATTACATCAAGGAAAAACGCTATGGCGACAAGGTGTTTTTTAACCGTAATTTTCATGTTGAGCCAACCAACATCTGTGTGTTCGATTGCAAGTTTTGTTCTTATTCAAGATTGCTAAAAGAAAAATCGGAAGGTTGGGAACTGTCTGAAGATGAGATTCTAGAGATTGTAAGAAACTACGAAGGAAAACCAATTACCGAGGTTCATATTGTTGGTGGTGTTCACCCAAAAATGGGCTTACATTACTTTGCTTCGCTGATAAAAAAGGTGAAGGAAATCCGTCCTGATATCCATGTAAAAGCGTTTACCGCTGTGGAGCTGGAGTACATGTGTCGCAAGGCAAAACTTAGCTACAAAGAAGGACTGCAAATTTTAAAAGACCACGGGCAAGATTCTTTACCTGGCGGTGGTGCTGAGATTTTTGATGAAAAGATTAGAGCCGAGATTTGCAACGATAAGTGCACCTCTGAAGAGTGGTTGGAAATGCACCGAACCGCGCACGGTCTTGGCATGCCAAGCAACGCCACCATGCTTTACGGGCACGTAGAGTCGTTCGAAAACCGAGTGGACCACATGGAGCGTTTGAGGATATTGCAAGACGAAACGGGCGGATTCAACACGTTTATTCCGCTCAAGTACCGCAATGGCAACAATCAAATGAGCCATATTTCTGAAGTCAATACCATCGAAGACCTGCGTAATTACGCCATTGGTCGTATTTACCTCGACAATTTTGGGCACTTAAAAGCTTACTGGCCTATGATTGGACGCGAGACTGCTAAAATGAGCCTCGCCTTTGGAGTGGATGACATAGATGGTACCATTGACGATAGCACCAAAATTTACAGCATGGCTGGGGCAGAAGACCAAAATCCTGCGCTGTCTACCGAAGAATTGGTTGGGTTGATAAAAGAGGTTGGTCGCCATCCTATTGAGCGCGACACGATTTACAACACCGTTACCGATTACATGGATTACGATTTTGCCTTGGATAAAGAAGCGGTGAGCTAATTACTCCTTTCTACTCGAAACATAAACCCGCCATTTTTCAATAACGGTGAGCATATCTTCGGGTAAATCGGTATCAAAAGAGAGACGCTCTTTGGTTACAGGTTGCGTAAACCCGAGCGATTTTGCATGTAATGCAGGTCTTGGCAACGCATCAAAACAATTCTGAATAAACTGCTTGTACTTGGTGAAAGTGGTTCCTTTTAACACCCTATCCCCACCGTACCGTTCGTCATTAAACAGCGGGTGACCAATGAACTTCATATGGGCCCTAATTTGGTGCGTTCTTCCCGTTTCTAGCTTGCACTGCACAAGCGTTACGTAGCCAAAACGCTCCAATACTTTATAATGGGTAACGGCATGTTTTCCTTGGTCTCCGTCAGGAAATACGTCCATTACGATTCTATTCTTTATCGAACGGCCAACGTGACCTTCAATGGTTCCTTCGTCTTCTTCAAAATCGCCCCAAACCAGCGCATTGTAATAGCGTTGAGTAGTTCTATCAAAAAACTGCTGCGCCAAATTAGACAGGGCCAATTCGCTTTTGGCAACCACCATAACACCTGATGTTCCTTTGTCTAATCGATGAACCAAACCAGGACGAGGCTCGCCATGCTTATTCATGTCGGGCAGGTTTTTAAAATGGAACATAAGTCCATTAACCAACGTGCCATTGAAATTCCCGTGCCCAGGGTGCACCACTAAATCTGGTTGCTTGTTAAGCACAACCACATCATCATCCTCAAACAAAATATCCAACGGAATATCTTCAGGATAAATGGTTTTATCGCGAGGTGGATACGCCATTACCACCGTAATTACATCTTTTGGCTTTACTCTATAATTGGGTTTAACTGGGGCATCGTTTACAAGAATATTTCCTGCTTTGGCGGCAACCTGAATCTTGTTTCGGGTAGCATTTGCTATCCGATCCATTAAGAACTTATCTATCCGCAAAGGCTCCTGACCGGGGTCGGCAACAATGCGGTGGTGTTCAAATAAATCCTCCTGATCGTCCTGCTCTTCGTACAGCTCGCTTTCTTCGCTCATGGTTGTATCACAACTCGCTGGGTATGGGTTGCGCCCAGCTTAGTGTCGATTTGCACAAGGTACGTTCCAGCAGTGAGATGACTCACGTCCATACTTTCTGTATAACCGCCTTGATTGTATGCCATGCGACCCGAAAGGTCCAGAATTCGCACTGTGGCATCCTTCAACTGACCGCGAAATGATTCTTTCAAATACAACATTCCCGTGCTCGGATTTGGATAGATGGTAACGCCTTCAGTTGATGTTTCTTCAACTCCTGAAACCCAATTATAAGGTCTTCCAAAGGTTGGCCTGATCATTACCGCTCCGGGTATTGAACTTTGATTCCAACTACTTCCCAAATTGTAAAATACTTTCTGGGCAACGTTTGTTCTTCTATCAAAACCAACAGAAAACTTCACGCCCGTTGCGGCCTGCTGTGTCCAACCAACCCAAATAATGCCCGGCTCTATCCAAATAGCATCTTCCAATTCGTAATTGTAGAAGTAATTCTGACCTTCAGAATAGGAAAGCGTAATGAATTCTGGTGATTCGTATATGATTCCATCAGGTTCGCTTGGCCCAGACCAGATCATGAGTTTTACTGGTTCTTCCGTCAAATCTTGATCTACTGGGTTGAGATAAATTTGAATGGCTTGCAAGCTATCTGCCTTCTTAATGTCGTACCGAACACCCACTTTTCCCTCGTTCTCCAAATTTCCTAATCCGTACGCAACCTCGGCCGTTCCATCATCATACGCATAGTAGTTGAAGAACTCTTGGCGCGTTGCAATCTTATCGTTAGTAGCCACATCATCAACCAAGTTTTCTATTTGATGAACTACCAAAAAGAAAGATGAGTCTGGGCTTAGTTCTGGGCTAGTTGGTAATTCGTAATCGAGGATAGTTCCGAAATTATCCTGAACAGGACTTCCCGGATCGTTGTCATCGCAGTTATTAATCTCGCTTCCGCAAACAACATGCGGTCTAACCACGGGAGATGCCGTATCGCTAATATGAAGCAGGGTTCCGTTGAGGTCGTAAATTCTTAACGTGTGGTCTCCAGAATATTCCTGATAGGTGTTATTGCTGATTGTCAAATAAGAAGTGTCTCCCATGTATGCTGCTGGATTATCCTTAAAATGGGTCCATGGCATGCTATTGTATTCCTTAATGATGGAACTCGTTTGGCTGACCGTGTTGCCTTCAAAATCAACCGATGTTTGGGAAACAAAAGCGAGGTCGTTTACAAGAGTATCAGCGTAACTTCTACTTTCATCTAGCTCAATATAATCTACATGCCAATGGTCTACGTTCCCTGCTCTTGATGCATAATTGAGAAATCTGAATTGGAAGCCGCTGTGTAAATACTGGCCTCCTGTTACTGGAATCATCACCCGATTGAAAAGGTAATCCTCCAAAATATATCCTTGCGTATCCCAAATTCGGAACCAAGTTTCTGCCGAATCTTTGAACTCAAGAGCCAATAAATCGTCCTCTTCGGGGGCATTTCCTAAACCCTGAGCCTGATAATAGAAGCTGAGGTAAACGCTGTCTGTTGCAGTTGATAAATCGATGGGTTTAGAGGTCAAACTATCTGACAAAGTTGGCGTGGTAAAACCAAATCCATAAGCCAAACCGTTCTCATCCAAGCCATCAAATGTGGCAACCCCTTGAGAAAGCGGATTGATTGCCATGTGGTTATTTACGTAAACTGTGTTTCCAATCCAACGGTCTAAACTTGGGTACAAATCGTGCGGATGATGAAGTCTAGAGAAAGGCTCAGAAAAATCATCGAAAAACGGTAGCGAAAGCGTATCTCCCACAGCACGGCCAGCATTTGCATGACGCCTTGCAGCTTCTTCCCAAGCACCTAATTGCTGATTGGAAGTAAGATCTACAAGCATTTCTTGCGAATAGCTGAAGAATGAGGATGCACAAAATAAGAGTAATAGGAGGCTTTTATTAATCACCTTCATTAGGGTCATTTTCGTTGTAATCTTGCTCGGTGACAAGTGAATCTAGTGGTAACTGTACCAAATGGTAAAATGTTGTATCGAATTCAATAGAGGCGGTATCCTCTGTTAAAAACAAGATAACGGAAGTGCCCATCGGCACTAAATCCTTTTCATTAAAGGCTGGAATCTGCTTATAAACACGTGCTAATGCCGTGTCTGTAACTGGTGTGTCCACCTTAAATGTTCCAAGATTTAACGATAAAGCCTGAATTCTGTTTGTAGCTTCTTCTAGAGTGTAATACAGCAAATAAGGAACCTGCACTTTAGAGTTACTAAGTCCAAGTCCGAGTACTAAGTCAACAACAGTTCCTGCAAAAACAGTCTCTCCTTTTTTGGCGGAGCGCCCCTTAACCTTCTGATCTAAAACGGCATTCTTAGCAATATCTGGCCGATACTCTAAAGTTCCCAACGATAAACCAACACTTTCCAATACGGCTTTAGCCTGCCGCAGCGACAAATTTCTCACGTTGGGAATTGCCACTTGCTTTGGCAAAAGAGCGTTTACCGTTAAATAAATCTTCCTTCCGCGTTTCACAGCCGAACCTGCCTTTGGTTCCTGATCAGCAACTGTTCCTCGTGGAAACTCTGAGGAATACAACGAATCGATTACTTCAAATTCAATATCAATCGTATCCACAAAAGCTTCAATCTCGGCCAGCTTCAATCCGCTAAAGTCTGGTACCTCCACACTTAGACCGTTTTCGGTGTAAGAGTCTAACCAATAAAACAGTCCGACAAAAGAGAGACCCAACAGGCATCCGGCAATAGCCAAATTGATGACAAACTTCTTGCTAAAAATGAACCTAAAAATCCCCATATTCTTATGCTGGAATTGCGTTTAAAGCAACGGCTGCCAAAGATATAAATTATGCGCCCCTATCTGTTTACCAAATTTTGTGAACCTCGATAACGAAATAGAGAATTTAGCTACATTAGAACCGTTACCAAAAGACATGAAAAAGACGGTTGCCATAGTTTATGGAGGTTATTCCTCTGAGTGGGTTATTTCTGAAATGAGTGCTAAAGTTGTGCTCAATCATTTAGATTCTGAACTCTACAACAGGTATTTAGTGCATATTGACACAAGTGGTTGGAATGTCATTCTAAGGGATGGAAGTAAATGCAGCATTAACAGAAATGATTTCTCTTTTGCTGAGAACGGAATTACACAAACTTTTGATGTTGTCTTTAATGCCATTCATGGAACTCCGGGTGAAGATGGAAAATTGGCTGGCTACTTTGACATGCTAAAAATCCCATATACATCTCCTGGTGTGTTGGGTTCTTCTCTCACTTTCAGCAAAAGTTATTGCAACGGTTTTCTCCGTCAATTCGATGATGTAAACATTGCTACTTCTTTCCTACTTAAAAAAGGACAGAAAATTGATCAAACCGCTATACTTTCTGCAGTTGGACTGCCTTGTTTTGTGAAGCCCAACAACATGGGTTCTAGCTTCGGTATAACCAAACTTCATCTTGCCCAAAACTTTTCGGAAGCATTGATAAAAGCATTTGAGAATGACGATGAGGTGATTGTAGAGCAGTTCGTAAATGGACGAGAAATAGCCAGTGGCGTTTATCAAAAGAATGGCGAAACCATCGCTCTACCCCTCACGGAAATAGTGAGTAAAAATGACTTTTTCGACTACGAAGCAAAGTACCAAGGTGCAAGTGAAGAAATTACTCCTGCTGATATTGACCCGCTCGTTTGGAAGCAAATTCAAGAAACTACAGTGAAGGTTTTCAACCGATTAAAATTGAAAGGGATGTCTCGAATTGACTACATCATTCAAGATGGTGTTCCATTCATTATAGAAGTGAATACAATTCCTGGATTATCGGAGGCCAGCCTTCTGCCACAACAAGTGATTTACTCGGGCATGAGTTTGAAAGCGTTTTTCGGAATGCTGGTTGAAGACGCCTGCTACCTAAAGGTCTGATAGAAATTCTACCAATTTCTGTACGGCCAAGCCTCTGTGGCTAATTGCATTTTTTTGTTCCATGGTCATCTCCGCAAACGTGGTCTCAAAACCATTTGGACAAAAAATGGGGTCGTAACCGAAGCCCTTTTCCCCTTGTTCTTCAGTAAGAATTACACCATCCACCTGACCTTCAAAAAGGTGCTGTTCTCCATTTAAAATTAAACAGATTACCGTTCTAAATCGAGCAGAACGGTCTTGTTTTCCTTTCAAATTGCGCAGCACTTTATCCATGTTGTCCTGAAAGCTGCAATCTTCTCCAGCATAACGCGCAGAATAAACACCAGGCTCTCCGTTTAAATCTGCTATTTCCAAACCAGTATCATCTGCAAAACAGTTCTTACCTGTTCGTTCAAAAACATATTTAGCCTTAATAATCGCGTTGTCATCTAAGGTCAGGCCCGTTTCGGGAATATCAACATCACCTAAAACATCTTTAAGACTGAGAATCTTGAAATTTTCTGGCAATTTGCTGCTCACTTCGGCCAACTTATGAGCATTATTGCTGGCAAACACTATTTCCATTTTGCAAATGTAGTTCAACTACCAATTTGGTTTTCTTACTTCGTGCTGCATTGGATTTCCTTCAAACAAATAAAGTATTCCTACATCTTCTGATTGGAATTTTTCTTGCCATGATTTACCCCATGCAAGAACTGTTTTCTGGCAATCAGAATATCTATTTCCTTTGGGGACTATCAGATTCATTACCTGAAGTATTTAAAGCCGACACACTCTTAAACACTCCCGACCCCTACCCTCTTTTCAGTTGGATTATTGGACTCGTTCCAGTTACGTTTTTAGCTTTTTGGAGTGCCTTTTTATATATAATTCTTCAGGCTGTTTATTCCTTTTCGCTGTTCGGCATTGCAGACCGTATTGGCGGGATTTACAGCAATCAAAAACAACTTTTAGCGTTTACCACGCTGTTCCTTTTAATACATGCAAATGCCATTTGGGGACCATACTTCTCCATTCAATTAGGTACCGATTTGCGCTGGATTTGGGATAGCGGAATAGCAGAACAAGGGGTGCTGAGAGGCTATTTACAACCGAGTGTTTTCGGGGTGTTTTTCCTTCTTTCTTTCTTTCTAACAGCTTCGAGAAAATTTCCTGCCGCAATTCTATCTCTTGCACCAGCTGCCGCAATGCATGGGGGCTATTTATTTCTCGCTGCCATGCTCACAATTGGGCTTATCGCCTATGCACGATTTGACAAAAAAACAATTGCTGCTTCGGCCTTGCTTCTTGTTCTGGCTTTGCCGTACTCGGCATACATTCTTCATCATTTTGTTATGCTAGATGCCAGCACCCTGAACAGTATCAATTCTTCTGTTTTAGCTGGATTTAAAGAGAACATTCACTTGAATCCAGCCAATTGGCTAAACCCCAAACTCTACATTCAAATAGCCATTTTTGGAATTGCCACGTCATTGATTTGGCGAGATAAAATTTCGAAGCTTTTGGTGGCGATATTTTTAATCGGAACATGCCTTACAATCGCAGCTTATTTGTTCAATGCCACCACTTTACTCAGCCTAAATCCTTGGCGGTTTTCTGTCATCCTAATTCCAATTTCGAGTACCATTTTACTCGTAAAAACCGTCAGAAGTAATTGGTGGAAGAACAACCGATTACCCATTCTAGTAGGAACCGGAATTATTTGCGTGGCAATTGTCTATTTCAGATTGTTCGGAAATGGCTCACCCCAATTTCTAGAAGTTTGGAATCCAATTCATTTAAGCGCCCTCCTACTTTCTGTTTTCGCTGTTAAATGGGGATTAACTAGGCTGACTTCCAAATCGTTTTACGGCACTGAGTATTTGGTTATTACCGCATTGATTGTCACAGGCATGACTGAGTCATATGTTGATGCGGTTACAAGAGAATCTACCGATGAATTCATGGCGATATCGGCAGTCGCAAGTCGACCTGAACCAAGCACCGTTTACATCGTTCCCGCAAGTTGGACCTCCTTTCGACTGAATGCAAAAAAGGCTGTTTTTGTGGATGAAAATTTGGTTTACGGCCCAGCATTACCTTCAATATCCAACAGACTTACAATGCTAAAGCGAGCAAAGAAAAGTGGCGACTACACCGAGATTATTTCCACCATTCCTGACTCAATCAGCATTAAATTAATAACTAAAGACGACCGCGTTCCTACCTCTAAATTTGATTCTGCCAGTATTGGCCGCAACATGCGGTGCTATACCCTTCGGTAATATCTGCTGGTGCTTACATTTGATTCTATGCCTGCCAACAAACCCGTGAGACATATTACTCCAAACCAATCTTTTTCAAATTGGCTGTTGCAGTTAAATGAGAGACGAGAAACATTGCTGTTTTTCATTTGGAAAGACCTAAAAGTGCAATACAGCAAGCCAATTTTCGGTCTAATCTGGTCCATTTTTCAGCCACTGGTTTACTTCGGAATTATCTTACTCGTAATGCAATTTTCAGGAAGACAAACAGCAACTACAGGAATGCCGTTTGAGGTTTATCTAATTGCAGGACTTGCGGTTTGGAACTTTTGCACTTCTGCAATTCTCGGCTCCATCAACAGTATTCAATCAAATGCTGGAATTATCTCCAAATCCTTTTTTCCACGATTTTATTTAGTCTTAGCTCCCATGCTAAAAAGCAGCATCGACTTATTAATCATGCTATTGATAACAGCGGGTGTTGCAGCCTGGTACGGCCAGCAAATGGTTCTTCAATCTATCAGCCTTCTTCCTACAATGTTGTTCCTATTATGGATTACAACAATGGGCTGGGCGGCTATTGCCACAAGCGCCACAATAATGAATAGGCATTTTCGACATGCAATTCCAGTGTTGCTTTATGCCATGCTGTTTGCACTTCCTATTTTCTATTCGGCATCGGAAATGGATAATTCCTTACTCAAAACCATTTACACATTGAATCCCATTTCGGGCAGTATGGACTTTCTGAGAGCATCCTTTGGAGCTGCAACACCTACCTTAAACACAACAATTTTCTGGTTACTTCAATCGCTTGCTTGGTCTGCAATTGGTGTTCTCTTTTTTAGGAAGGTTGAAAAATCTCTGTCCGACAGAATATGAGCGTAGTTAAGGTCATAGGACTAGGAAAAACCTACCTTTTAAAAGGCAAGGACAAATCCGTGCTTCACGCAGTGAAAAATGCAACTTTTGAGCTTAACGAAGGAGAATCTGTTGGTATTATTGGCAGAAACGGAGCCGGTAAAAGCACCCTTTTGAAGTTGCTGGCAGGCGTTACTTTGCCCACTTCTGGCGAGGCATTTATTACTGGCAGTTTTTCAAGTTTACTAGAGGTTGGAACAGGCTTTCATCCTGATTTGAGCGGCCGCGACAATATCTTTCTAAACGCTTCAATACTTGGAGTTTCCAAACACGAAACGAGCCTAGAATTGGCCAATATTATCGCCTTCTCAGGAGTAGAGAAATTTATTGACCAGCCGATTAGAACTTACTCAAGTGGAATGAAATTGAGATTGGCCTTTGCCATAATTGCTCATCTCAAAACCGACATTATTGCGTTAGATGAAGTGCTAGCCGTGGGCGATTCTATGTTCCAAATCAAGTGTATGGAACGCATTTTTGAATTCAAAAAGCAAGGAAGAACAATACTGTTTGTCTCTCATAATTTAAGCGCCATCAATAAACTGTGTGAACGAACGCTGGTACTTGAAAGTGGCTCTATTGTGTTTGATGGCCCTACCGATGAGGCCTTGAAACTCTATGCGGATTTAACAAACTCACAATCAGGTCAAGTCGTTTCCAAGTATTTAACAGATTTGGAGATTGGCGGCACTAAAAGCGAAGGAACTGTTCTATTCAGCCTCAAAAATTTACCTACCAATGCGGCATTAGATCTGGGCATTAACATTGGCACGTCAGACGGAATTTCTCTTTACCATTTCAGCAATCGCTTTATCAATTGCGATATCACTCCAGAAGATTCAACAGCAAAGATTGAAGTGAAATTTGAACACCAACTAAAGCCTGGTAATTATTCAATCTCAATTTATATCGGTCAAAATGAACAGCAATTAGAATGGCTGTCGAATGCTGCATCTTTCTTAGTGCCAGCTTTTAATCCACATGGATTTCATAATCCGGACTCCATTCAAGGGCCTATTATTTCCAACTTTTCAATCAGCCAAAGTTGAGAATGAATACGCCAGTTCTTTTATTGGCTTACAATCGACCAACGCAATTAACACGCGTCCTCACTCGCCTGCAAGAATGCGGGGCAACGCAGATTTACGTTTCTCAAGACGGACCCAAAAACTCTGCGGATAAAGAAAAAGTGAAATTGGTGAATTCGGCCTTGGCTGAATTTGATTCCATCATTGTAAAAAGACAGCATTCATCTACAAACTCAGGTTGCAAAAAAGCTGTTGTTAACGGCATAAATTGGTTTTTCTCTCAGGTAGACGAAGGAATAATTTTAGAAGATGATTGTTTGCCCAATGCAACGTTTTTCAGTTTCTGTACAGAATTGTTACACCAATACCGAAACGAGGATTATGTTCAAATGATTAGTGGGAACAACCCACTGGGTCATTGGGATGCTAAGGACAGTCATTTTTTCTCAAGAATTGGTCACATTTGGGGATGGGCTACCTGGAAAACTAGATGGAAGCGTTTTAACCCTGAGCTTCCAAGGCTATTAGCTTTCGAAGCTGATTCTGGTTTTGAGAAAGCTTTTGGCCCTACCCAGTTATCTAAAACAAGGCAGGATTTGACTAGCAAATCTGCAGCTGGAACAATAGACACTTGGGACTATCAATGGAACGCACATATACTCATGCTAGGTGGAGCAGCCGTGGTTCCTTGCAAAAACCTAGTGGAAAACATTGGGTTTGATGAGGACGGAACTCATACTCCTCATCAACCTAAGTGGCTGGTCAATGATACCTTCTCTGAATCGTTAAACAACGGGCCTGTTGCGCTGGAAATAAGCCGAGAGTACGAGATGGAATTGTTTCTTGCTCAAAAGAGTAATACAAAAGCATATAATTCACACTTCAACTTCGAATCGACTGGAAATTCTTCTGCACAAAAGTTGAGAATCATTCTTATCAACACAACGGATATTGGCGGTGGGGCTGAGAAAATATCACTTAGTATTCATCACCAATTGTTGTTGCTTGGACACGAATCTCACCTGTTTGTTTCGACCAAGAAATCAGATGAAAACGAAATCAAACTTCTTTCTAATGATTGGATGAAGCAGGTTTTGGAATTCAAACCTGACGTCATTCATGTTCACAATTTACACGGAACCAACGTCTCTTTAAAAGACTTGACCGAACTTTCTAAAACGACAAAAGTCCTCTGGACTTTGCACGACAGCTGGCTTACCACCGGCAGTGTAAGCCACCCTTTTCTGTTAGAAGCAAGTGGTTTATCGTTATTGGATTACAAGGACTGGAAAACACAACTATCAGGCAGGAACGAACTTGTAAATGGAAGCCAAATACGCTTTACAGCGCCTAGTAATTGGATGCGTGAACGATTCTTTTTCAAGCATAATAAGAGGCCTTATTTGGTCCCGAATGGAATAACTAAAATTGTTGGTTCGAAGATTGAAATTGTTTCAAAACGCTACGCTCTTTTCATTTCTAATAAGCCAGAAACAAATCCCTACAAAGATTTCGAAACACTGAAATCCGCATGGGAAAAAGCAAATGTCACTTTGAGTTCGCCAATCGATTTAGTTTGTATTGGAGCATCTTCAAATTCAGTAACCAAAACCGCAAATGGCACATTATTCCAGGTAGAACGTCAGTCTGCTGATAACGTGATGGCCTACATTAATTCTGCATTATTTGTTATTCATGCCAGCATGCAAGACAACGCACCATTGGCCATTTTGGAAGCGCATTTATTCAACAAACCAGTGGTTGCAAGCTTGGTTGGAGGAATCCCGGAATTGCTTAGCAACATGGAGAAAAGTTGGCTCTGCGTTCCTAAAGATTCTGATGCATTAACGGATAGTATCGTAGCTGCTACAAATACGATTGATGAGAGTAAAAACACTGAGAAACTGCCAATTCCTACCTCAATAGAAGCCATGACCGATACGTATCTTGGACATTATCTTAACATGATTAATGGCTGATTTTTCAATTGTAACTCCCATTTTGAATCAGGTTTCAACCATAGAAGCTTGCATTTTGTCGGTGGCAAATCAGGAAGTTGATGTTGAACACATCATTATAGATGGAGGTAGCACAGATGGTACATTAGAAATTATCCGGAAGCACCAAAGCAAGCTTGCGTATTGGGTAAGCGAAAAAGACGCTGGCCAAAGCAGCGCAATTAACAAGGGCCTAAAACTCGCTTCGGGCAAGTTCTTCAATTGGTTAAACGCAGATGATCTTCTTCTCCCTAATGCTTTAACAGAGGTTAAACATAGAACGAATCCAACTACCCAAATTGTAGTTGGAAAATGCAGGCATGTGGATACTTCCGGTAAGGAAATTGCCATTGGAAATGCTCGAATTTGGGAGAGTTTGGAAGCAACGTTGGGCAACTATAGCATGAGTCAACCTTCTGTTTTCTACAAAACCAAAGATGTGGTTGCCCTAGGTGGATTGAATGAAGACTTACACTTATGCATGGACATGGATTTGTGGTTCCGATTTCTTCTACTACATGGTCAAAAAAACATCCTAAGTATTGACTCAGTTGTAGCTCATTTTTTAGTGCACCCTAACAGCAAATCGAGTTTATTATACCAAGAAATGAAAGCTGAAAAATATAGTCTTTATCATGGGCTTTTATCTCAGTTTGATTTACCCAATGTGCTACAAGACTTTTTTAGAAAGCATCTGGTTCCTGATGGAATTATTTATCAGTCTGCCAGCAATTTAAACCCCCATGAATTGCTATCTAATTTTTCCTGGCATTTAATGATTGACGCTTATGAAGCAGCTAATTCGAAATTATGCCAACAATATTTTGAGGTTGTAGAAAATGGCTCTCGATTATCTTCTTCCGAAAAACTTCTATGGAAAGCACGCATTGCTTCAGAAAAACTGTTAAATCGATGAGCCACAATAGTTTAGTTAGCGTTTTAATGCCAGCATACAATGCAGAAAGGTACATTTTGGCTGCTATCGACTCCATCAGAAATCAAACCCACCAAAACTGGGAATTACTAATTCTGAATGATGGTAGTACAGACTCAACAGGCACCATTTTAAAAACATTAAACGACTCAAGAATTAAGGTTTTTAACGAAACCAAAAACCAAGGTTATTTATCGTCTTGCAATCATTTATTCGACCTTGCCAAAGGAGATTTTATCACTTTTCAGGATGCTGATGACACTTGCGTTTCGAACCGTTTAGAAATCTGTTTAGGGCAATTCGAAAAACGCCCAGAGTTAGATTTCATCACCTCAAATTTCACTCGTTCATCTTCCGATTTAAAGGAACAAACTGAGCATATTAGCCTCGTAGATTTCACGAAATATGCTAAAGACCCCAGCTACCAACCAATTGTATGCTGCGCAACTCTATTCGTGAGAAAAAAGATACTAGAATTAGTTGGAGGGTATCACCCATTTTTCACGGACATAGGTGGGGAGGACTACCATTGGTTGTTTAATCTTTCACGCGGTGGAGAAGGCAAACACATTGATGCGGTGCTTTACAATTATCGTCAGCATGAAGCTCAAAGTCATGCGTTAAACACCAATCCACTTAAGTACTATTTCTTCGACATTCAGACCGAATTGAGAGCGTCTGTTATTGACAATCAAATTGACCTATTAGATTCCGATTCTGAGCTCAAAAAGAGATGGGTTTTGCATATTGAAGCAAATTCAACCGATTTACTGTTCAGAGAGGCGAGCTCTATGTTGAACCGAAACGAGCCCAATAAATCCATTAGGCTTGCATTTAAAGCCTTATCAAACAAACCTTTCTCCCTCACATCATGGCATCGATTCGCATATTTAGTCTACTCAAATACCATGCGCTAGGGACCTCATAATATTATCTTTGCGGCAACACCAAATGGCAAAACAAGAAGAAAATTGGTCGCTGGTAATTAAACCCCAATCAAATTGGCTTCATCTTCCGCTAAAGGAAATTTGGGCCTATCGAGATTTGGTTATGATTTTTGTGAGACGGGACATTGTGGCCGTTTACAAACAGACGGTTTTAGGTCCGCTTTGGTTTTTTCTTGCTCCAATTTTCACTGTCATCGCCTACAATTTCGTTTTCGGCACCATAGCAAATATGGATACCGATGGCATACCCAAGCCGGTATTCTACATGGCAGGAACGACTCTTTGGGGTTACTTTCAAACCAGCTTTACTGCAACATCTAACACATTTACTGGAAATGCCGCAATTTTCGGCAAAGTGTATTTCCCAAGGATGATTGCTCCTATTTCCACTGTTATTTCCAGTATGTTCAAGTTTGGCATTCAAATGCTGATGTTTTTGGCCTTTTTAGGTTACTACATGGTTTTCGAGGAGAACACCCTTCACTTTACGAAATGGATTTTTGCTT
The DNA here is from genome assembly GCA_937900875.1 of uncultured Flavobacteriales bacterium. Classification (GTDB taxonomy): domain Bacteria; phylum Bacteroidota; class Bacteroidia; order UBA10329; family UBA10329; genus UBA10329. The sequence continues at coordinate 23,810 of CALCGD010000148.1, forward strand.
TTCCCATCTTGGTGCTTATGATGAGTAGCCTTTCATTGGGCATCGGAATTATTGTCTCCGCTCTTACAACCAAATATCGTGACCTCAAGAACTTTATTGGCTTCGGAATCACATTGGTGATGTATGCTAGTCCGGTTATTTATCCAGTGTCAGCTGTACCAGATAGCTACAGTTGGTTTACAAGATTTAATCCTATTGCTCCCATTCTTGAAGCTTTTAGATTGGGCTTTACAGGTGCTGGAACCGTTTCATTGATTGATTTAATTTACAGCGGGAGCTTTATTTTGATTGTTCTATTTATTGGACTATTGTTGTTTCATCAGGTAGAAAAAACATTTATGGATACAGTTTAATGTTATTCCAAACACTTTGGTTCCATTTCTCATCAGTTAAGGCTTTTTGAAGATTGCTGTTTATACGTCTGTGTTTGGCGGCAAGGGAGAGTTGCAATCGCCCAGCAATCTTTCTAGCTTAGAAAGTAATGTGGATTTTTTCTGTATAACAGACAACGAGGATCTAAAAAGCGACCTGTACCAAATTTCGATTGTTAATCCCGAGTTTAAGGATGTTGCCAAAAACGCTAGGAAGGTCAAAATTTGTGGCTTTCCGGGCATAGAAAAGTATGATTTAGCGGTTTGGCATGACATAAGTATTAAACTAGACCTTGCTCAATTCAATAAATTAATAGCTGACAGCAAGGCTAAAACCATTTCTGTTTTTCATCATAATCGGTATTGCCTGTACTTAGAAGCTGTATCGATTGTACGGCAGAAAAAAGATCATGCGTTGCGAATTTTGGTTCAAGTAGCGCGCTACTTCCTTGAGGGTTATCCGTCCAACAATAGGCTTAATGAAACGGGGATAATGGTGACTGTTCCGTCAGAATACTTTGGGAGCGCGCTTCAGACCGTTTGGTGGAAAGAGGTTGAAAATTGGTCTAGACGAGATCAAATTTCTTTGGTTTATTCAGCTTGGAAAGCTAATGTGACTATAAATTTATTGGATGGTGGTGGTCACCTTAATCCGTATTCGGAATTCATTGGGCATAGCTATGGTCATTATATTGACACTAATCCTTTGCGTTTCTTCAATAATCGAATTATAAGAATTGGAGTTGCCAAACTACTGTACGAAATGCGCAGAAGACGGTAATCTTTAGTCTAAAAAGTCACTTGAAGTGGGAAAATCATTATCCTTGATAGAATCGTTTTTTGAATGCAAAGCATTTGGCAAACTTTATTGATACGTAGAATGGCCAAAAGAATAAACGTTACGAAAACTCATTTACCTTCTTTAGCGGAGTATCAAAATTTGGTTGAGGAAATTTGGGAATCAGGTCAGCTTACCAATTATGGAGAAAAAGCCACCTTACTTCAAAATAATCTCAAATCCCACCTTGATGTCAAGCATCTTCAACTTGCTACTAATGGTACAATTGCAATTCAAATAGCAATAAAAGCACTTGAATTAAAAGGCGAAATAATAACCACTCCTTTTTCTTATGTGGCAACTGTTTCATCAATTGTTTGGGAAGGGTGTACGCCCGTTTTTGTTGACATCAGAGCGAGCGACTATTGCATTGATCCTGACAAGATTGAAGCGGCAATTACTGACCGTACTTCAGCCATATTGGCCACACATGTTTACGGCAACCCGTGCGCAGTGGAACAAATTCAAGAAATTGCAACCAAGCACAATTTGAAGGTAATATACGATGCTGCTCATGCTTTTGACGTAAAAATTAACGGTCGTTCAGTATTAACGTATGGCGACATTTCAACTATTAGTTTTCACGCTACAAAAGTCTTTCATTCTGGAGAAGGCGGAGCCATTATCAGTCAAAATGAAGAACTAGCACATCGAATTTCGTACCTAGGAAACTTTGGGCACAATGGACCTGAGGATTTCTATGGATTAGGCGTGAATGGTAAAGTTTCAGAGTTTCATGCTGCTTTAGGGTTATGCGTACTACCTCATATGCCATCAATTATAGCCAATAGAAGAAATACAGTAGAGTTGTATGACTCATTACTAATAGATGAATTGAGGATTGCTAGAATGAGCATTGCCGAAAACGTAACGCACAATTACTCATACTATCCTGTTCTTCTACAATCAGAACAGTCTTTATTAGAAGTGAAAGATGCCTTAAATGAGGCCAATATATTTCCGAGACGATATTTCTATCCTTCGTTAAACAAACTTCCATATTTACGTAATCATACCACAATGCCGATTGCAGAAAGTGTCTCCGAACGAATACTCTGTTTACCGTTATCTTCCGATCAGGATAACGATGACACGGCAAAAATCTGCTCAATAATTCTCAAAAACTTATAAACGGTGGATGCTTTGCCATCCAAAAGGCACATTTATGAAAACTAGAATTCTGCTCATATCCGATATAGGCTTCCAAATAGATCATTTCAGGTCACTTTTCGAGCAACATAAATGTTCGGAATTTGCAGAATTAACCGTCCACTGTTCTCCTGGATCTGAATCTGAATTAACTAGTGTAAGGCCCAAGGTCACCGGATTAAGTGTAAAGGATCAATCAAATTCAATCTCTAAATCATTCGACCTTATCGTATCTTATCACTGCAGACAACTATTCCC
>CALCGD010000149.1 GCA_937900875.1 uncultured Flavobacteriales bacterium
CCAATATTGGTTTTCCAAAAATGACTTTTAGTTTTGCTAGAATAATTTTCGGTTTTACGAATATGACACTTGGTATTTAAATTTTCATTTTACGTGTTTCAAGGGAGCCATTTGGTATTCTGGGTGAAACCATCACAATAGCCAGAGCACTCCTCAGTAATGTAGGGTTGAGTGTAAGTATTACCTGTATGACCCACAGAATACTGGGAGCCTTCCTTAGTATTTGAGGGATAGTCCTTGGTTATCTATGTGCCACCCTCGGTAATCTCAGTGCGGCTCTCCGTATTGTCAGGCTAACCCTTGGTATTTCAGGTGTAGTACCCGAAAGCCGTATTGTGGCGTTGGGAATACCAAATATGGGTTTTGTAGAGACGCGATGCTTCGCGTCTCCTTAACATTGATACGCCAGCATGGCGTCTCACGGTAGAAATCATATTTTTATTGGTGGAACGCCATGACCGACAAATTCCGTAATAAATATCGTATTCCTCCTGCCCGCAGACCTAGTTGGGATTACGCTTGGTCCGCCAATTATTTCATCACCATTTGCACCAAAGACAGGCACCATTTTTTCGGTAATGTTTTGAAGGGCGAAATGCAATTATCCGAAATAGGCCGAATCGTAGAATCAGAATGGTTGAAAACATCGGATATCCGTTCTGATATGAATATACATTTGGGAGCATTCGTTATTATGCCCAATCATTTTCATGCTATTGTTACAATTGATGATAATGAATTTAATTCTGGTAGAGACGCCATGCTTGGCGTCTCAGTACCATCCGAAAACAGGATACCAGAAGGAAGCGCTATTCCAGAAGGAGACACGAGGCCGCAAAGAGACGCCAAGCATGGCGTCTCTACGGATTTTAAAAATGCCTTTATTCCACAATCAAAAAACCTCTCATCAATTGTCCGTGGATTTAAATCTGCCGTTACGGTACAGGCACGATCTATGCGAGCAGATTTCGAATGGCAGACCAGATTTCACGACCATATTATCCGTAATTCTAATTCGCATCAAATAATTGAATATTACATCCTGAACAACCCAATAAATTGGATGGAAGATGAATTGTTTTCGGTCACGTAGAGACGCCATGCTTTGCGTCTGAATTCAATAAGGATGCCAGCATGAAGAGACGCCAGCATGAAGAGACGCCAGCATGGCGACTCTACTTAGCTCGTTTCGAGCCAACTATATATCCTATCCCTGTTCTAATAAGCCCCGTAGAGCGAACCTCCATGCGGGTTTCATTGTCGGAAAATTCGTTCCATTCTAAAACGGCACCAACGCTAAAATCTGTAAACCAGATAAACTTGTTTCCCATCTGAAAGTCGAAACCTATTCCAACCAAATTCTCTAGTATAAAACTGTAGGTAGGCGAGAGGCGTTTGTCGGCTACCTCGTCATAGATAATGGGGAGTCGTTTCTTGGTATTGTGGCTAGAGAATACATTATGGTACCCGAAGTAGAGGCTAAAGTTGTTCTTCCTTTGATTTGGGTAAAACTTGTATCCCAAGTAGGTACCCAATATCCCAGGCCCATCTTTCCACACATCATAGAATTTAATTCCCAAGCCAGCATCAATCTTGTGCCCGCTGCGGTAAACGGAGAAAGTTGGGCCAAACCCAAGGCCACTAGATGAAGCAATGATGCCACCTTCTACCGCGTAGTAATTGGTGTAATGGTCAAAGCCTTCTTGTGCAAAAACACCAAGACCATTCATTACAAGCGCAGTTGCTATCAGCCAAACTTTCATCCCCATACTTAGAAAAACACGGTTTTGATCGAAGGTTGCCAATCAACATGTTTATGTGCAGTTCAGAATTTATCTGAACTTAAGTTTCACATTTTCAACTCAGCTGTTAATATGTACTTTGGAGGCAACCACTTGTAGAAATAGCGTTTTGTATTTTGTAGGTCAGATTGAACTTAAAATCAAAGCCTTCAATAAATGATATTTGTGCACCCGATTAATAGCGTACTGTGATTAACCCTTCCTTTTCAAAAGTATCTTTCGTATTCTTCTTTCTAGCTACGTTTTTGCCTGTGTACGCATTTTCGCAATGCGCTCCGTTAACAACGCTATATGCAGAGAACAATGGGCAGGACGGAATTATGTTTGACATTACCGCGTTGGTGGACGTCACAATTACTGGTTTCGACCATAACATGGGGGAAACCATCACTCCTTACAACATTGAGATTTACTATAAGGCAGGAACGCATGTTGGCTTTGAAGGAAATGCCGGAGCCTGGACTTTAGCTGGAACTGCAAACGGTATGGTAGGAAATGGAGTGGATGTACCAACTTCAATACCAATCGTGTTAGCTGTGGCTGTTCCTCAAGGGCAGACATACGCATTCTATATCACTGATACTGGAGGAGCTGCCAATTTAGATTATACGAATGGCACCGCTGTTGGTGCGTTGTATTCGGATGATGGAAACATTCAAATATTTGAAGGAACTGGAAAGGATTACGCATTTGGAACGGATTACGCTCCGAGAATTCCGAACGCTACGGTTTATTACGATTGTTGTCCAGCTCCAGTTTTGGTTGAAGTTGACAATTCATGCTCTGGAATGGGTGATGGTTCTGTTGAAGCAACAGGCATGGGAACGGGGCCTTGGGTCTACGAAATTTCCAACATTGGAGGAGTATTAGAAACTAGTCCTTCTACAAACGGACCCTACACTTTTACAGGTTTAATAGAAGGAATGTACACCGTAAATGCAACGGATGGAAGCGGTTGTAACGCTGTTGCAACTGCCGAACTTGAACCTGCATTACCAATGACAATTGATGCTGTAATCACCGATAACCTTTGTTTTGGAGGTACGCTTGGAGTTGCAAACATCACTGTTAGCGGAGGAACTGCTCCGTTTGACGTGGCTTGGACAGACGCTTTTGCAAATGTGTTGCAAATCGACCCTCAGAATAATGGAAGTGCTACGCTAGATAGCCTTTCAGCGGGTAGTTACTTGGTTGGAGCACAAGATGCCGCTGGATGTGGCCTTACAACATCGATTACAGTAACTGAACCTGCTACACCATTAGAGCTTTACTTAAGTCCTCAAAACCTAAACTGTTTTGAGAGCGCAGATGGAGAAGTAGGGGTTTCTCAAAGCGGAACGCCTCCATACTATTTTGAGATTGTTGATGTTTTTGGAAATCCTGTGCAAGCCACGGCCAATCCAGCCGATTATGTTTTTCAAGGATTAGATGCAGGAATTTACTTTGTAACAGCAACGGATGATGAAGGATGCGCTGTAACAGATGATGTAGAGTTATTTGAGCCAGATCAAATTGAATTAGAGGTAGCATCTAGCCCAGTATTATGCTTCAATGGAAATGAAGGAACTGCTTCAATCACATCTATAAGCGGAGGAACAGGGCCTTTCGGTCAGACTGCTTGGAACGATCCAGCTTCTCAAACTGGAAATGCAGCAATTGATTTAATGCCAGGAACAATTACCGCCACGGTTGTTGACGCTAATGGTTGTTTGTTGGATGTCGAGTTCGAATTCGATAATCCTCCACCGTTAACTTTAAATCAGCGCTACTTAACCGATACATGTGGACAAGGAAAAGGGGCTGCAATTATTGATGTAGAGCTTGGAACACCACCATACGCATATATGTGGAAGCCAGATAGCGTGGATACAGGAGTTCATTACGACCTAGCAGCAGGTTCTTATGAAGTTGTAGTTACCGATGCCAACGGATGTAAAGACTCAACGTTTGTAGTAGTTTCTGATGATTTGCCTTATCCAACTTCTGATTTTGATTATAGAATTGAAGGAGAAACATTGCTAGATCAAGAAGTTCAATTCTTGAATAATTCAAATGGTACCTCTCAATGGACATGGTTCTTCGGCAATGGAGAATCTTCGAACGAGCGTGACCCAAGATTCCATTACGATAGAGCAGGGGATTATTTGGTTCAGTTATTATCCTCCAACGGATATTGTGTTGATACTACCTACAGATATGTGAATATTGACCCCATGTTGTTGGTGTACGTTCCAAACTCCTTTACACCTGGAATGAATGGCATCAACGATTATTTCTTTCCACAAGGAGAAGGAATTGAGCTTGAGAGCTACGATATGTTTATCTATGACCGTTGGGGAAAAATGGTTTGGCAGACAGGCAATTACTCCAAAAAGTGGGATGGAACTAATATGTTCTCCCTAAAACAAGTTCCTGTAGGCACCTATGTTTACTTTATCAAGTTCAGAGAATATGCTGATTTGGATAGACACGAGTACAAAGGAGTAGTACACGTTATCAGAGATTAACTCAATGAGCAACTGAAAAGTAGACCAAGCGTCTTGATGTTGAAAAATTGAAGCGGTAATACAAGGTTATTAAGTTTCGATTATCGTAATTCATGCTCGCAAATGAAAACTCCTATTTTCTTGCCTTCATCTTTTTCTGAGCTTATTAGCAAGACTTCTGTTTTGTTCATTTTATTGAATTGCTTGTTTTTGACGGTTTCAGCCCAGTCTCCAACATGCGATATTCCTGGAATCATGGCTGCTTTTCAAGGAGCAGGATATGTTCCATTGAATGTCCAAGGTCAACCATGCAGCTTATATTTCGTTAATCCCAACTCTCAGCAAGCAGGCCAAGCACAAGCCGCAGCGGCTACACTTGGAGCAAATTTGGTGGTAATGAACGATGCTGCAGAAAATGCAAATGTTTCTGCGGCTATTGATGCGAGTGTATATAACGGAGCTACCATTTGGATAGGTTACCAACGTTCTGGTGCTGGTGCAACTACATTTTATGCTAGCGATGGTACCACGGGGCCTTTTGTTCCTTCCAACGGTAATCCGAATATTTTTCAGAATTGGGCGGGGGGAGAACCGAACAATAGCGGATATGGGAACACTGGAATATTTGGTTCATGCGATTCTGATTGTCAGAATGGTGAGCAATGTGTTCAAATTTATCCTGGCGGCCTATGGAACGACCTCAATTGTGACGATAACAGTATTTCGGTCATCGAGGTGAACCTGTGTCCCGAGATAACTGTGGTAGCGAGTAACAATAATGTGTGCGCAGGTATCCCAGTCACACTTACAGCTTCCACATTGCTAGGGTCCGTTCCTTATCAATATGCTTGGTCCACAAACGAAGTAACAGCTGCCATTACGGTAACTCCACCTCAAACAACCATTTACGATGTTGCTGTTGTAGATAGGTACTCTTGCAGTGCTCAAGAATCTGTTACGGTAGATATACTTACAGGCGCTACTGCAACATTTGATGTTGGCTCAGCGGTTTGTATTGGTGCACCTGCAACAATCACGTATAGTGGAAACGGAACACCCGCAGCAACTTATGCATGGAATTTCGGAACTGGAATAGTTGTCAGTGGCAGTGGTCAAGGACCATATCAGGTCGCATGGGCAACATCTGGGGCTCAAACAGTTACGCTTCAAGTTACAGAAAACGGCTGCCCATCGCCTGTAGAAACGCAGAATGTCACAGTTTCACCTTCTCCAATTCCCGATTTTACATTTACCACTGTATGTGAGGGGAATACAACAGATTTTACGAACACATCTAGTGGTAATGGCGGTGTTCTTGTTGGTAGTGCTTGGGTGCCGATGCCAGGTGATACAATTATTTCTACTGATGCATCATACATCTTTCCTTCAGCCGGAACCTTTCCTGTTTCCCTTGGGGTTCTAACCGCTGATGGTTGTGCTGCACAGACCACACTTCAGGTAACGGTTAATCCAGGTCCAACAGCTGTTTTTAGTTCTACAGATGTCATTTGTAATGCCGCTTGTGATGGAACAGCTGATGTAGTCGTTCAAGGTGGAGCGGCACCGATAACAATTACTTGGAGCAATGGCGCCATTGGCAATGGCATCACAAACTTATGCCCTGGACCTTATTCCGGTACCGTTTCAGATGCCAATGGTTGCGAGGTGACAGGTCAGATTGATATTACCGAGCCGACCGTATTGGCAGTTTTGGTTAATGTAACAGAAACATCTTGCCCAGGTTTGGGTGATGGAGTTGCTGTGGATGTTCCATCTGGTGGAACTCCGCCCTACACGATTGATTGGGCTGGGGAGGACCCGAATGCACTTCTAGCGGGAGACTATTTAGTGACAGTGACAGATGCGAATGGATGTACGGTTGCCGCACCTTTTACCATTGCTGATGGTGCTGGTCTGAGTATGGATTTTGTAATTACGGATAATATATGCTTTGGCGGAAGTGATGGGGCTGCTGCACTTACTGTTTCGAATGGAGTTTCTCCATATGATATCGTTTGGACTGACGCATTTCAAACTCCTGTGCAGATAAATCAGGCAAGTCAGGGAGTAGAAACGCTTACTGGTCTTGTAACGGGTACGTATAATGTTGCCACCCAAGATGCTACTGGGTGTGCGGCCGCAACAACAATTACAATTACGCAGCCTGCACAACCACTAGTAATGACGCTAGTACCGCAAGATTTGAATTGCTTTGAAAACAGCGATGGTGAAATAGCAGCTTCTCAAAGTGGACTTTCGCCTTATGAATATTTTCTTTCGGACGTTTTTGGAGTTCCATTAGCGTCTGGGGCAAATGCTGGTCTTTACACATTTCAAGGATTGAGTACTGGAATTTACTTTGTCGATGTAATTGATGCCAATGGCTGCATTACCACTGACGCGGTTGAGTTGTTCCAACCTGAACCTTTGAATGCAGAATCAACAGTTACACCTATTTCATGTTATCTAGGGGCTGATGGTGCAATAACCATTACTCAGATAACGGGAGGTACCACTCCCTACGCTCCAGTTATTTGGGATGATTCGAATGCACAAACTGGAAATACGGCAACAAGTCTTTCACAAGGAACGATTACAGCTACAATTACGGATGCTAACGGTTGTGGGCTTTTAGAAACGTTCATACTAACCGAGCCTCCATCGTTAACCTTAAATCAGCGTTATTTAACTGATACGTGTGGACAAGGAAAAGGGGCTGCAATTATTGATGTAGAGCTAGGAACACCACCATACGCATATATGTGGAAGCCAGATGGCGTGGATACAGGAGTTCATTACGGCTTAGCAGCAGGTTCGTATGAAGTTGTAGTTACCGATGCCAATGGGTGTAAAGACTCAACGTTTGTAGTAGTTTCTGATGATTTGCCTTATCCAACTTCTGATTTTGATTATAGAATTGAAGGAGAAACATTGCTAGATCAAGAAGTTCAATTCTTGAATAATTCAAATGGTACCTCTCAATGGACATGGTTCTTCGGCAATGGAGAATCTTCGAACGAGCGTGACCCAAGATTCCATTACGATAGAGCAGGGGATTATTTGGTTCAGTTATTATCCTCCAACGGATATTGTGTTGATACTACCTACAGATATGTGAATATTGACCCCATGTTGTTGGTGTACGTTCCAAACTCCTTTACACCTGGAATGAATGGCATCAACGATTATTTCTTTCCACAAGGAGAAGGAATTGAGCTTGAGAGCTACGATATGTTTATCTATGACCGTTGGGGAAAAATGGTTTGGCAGACAGGCAATTACTCCAAAAAGTGGGATGGAACTAATATGTTCTCCCTAAAACAAGTTCCTGTAGGCACCTATGTTTACTTTATTAAGTTCAGAGAATATGCCGATTTGGACAGACACGAGTACAAAGGAGTAGTACACGTAATCAGAGACTAAAATCAGTTCAGAATTAGTCGTTTCCGTACCTTATTACTACTGTTCTAGCAGATTTTACTGGATTGCCGTTTGGCCTTTTTGCAGGCTGCCATTTGGGCATTGCTGACACTACTCTCAGTGCGTCCGCGTTTAGAGGACCATTAACCCCAGACTTAATTTCTGGCTTATTTACAGAACCATCTTTATCAATTTCAAATAGGACAATAATAACCCCATTTAAATTTTGGTTTGCCATTTCAGCAGTGTACCGTTTTTGATTTTCAATGAACTTGTACATCTCAATATCTCCTCCAGGAAATTTGGCACTTGTCTCGGTATTTGAAACAGTTTCAGCAGCCGTTTCTTGCCGATTGTTTCTTGAAGCTTCTTGAGCTATATCTCGGTCAGCAAAACTACTTTCCTCAGCGGCTGCCAATCTAGAAGATTCCTGAATCTTTCTTTTTCGTTCTGATTCTACATTAGATGCTTTGGCCAATTGCTCACGAGAAACAGATTCCAATTCTTTTCGTGCTTGTTCTTCCGACTTAAGTACGGCAAGTTCTACTACTTCATCGGCTGCAAAATCATCCTTGGATGATACAGTTTGAATCTGACCAATAGATTCTTGTACGCCAGCCGCTTCAGTTGTAACAGAAGCGTTTCCTCTTCCGGGCATTTGACGAATGTCTGACGCATTTTCAATGAGCACTTCTGCTATTTCTTCAAGCTCAGCCTCAGAGTCCATCAATTCAACTTCTTCAATCACAATAGCTTCAGATTTTGCCTTTTCGGGCTGCGGAAGTTGCTTTGTATCTAATACTTCAGAAGTTCTAACATTCGTTTCTTCCTCTACAGAATTAGCAGAATCACTTTCAACCAGTATTGAAACGGGTGCTTCTTTCAGCTTATAAGTACTCGGCTCTTCTTTTACCACATTTTCAGCCAGTTCTGTTTTGCCGAAATAGTTGGAGACAAAGAATGTTCCTCCACCAATGACAATTAGTAATGCGATGGCAGCTGCTAGTTTTCGGTAATCAAACTCGTCTTGTGCTATAGGAAAAGTTGCTACAGCTTTTGCACCAGATTGTTTTTGAATTCCTGCGTTTAATTCGCCAAGATTAAATCGAGTTTTACCAGCGTTCGATGTCAGTGCGAAACCTTCCAACGCATCTTTCGACATTTTATCCGTGGCGGCAAAATCGTCTACAATTTTTCTATCGGTAGAGGTGAGCTTATCCTCAGTATAAAGCATAATGACTTCGATGGACAGATTCCCGTAGCTGTCTAACAGCTGAATCTGATTGCCAAAATCATCCTGTATGTAAGTCTTCTCACTCATCTAATTTGTTCAGCTGAATTTTCAGATTTCGTTTCCCGTTTTGCAGGAAGCTTTTTACCTCTTTGTAGGAATATCCTGTTTGAGATTCAATTTCTTCATAAGATTTCTTCTCGAAATAAAACAATCGAATACAATCTCGTTGCTCTTTTTTAAGCGCTTTCATAGCGCGGGTCAATTTGGCATCTGTTTCGGCTTCGCTTTCTCCGTTCAGATGCTCTGGAAGATCGAATTCCACAATCTCTTTTGTAAAATGCTGGTAGTCTTCCAATCTTGCTTCATGGCGCTTGTCTTTCCTCAGTTCCATTAGGCACTGATTTTTGGTAACGCTATAAACCCAAGTCCTAAAGTTCTCTACTTCATGGCGTTTAAGGTCGTTTAAAACCTTCTCAAAGACGTCCATTACTATATCCTTGGCTTTGTCTTCGTTTTGCAAATACTTTAAGCCTACTCCAAAAAGCATATGAGAATAGCGCTGAAATAGTTCGCCTATATAAGCTTTGTCGTACGAGTACTTATAGCGCTCTATCAGCTCGCTATCAGAAAGGCCCTGTCTGTTATTGCTATTTAGGGAGAACATCAAACCTCTTGACGAAAATTTATAGGAAAGGTTTTATGGAATATGTTTTGGGCTTGCATCCTAAGAACAGAATTGGGTTTAAGTGCCCTTTACACAAAGTTAAGTTTTAACCTATAATCCTAACGTCATGAAAATCAAGAACATCTGGAAACCCTCCAAACAATTTATGATAGCCCCATTGGCTACCATCATATTGGCCGCAATTCTATCTCTTCAAGCAGACGGCTTTAAATCTAAGTATTCTCCAAAATTTGATGCTGACATTGAAAAGTGTGGTTCTCCATATTTAATGGTGAACAGTGATTCGCCAGAACTGGACAAGATTCCCTTAAAGCACACAGAAGCGACCGTAAACGTGAGTGGAGTAATTGCCAATGTGAAGGTTGAGCAGGTATATGTGAATAATGGCGAAAGTCCAATTGAGGCTATTTACGTGTTCCCCGCATCTACAAATGCAGCAGTGCATGGCATGACAATGCAAATAGGAGAACGAAGAATTAAGGCTGTGATAAACGAAACTGCAAAAGCTAGAGCCGCTTACGAACAGGCCAAAAGCCAAGGTAAAACAGCCTCTTTATTAGAACAAGAACGTCCGAATGTTTTTCAGATGAACGTATCTAATATTATGCCTGGAGACACGCTTAAAGTTGAACTTTTATACACGGAATTACTAGTTCCGACCGATGGGGTTTACAGTTTTGTCTATCCAACAGTTGTTGGACCAAGATACCACGGAGACCCAGGTATGGCAATGGCCTCTGCCAACGAAAATTGGGTTTCAAATCCGTATCAATCTGAAGGAGAAGATCCTCATTACTCGTTCAAGATATCAGGAACCATCAATGCAGGAATGCCAATTAAAAAGGCAAGCTGCAATACTCACAACCTCGACATTAAGTTTAACGGCCCAACTAAAGCATCTTTTAGTTCGGGGTTGAAGGAATTAGCTGGAGGAAATAAAGATGTGATAATAGATTACCAATTAAGAGGAAGTAAAGTTGAATCGGGCGTTTTGCTTTTTGAGGGTGAAAACGAAAACTTCTTTGTTGCCATGCTTGAGCCTCCAAAGAAAGTTTTGCTGGAAGACATTCCACCAAGAGAGTATGTTTTTATCGTAGACGTATCTGGTTCAATGCACGGTTTTCCGTTGGATGTTTCTAAAACCCTTATGAAAGAATTGCTGAGCGATTTACGCCCGATAGACCGCTTTAACGTGCTGTTGTTTGCAAGTGGAAATGCCGTTTTATCTGAAAGGTCACTCCCTGCCACAGAGCAAAACATAGCAAAGGCAATGCTTCTGATAAGCAAGCAAAATGGAGGAGGAGGGACCCAGTTGCTTCCTGCCCTTAAAGAAGCGTTAAAAATGCCGCATGAAATAGGCGTTTCGAGAACAATGGTAATAGCTACAGATGGTTATGTTTCTGTGGATAAAGAAGCAATTGACCTGATTAGAAACAATTTGGGAGAAGCTAATTTCTTCACTTTTGGAATAGGCAGCAGCGTGAATCGGTTTTTGATTGAAGGTTTAGCTCATGCAGGAAAGGGAGAACCGTTTGTTCTCACCAACGACCGTGATGCGAAGAAAGGAGCAGCCAAGTTTAAGACTTACATCCAATCACCCGTGCTTACCAATATTGATATAGACTTTGCTGGGTTAGAAGTTTATGACGTTGAGCCAATGAGTGTTCCAGATGTTTTTGCAGACCGCCCTGTGGTTGTTTTTGGAAAATATAAAGGTTCAGCGTATGGTAAATTGAAAATTACAGGAAGCAATGGAGCTGGTCCATACAAGAAAGAGATTGAAATAACTCCAGCGCTGGCTTCGGCAGATAATGAAGCATTGAAATACCTCTGGGCTCGAAAGCGAATTCAAATATTAGACGATTACGCGGATTTAGGAAGATCCGCATCCGCAGCAGAAGAAGTGAAACAGCTGGGATTACAATACAATTTACTCACTCAGTACACTTCATTTGTAGCTATTGATTCTGAGATTCGAAACAAAAACGGCACATCTACAACCGTAGTGCAGCCACTTCCATTACCAGAAGGAGTTTCAGACATGGCTGTTTCGGGCTCATCAAGCTATGGTGCTACTAAGTCCAAATTCCTAAACATGGAGTATTCTCGAGTAAGTGCTGAATCTGCTAGCTTGAGCATGGCAGATGAACGAATGGCAAAACACGAAGTGGCGTCTGAAGAATTAGAGATTGCGGAAGTGGAGGAAGATTTTGACTTTATTTATGAATCTCCAGAAAAACTACCCGAGTTTGTGGGTGGACAAAAAGCACTTGAAGCCTATATCATAAAGCAATTGGCGCTCTCAACCATAGAAGCTGAAAAATGGAAGACGGAAAAGGTGGTTATTCGTTTTGTAATTAATGTAGATGGATCGTTGGAAGGAATCAAAGTACTTCGAACGAAAGACAAGGAATTAAAGGCTCGAATTCTGAAATTGGTGAAAGAAATGCCACGATGGAATCCTGGTGAAGTAGGAGGGCAAAAAGTGAAATCGCAAGTCACGCTCCCAATCAAAATTGGATAGAAAAAAGCCCGGCTCAATAAGCCGGGCTTTTTATTACAACCATAATCGTTTACAAAATCAAGTCGTGAATATTGTGGTTTTAACTTATCCGTTTGCATTAATGCATTGGTTATAGATTTGTAAACATGCGATACGTCCTACTATTACTCATTTCCTTCTCGCTAAATGGTTGCGCTTATTATTTCGGAAATAGATGGCAGAACAGCTTTAAGAAAATAGAAACCACAGATTACCCAAGATTTGATAAATGTGCGGAACCCATCTCGTCAGAGGCACTTAACACGCATCCAATTGTCCTGCATTTTGCAGAAAAAGAAATCATTAGACCAACTAAAAAAGACCAGCGCGGACCTGAACGTTTGCTATTGGCCAAGTTAGCTGCTGGCACGGATGTGACCTTCGTAAACAATTACCTGCTTGAGTCAGTCCCATGGGGCAATAGCGGAACGAGCGGTTCGCTTAATCCAAAAGGCGATTATGATTTTACTACCGTAATTCTTGCAGCCATCTTATTCAAGTTTCAGGATGACACAACGTTGCTGTGGCCAAAAACGGCACAACATATTGCGCAAACCTTGTTGATCGAAGAAGGAGGAAAGCCACATACAAAAACACCCCGAACTATGCGGATAATGAAGGATACTGAGAACCATATCCTCATGACTAATATATCTCAGTATCTAAAGAATCAATGGCTCACTGAGCACGGAAATAAAGACGAAACGTTCGATAATAAGCTGAACGGTCTTGAGGAATTTCTCTTAGAAAATCTAGAAGAATTGCAGCTTACGGGTCAGTACGAATTCAATTCCAAACCATATGAAGGTTATACTCTCAGTGCTTTGCTCATTCTTCAGTCTTATTGCACTTCTCCAATCCTAAAAGAGAAAGCTACCGAAACACTGAACCAAATGTGTTGGGAATACATGCAAACAAGTTCAGATTTCAGAAAAAGCTCACCGTTTAGAAGACGTATGAGTCGTAACACAAATACATCTCTTACCGATAATGCATCTAGCAGTATGATGAAAGCTTGGTATTTAGAGCATACCCAAGGTGTGTTTGAAGTGAATGACATTCCGCATAATCATCATCAGGCATTGTCGGCTTTGGTTTATGATTATCGTCCGCCAACAGAAATTTGGAAGGAAAATGAAGAAGAAAGACTGATTTTGATTGGGCACGGACGAGGAAGTAGCCCTGAGATTTATAGCCGAGGTGGAGGTTTTATTTTGTGTGCTGGTGGATTTCAAAGAGGAGAAATTTCTCAGATTGTGGCTAGACCAATGGTTCTCATGCTGGACGATGGAGCACAGGATATGAAAGATTGCTTTCATATTAAGGGGAAGCACGACTACACGAAATGGAACAATACCGGAGTTCATCACCGATTAGCAGTGGGGAGCAGCCCGGTCCACATTCCTTCGGCATACCAAGCCATAGATTCTCTTGGCAATTGGCGCGTGTACGCTCCTTCGGAAGAGGTGATGGTTATTACGTATTCTGAAGCTGATTTTGGTATTATTTATCTTCCAGAAGAAGAATCTAAAACTAGCCTATCGAAATTATCGGAACTCAATCCCAATCCAATGAGTGGAATTTTTAGGAAATCTGAAGATTCAGAAATCAAGTTCAAACTGAAGGCTAGAAAGGGTAGTTGGGTTATGGAAGCTGTAGACGGACAAGAATTACCCATTAAAACCGATTGGTGGCCCAGGGTTCGAATAAACAACTAGTAGGTTTTACTGTTTCAGCTTGTCTACCCAAACACCGGTCTCAAAAACAACCCCAATTTTAAGGTTGGCATAGCGCGGATTTTGTTCTTGCGGACCAAAAATTCCACTGACATATGCATTTGTGTGCAGGGTAGGAGTTAGCCCAAAACTGATTGCGATGTAGGGCTTTAGAATAAGCTCTGGAGAAATCATCCATTTGTAAGCAAACTCAATCCCAAGTTCTGCTTGATTATCGGTGCTCCATCCGTCCAAAATGGGTTCTGTTGTAGATTGTGGCGGATAAATGATGGAAGGGTTTGTGTTGTCAATCGCACTCGCAGTTCCGTTGTATCTGTAAACCCATGTGTATTGAAAGGTTTGCGCTAAATGGAATTTTCTGGAGAGTTCTATTAAGGTTTTGTAATAGAATCCAATGTAATGCATTGTCCCTTTCTCAGTTACAGAAAGCTGATCTCCCGTAGCTAAATCTTCCGCTAAATACTCCAAATTAAACTGCCGAATGGCATAATCGAAACCAGCTGCAAAGGCCAGTTTATGATATGCTCTAATTCGAATACCACCACCTCCATCAAACCCAACTCCCCCCATGGCCTTATCAAACGCACCAGCAATGGTTGGTGGCATTATCATGTGGTTGTAATTGAAAGCTGAATGAACCTCAATACCAAGCTTTGGTCCCCAGCGGTGTAGGTCTTTTAGCTCAGATGTTAGCTTTGATTTTCTGGTTTTTTCTGGTGTGTAATAATCCTCATCCTGCGCATGGCTGACTTGTAAAGACCCAAAAACAAGAAGAAGGATGGCTAGAATTCTCACAGGCATAAAGTTACTCTAAGATTGGATTGGGAGTGGCCATGGATTCTAAGATCGCCTTGGCTAAAATCGAGGCTTTCGTCATTTTACCTTCCTCAGTAACGTGCCCCAAATCTGCAAATTGGTCATTTTTAACACCTGTCATAAGCGAGTCTAAATCCACCAGAGTTACTCTTGTATCATATTGAGTTAGTAGCTGATGACTGATAGTGTTGCACTGCCGAATGTTAATTGCACTTCCAGCCATTGCGGTTTCTTCCAAACTAGAGTTATACGGCATTGTAGTTAATATCACATCCGTTTTGGCGATGAGGGCATGGTCGATTATACTCTTGATGTTTCTGCGATATGGCTCAAGTTCGGTGGTGTCCGAGTAATTAATTCCAGTTGAGGTTGGGTCATGCGAAATCACCGCTTTATTCAAATACATCCAATCCTCTGTAGCAGATATTTTGTGCTTTATGAATCGATAAATCATGGAGATTCGAACTAAAAGTCCATCTGGTCTTTCTGGCTCATGAAAATATGTGAAAGCATGACCGTAATCTGGTCTGAAAGTTCCTTCGGCTGCGTTTCTGATTTGCGCTTCGTTCCAACCATGATGAATGATTACCATATCTGGGTCATATTCAACCACATTTAATAGGTAATTGATCATGGAATGAGCCGATGTCCAACTAGCCATTCCAAAATTTAGGACTTCAAACTGAATTGAATCTGAAGACTCATTCAGTAGTTTTTCTAACAGCTGTGGGTAGCCTCGTTCTGTGGTACTGCCACCTAAACAAGCCACCCTGTAAACACTTTCAGGTTTTAGGTAAGAATGGTCGATATCGTTGAAGCCAAGTCTGTTGTAACTTGGAGTGTTTTTGACAAAGTTTAAAAATGGATGACCGGTATAATCGATGTTTTCAGGGTAGGTTCTAAATCCATCTAAGGCTAAATCCGTCTTCAATTCGTCCGAAAAACTGACTTTCACAATAAACCTAAATGCAAGGTCGGTAAGGACAATTAATCCAAAACCAAACAGAATAAGAGACAGATTGGAAGGAATAAGGCGCCTAAAAAGTAGGAGTAGGCCGCCAGACAAAATCACCACAACGCTTGAGATAATGAGACTGTGTTCTTCCTGCGGTAGCAAAGAGTCAAATGCCAATATAGTTTTGAAGACCGTAGGCACGAGAAGAGTTCCAATGGCTAAAAGCAAAATGGCCGCCAAAATGGCTGCATAATTTCCTTCGTTTTGCTCTTTAGATTTCATCAGGCTCACATTTAACCGACATTTTCGGTCGCTCATAAAAGTATCTTTGCCGAAACAAATAACATGAGACAAACCATTCTTTTTATCGTCACTGCATTGTTTATTTCTTGCGGTGGTAGTAAGCCTCAAGTTACCGATTCAGGTTTCAAAGCATTTGAGGATAGATTCATCCTTGCATTTTGGAAGCAAAACCCAGGCTGGGCATCGTATGTGGGGTTCCACGACTACGATTCGTTGCTAGTGGTACCAAATGCAGAGAATAGATTGGCCGAAAATGAGTTTTGTCGTGCTTATTTGGATTCGTTGAAGCAGTTTTCTGGGAAAAACCTCACCAAAAGCGAACTCACCGATTTAATGATGATTCGAGATCAGTTGGAATCATCTATTTGGTACAATGACGTTTTTAAAAGCTACGAATGGAACCCTGCCAGTTACAACCTTGGTGGGGCGTTTGGAATAATGATAAACGGGAAGTATGGGCCATTAGATGATCGGTTAAGAGCCATTTCTAGAAAAATGGATTTAGTGGAAGATTATTATGCCGCTGCTAAGGCCAATATTCTTAATCCAACTGCTCAGCACACCGATTTGGCTATTTCACAAAACCAAGGCGCACTCAGCGTTTTCGGGGCCTCTTTAATAGATAGTGTGCATGCTTCTGGGCTTTCAGATACCGAGAAAGAAAACCTCTTCACCAATATAGAATTAGCCAAAATGGCTATTGAAGATTACGTTGAGTTTCTTAAAAATGAGATTAAGCCAACGTTGGATGAGAATGCAAGAGATTTTAGAATTGGGAAAAATTTGTTCTCAGAAAAGTTTGAACGAGAAATAGTTTCTAGCTATTCTGCGGAAGAAATTTATGCTAAAGCGCTAGAAGCAAAGAGCAATTTGCACCGTGAGATGTTCACACTCACCAAAAAAATGTGGAAACAATATTTGGCTGGAACTGAAATACCATCAGATTCGCTTGTTGCCATAAGAATGATGATTGATAAACTATCGCTGGTGCATTGCCACCGAGATAGTTTTATGTCATCTATTGAAGCTCAAATTCCTGAATTAACAGCCTTTGTAAATGAACATGACCTTGTTTTTCTCGATCCTGAAAAACCATTGGTAGTAAGACAAGAACCTGCTTATATGGCGGGTGTTGCTGGGGCTTCTATTTCAGCCCCTGGTCCGTATGATAAGTATGGCGACACGTACTATAACGTGGGTACGCTGGTGAATTACACAGACGAGCAAGCAGAATCTTTTCTAAGAGAGTACAATAAATACATGCTTCAAATATTGAATATTCATGAGGCAATTCCAGGACATTATGCTCAATTGGTATACAGCAATCAATCGCCAAGTTTGGTTAAAAGCGTGTTTGGAAATGGCGCTATGGTAGAGGGTTGGGCCGTTTACACAGAGAGAATGATGTTGGAGGAAGGATACGGGAACAATTCGCCAGAAATGTGGTTGATGTACTACAAATGGAATTTGAGAACCACCTGTAACACTATTTTGGATTATTCAATTCACGTGAATGGAATGACAGAGGAGCAGGCGCTAGATCTTCTCATTAACCAAGCGTTTCAGCAAGAAGCTGAAGCAAAAGGAAAATGGAGAAGAGCTACATTGTCTCAGGTTCAATTGTGCAGTTATTTCACAGGGTTTACCGAAATTATGGACTTGAGAAACGAGATGAAAGCAAAGCAAGGAGATGCTTTCAGTTTAAAAGCGTTTCATGAGGATTTTTTATCCTTTGGTTCGGCACCTGTTAAGTACGTTAGAGAGTTGATGATGAATGAAGAAGAATTAGCTCATAGCAAACCTTAATATTATAGCGTGGCAATATCCTTAGACTTTATTAGAGACAGAATAGGAGGTTTACGCAAGAAGTGCGAAGACTTGGATAACGGCTCAGAAATGTCGCTGGCTCATTTTACTTCAGCCTTTGATGTGCCAACAGCACATTGGAGTAAAATGGTAAACGAAAGCGGCAATTTTTTGCTTTCCGCACCATATCTGGCTGCGTTAGAACAGCATCCGTATAAAGGAATGTGTTTCCATTATGTTGTAGCCTATCGTAATGAAGAGCCCGTTGCTATCTTGTATTATCAGGAAACTGATGTGCACATTACCAACGTAGATAAGAATGTTGACACGTCTAAAATTGGTGACACTCAATCCTTTTTTAGCAAGGCTAAAGGGGTAATTGCTTCAAGTTTAGAAAGCATTAAAGTGCGATTGCTTATTCAGGGTAATCTGCTGCAATCTGGACCTCACGGAGCTTATTTTTCAGCTTCATTATCCATAGAAGAACAATCTATGATTACCAACACAAGTTGGGTTAAAATCGTTGATTCGAATCGTTCAGGGAAAAAGATAAAAGCGATTCTAATAAAGGATGTTTCGAAAGAAATGGAAGCTGAAATTCAGAAGCAAGATCCAGATTTCACAAATTTCGCGGTTCAGCCAAATATGGTTTCCAACGTAAGAGAAGATTGGACAGGGATTGAATCCGTATTAGAAGATTTCAGTTCAAAGTATAGAGTTCGAGCAAAAGCTTCCATCAAAAAATCAGCTCATTTATTGCTGCGAGAATTAGATGTGAATGACATCCAATCTCAGAATGACCTGATAATGGAGCTGTTCAAAAATGTTGAAGCTGGTGCAGACTTTCATATGGTTAGTATTCACCCTAGATACTTTCTTGACTTGAAGGCGGCTTTGGAGGACAAGTTTGTAATTAAGGGTTATTTCGATGGAGAGAAACTAATCGGATTCTACTCGTATATCAGAGGAATGCAGCAGAACTACGCAAGTTTTGTTGGTCTTAATTATGACTATAACAAGGATTGTTCGCTCTACCAAAATATCTTGTATTGCTTGCTTCACGATTCTATTGAAGACGGTGCTAAAAGCATTGATTTGGCGCGTACCGCAATGGAAATTAAAAGTACCATGGGAGCAGAGCCAGAGCAATACCAACTGTTGGCGAAACACGTTAATGGAATCACCAATTCCATTGTAAAACGTTTCCTTTTAAATATTAGACTGAAGGAATGGACGCAGCGCAGACCTTTTAAGGACACCGTTAAAGATTAAATTAGCCGTATGGCTTTTCTTGAAGGCTTCTTGATTGGGTTGGGAATGATTGTATTCATTGGCCCTGTGTTTTTTACCCTGCTAAAATCTGCACTTAGCTATGGTTTTTGGGCGGGAATGATGGTGGCACTAGGTATTTTTATTAGCGATGTGGTTTGTGTAGGATTATGCGCGTTTGGTGCAATTCCGTTTTTTAAAAACCCTCTAAATCAACATTGGTTAGCAATTGCAGGTAGCGTTATCCTATTCGGTATTGGGCTAAAATACCTGATTAAACCAGATGTAAATGTTGATAAAGATTTGAAGCTAAAAGCTGGGCATTACACAGCTTATTTTGCCAAAGGATTTTTGGTGAATTTTGTAAATCCGTTCGTGT
The DNA here is from genome assembly GCA_937900875.1 of uncultured Flavobacteriales bacterium. Lineage (GTDB taxonomy): Bacteria > Bacteroidota > Bacteroidia > UBA10329 > UBA10329 > UBA10329. The sequence goes on from CALCGD010000149.1 coordinate 19,434, forward strand.
TTTTGGTTTGGGTAAGCGTTATTGGCTTGGCACAATTAAAATTTGGAGAAGGAATTGACCTATGGATTTTTCTGGGAGCTGCATTACTAGCTATTCTGCTAACAGATAGCTTTAAGGTTCTATTTGCGCACCGCATTAAACATCTCGTTCAGCCAAAATTTCTCATTAGGGCTTACCAAGTGATTGGAGTAGTAATGCTAGGTTTTGGGGTGCGTCTTTTGTGGTTTGCCTTCGGCTAATAAACCTTAATTACCTATTGGTTACAACAATTTGCAACGGTCCCATATTGTTTGCAACAACAAAGCCAGTTTGTTTGTTTGCCAAGTTAATTGGGAGCATGGCTTTTGCATTATAGGGTGCAAAGAATCCGCTTTCAAGCACAGAAATTGAACGGAATTTGAGTTTTCCATCGCCCAATAAAACAGTTCCGATAGATGCATCGTAGCGGTTGGTCTCAACTTCTGCTCCAAACATATTTCCTACTAGAACAAGGTCTTTAAATCCATCTCCATTTACGTCAGTTACCACAATAGAATTAATAGGAGAAAGCTGAGCCATTTTTGGTAATTGCTGGAAAGTGAATTTCCCACCTTCATTTATCAGAATCATGCTTGCAAACTCAGTTGCTTGCAAATGCGTTGCGGCATCTAATAAATCTTGACCGTAAATGGTAGTAAGGTCGGCCTCTGCAAACTGCGAAAAGGTTGGAAATTTGTCTACAATAAATGGCATCTGATCAGAAGTACATTCTCTGCCACGAACCGGAACGCAAACGTCCTGACTGTACTTAGCAAGTACAATATCGTTGGTGCCATTAGAATCAAAATCGTTCATGTAAACATGGAATGGCTTTTCTTTTTTAGGATGAAATTTGTTATTCAACCCAAGGTTTCCAGCCACAATATCCAAGTCTCCATCATTGTCGAGGTCGTTGACGGTTAGGCTGTAAAACCATCCCAATACGGTATTGTCGGTGGCAGCTTCTGTTTTTTCTACAAATGAGTTGCCTTGATTTTCAAAAATTCGGATTGGCTGCCATTCACCTGTCAGAATTAAATCGGGTTTGTCATCTCCAACTACATTGGCGAAAACCGCGTCAGTAATCATTCCGGCAAAACGAAGGTTATTATTCCACTCTTTGGTTTGGTCAGTAAACTTGCCACCATCATTAATGAGTACAAAACTGTTGGGAGATTTCGGATAAGCACCTGGAACATTTCTGCCACCAACAAAGAGGTCTAAATCTCCATCGGCATCAATGTCTGCAGAAACCACCACCTTGGTGCTAACCAACAACTCGGGCAGAGCATCCTTGGCTTCGCTGAAAGAGCTAGTGCCATCGTTGATATACAACCGATCTTGATAGTTGGAATCTCCCAATGGAAACTCTATGCTGCCTGAAGCCACATACAAATCTTTGTCTCCATCGCCATCTACATCAAACAGGTGAGAACCAATTTCTTCACTTTTTTTGTGCGCTTCCCAAGGCTGATTTTGTGCTGGTTGAAATTTACCGTCAGCAGATTGTAGAAAGAGAACAGGAGAGAAACCCGCTGCTGCTCCAACGAAAATGTCATCTAGATTGTCGCCATTTACATCGGCAACACTCAAGCCAGGACCGTGCTGAGATTGGCGATGAGGAAGCAGGATTTCAGTTGCCCAATCGTTGAAATTGCTTTCGCGATGTACATGTTGCAGTCCACGTTTTACCGTTTCATCTGCCATTAGCGGCATTGGTTTTTTTATAGGTGCCTTTTTAGCGATGCTTGATGACTTATCTATTGTAATCCTTTGGTTTTTCTCAACCTTAATTAGGGTAGTGGAAGATTTATCGTACCACACAATTTTTAGCGAATCGAGGGTGCCTACACCTAATCCAAAATGCAATAATGGCTCTACAGAAGATTGAAAACCACGTGCGTGTAGCAGTTCCAAATACTGAATACCATAGCTAGTATAAATGGTAGCCTGAGATCCAATGGCAAATGGATTTTCCGGGCCACCTTTCAGCTCAATTTGAACATAATTAGACTTGCCTTCATCATTTGTTGTATTCCTAATTATACTAGCGGGTTTGTCTAGATTATTCGTGATTAAATCCATATCGCCATCTCGGTCCAAGTCGGCATAAACTGCTCCACTAGAGGTGACTGCATGCGTATAGTTCCAGTCCGAAGTAGCATTGTCAAAGTGCAAATTCCCATCGTTTTTGTAAACCAGATTGTTGGAAACAGACCTTGGTATCATATCCATCACGCTTTCAAAGTCTAGGGTGTTTCCCTTTTTACTAATGATCTGCTTGATATTATTTTTGAAATCATTATTTGTAACGTCTCTTCTTATACCGTTGGTTATAAACAAATCCTTCAGCCCGTCATTATCAATATCGACAAAAAGAGGGGCCCAGCTCCAATCTGTTCTGTCAACGCCAGCTAGGTGCGCTATTTCAGAAAAAGAACCATTTCCGTTGCTCATTTGTAGCGTATTGGTCATGTATTGATGATGCCAGCCCACCTCAACCATTTTGAAAAACTGATCTGGCCTCATAGAAGCCATATTTTGTTTAGAACGACTGTGGTCAGGAGGAGTCATATCTAGTACGCACAAATCGGGATAACCATCATTATTGAAATCCGCCCAATCTGAACCCATTCCGTAAAACGAAATGTGCCGAGTGTATTGCGTATTTCGCTCCTCAAAAGTGCCGTTTTGGGCATTTACGTATAGGAAATCAGGCTCAAGAAAATCATTTGCTACATACACATCATTATACCCATCCAGATTAAAATCTCCGATAGCGGCACTTAAACCCCAAGCCTTGTTTTTTATTCCAGCCTGCTCCGTTTTGTCCTCAAAAAAGCCTTTGCCATTGTTCAGGTAAATTCGGTCGGTTTCATATGGTCCAGGCAAAAAATCCGAGCTTATTATCACCTGCGTGTTCATTGCCCAATCTACTCGGTGGTTAACCAGATATAGGTCTAGGTCGTTGTCGTTATCCAAATCGGCAAAGTATGCCATGGTGGAATGGCTGTTGCCAGCAATCCCATATTCTTTAGCGCGTTCAGTAAATGTGAGGTTGCCATTGTTGATGTAGAGCAGGTTCTCTCGGGTGCTTGGGTCTTCAAACATGCCACTCATGCACACATAAATATCCAACAACCCATCTGCATTTACATCAACCATAGTAGTGCCAGTAGTCCAGCCAGCCTTGCCTGCAACGCCAGCTTTAGCAGTTACATCTTCGAATTTTAAATCGCCTTTATTTATGTACAGTTTATTCTCATTCTGGTTAGAAGTGAAATAAATATCTGGCAGCCCATCCTGATTGATGTCTCCAACCGAAACACCGCCTCCGTGGTACGCATAGGTGTAATTGAAATAATGGAAACTTGGTCCTTCTGTTAACATGTTGGCAAAAGAAACCCCACTCGCTTCTGGCGTCAATATTTCCAAACTAGTTGACGTCCTGACCTTAGTTTCCTCAGCAGGTGTGTTCTGGCTGCAAGAGTTAAGTAATATTCCCACGAGGAATAGAAATACAAGGCTATTTCTCATTGAATTGGTTAATGGGTTGCTAACCAAAGATATTAATTGAAAACACCTAGCCCAAAGAGAGCGTAATCGTATTTCACAGGGTCGTTAGCATCAAATTTTCGTAAAGAAGCATCTAACTCTTCCACTGCTTTCCAATCGTTTTGAGAACGAGAGAGTAGACCCAAATCTCTTGCATTTCTTCCAGAATGAACATCTAATGGACAGGATAAGATGGAGGTTGGAATTCGTTTCCAAATACCAAAATCCACACCTCTATCTGCTGGACGAACCATCCATCGCAAAAACATATTTATTCGTTTGGCCGAAGAGCCTTTCATCGGGTCTGCCACATGTTTTTGGGTTCTGATTTGATGTGGTACTTGAAAGAAAACGTGTTTAAAATTCGATATGGCAGACTTCACATTCCTTTCGTCAAGGTTCAATCCTTCAAGAAAAACGTCCTCCAACGAATCGTGAGCTGAATAAATGTGCTTTAATGATCGAACAAATTGCTTTAAATCTTCCGCATTAAATGTGCGGTGTACAAACCCATCCAGTAACTTCAAATCTTTCTCTGAATGCTCCATCACAAAACGGAAAGGTTCATGTCCCATTCTCTGCATTGCCGAATTTGCATTCTTGATAATGGATGTTCGCTGCCCCCACGCAATTGTGGCGCTTATAAATCCGCTTATTTCAATATCCTTCTTCTCGTCAAACTGATGAGGAATTGAGATTGGGTCAGATTGTATAAAATCTGGATTGCAGTAGGCGATGTATTTCTCATCCAACAATTCCTTTATTTCCAAATTGGTCATAGCATCAAATATTGGCAAATGAATTAGAACAAGATGCTTGTCGGTCTATATTTGCCACATGCGCCCAGGAATATCTTTCTTCCTTCTTTTCGCCTTTTTGGTTGTTGGATGTCAATCTAATAAGCAAGAAGAAAACAGAACGGTATTCAGATATAACGAAAGCAAGGGTGTTACATCTTTAGATCCTGCTCAGGCACGGACAATGGGTAATATTTGGGCTACAACTCAACTTTTTAATGGGTTGGTACAGTTGAATGATGAAATGGAGGTTGTGCCATGTATTGCTAAATCTTGGAAGATTTTGGAGGGAGGTTTGACCTATCAGTTTACGCTTAAGCAGGATGTTTATTTTCACGATAGTCCACAGTTTGAAAATGAAAAGGGCAGAGCAGTAGTTGCTGAAGATTTTCGTTACAGTTTTAATCGAATTGTGGATGATAAAACGCTTTCTCCCGGTAAGTGGATTTTCAACTCGGTTGACTTTGACAAGGATGGCGGTTTTGCTGCTATTAACGACACGATTTTTGAGATATATCTCAAGCATCCTTTTCCACCCTTTTTAGGAATTCTCTCAATGCAATATTGCTCAGTTGTTCCAAAAGAAATAGTGGAGGAGTTAGAGAAAGAGTTTGGAAGAAAGCCAGTAGGCACAGGACCATTCATTTTTAAGGAATGGTACGATGGTGTTAAGCTAGTGCTGCATAAAAACCCTACTTATTTTGAGAGGGATTCAGAAGGAAATCAATTGCCCTATTTAGATGCAATTGGTGTGTCGTTTACGCCAGATCCTCAGTCCATTTTTTTGGAGTTTATGAAAGGGAATTTGGACATGCTTTCAGGTTTGGAGGACGGCAGCTACAAGGACGCCTTAATCACTTCTAATGGAACACTTCAACCTGACATGAAGGATGAACTTGTCATGTATTCACAACCATTCTTGAATACCGAATATCTTGGGTTTTTAATGAAGGATACCGTTGGGGCTGACGCTAAAAATGTATTGAATGATAAGCGTATAAGACAAGCGATTAATTACGGGTTTAATCGTGTTAAAATGATGAAATACATTCGTAATAACATTGGCTCACCGGGCGTAAATGGATTCCTCCCTACTGGCTTGCCGGGTGAAAAACTTCGGGTGAAGGGCTACGAATACAATCCCCAGAAAGCCAAAGAATTATTAGCTAAAGCTGGATACCCAAATGGGCAAGGATTACCTGAGATTGAGCTGTACACTACTTCGCAGTATTTGGATTTGTGCGAGTACCTGCAGCATCAATTAGAAGAAGTAGGAATTAAGATTAAGATTGAGGTAAATCCTGGAGCAACACATGGTGGCTTAGTGGCAAATTCTCAAGTATCGTTTTTTCGTAAATCGTGGATAGCTGATTACGCAGATGCGGAGAATTATCTTTCCTTGTTTTACTCCAAAAACTTTACGCCAAACGGACCAAACTACACTCTTTTTAAGAACGATGTTTACGATAGATTATACGAAACTTCCCTTTCTACCACGGTTGACAGTATTCGGTACAGAAACTATGCTCAAATGGACAGTATTATCGTAGAAGAAGCACCAGTTGTGGTACTTTATTACGACCAAGTTCTTCGGTTTACGCACAAGAATGTCACCGGATTAAGTTCAAACTCTTTGAATGGATTGAGTTTGAAAACGGTGAAGAAAACGAATTAAGGATTCTTGTTTAGGGTGGTAGTTACTGCCAAATGATCTGATAGTTCATATGGATGAACAGTGTGCGATTTTGCTTCAAATTGTTTTGAATAAAGGATGTTGTCAATCCTAAAAAAAGGAACACGAACATAGGTGGTTCCTAGCCCTGATCCAGATTGAGAAAAACTATCTTCTAGGCCGTTAGCAATGGTTTGGTAGGTATAGGATGTAGGCACATCATTAAAGTCGCCACAAACAATAACTGAATAGGGTGAAGAAGCGATATGCTCGGCTACAATGTTTGCCTGCTTTGCTCTCAAATTAAATCCATTCTTCATCCTGCTTAGAACAACTTTTCCATCGTTTACATCTTCTAAATCTTTGGTTGCTATAATCTCATCTAGCACAGCATAGCCTTTGTTTCCCAAATGAATACTCTGTAGGTGTAGATTGTAGATTCGAACCGTGTCTGAGTCTATCAATACATCGGTAAAAATGACCAGTGCACTTTTGGAATTTTCGAAGTTGATTTTCCCCTTGTTCAGAATTGGATAGGAGGTTAGAGTTGCTAAACCCAATTGGTTTTTAGAGTTTTTCGTAGCCGAATAATTTTCGGTGTGAATATGCTTTATACTGTTGCCTGCCGAAAGTGTGTCTATAGCACGAAACTTATCTCCTTGTGGGTTGTAGAATTCTTGAATACACAGAATGTTTGGCTGTTGATTAAAGATGAATTCCTGAGCTCGGCTTCTGGTTCTTCGATCTTTAGACCAGTTGTATCGGTCAAACAGTCGAACATTATAGGTCATCACTTTAATACCCTGAGTATCCTTCTTGCCAAATTTTAGCTGAAATGTGCCTGTTACATAATCAGCTTTAAAAAGGAGTAAGCACAGGTTTAGGGCAAGAAACCACCATTTGGTTCTCACTAGCCAATAGAGCATAAATACAACGGTAATTCCTAGAATAATAGGGTAGCTCATTGCGACAAATGCAAATGGCCAAAATTTAATAGGACTAATGATTCCGGCTAGGTAGGAGAGTGCCAAACAGAATAAAACAAGAACATTAACAAGGAGAACTAGGCGGTCTGCCAAGTCTCGCTTTCTAGTTCTTGGTTGGCTCATATTTCTTTGCTGGATTTAAATAGAATTTCTTTCTCATTCTTAGAAAGGCTATCGTATCCAGAACGTTTAATCTTATCTAGTATTGCGTCTATTTGTTCTTGTTTTGAGGCTTTTTCCGCGTTGTATTCATAGTCAGATTTTGCTCTTCTATGAACGACTTTAATTTTCTTTTCTCGCTTTGGAAGTCCTTCTTTTAACCAATTCAGTGGTTTCAAAAAATCCACGGTTAAGTCTCTACCAGCATTTAATTGACTTGCATACACAAATCCGAATAACGCGCCTCCCAAGTGGCCAAAATGACCGCCTGCATTACCATCTCTCATCAAAACAACATCTAACAAAACCACAGCGATAGCTACAAATTTGAGTTTAACGGGGCCAATAAATCTTAGCTGAACAACAAAATTGGGAGCCTTAGTTGCTACAGCTACCATAACCGCTAATACTGCCGCAGAGGCTCCGTAAGCCACTGAGTTAGTAGAGTAAACGGGAAATACGTTCATGGCAAGGATGTAAGCTGCTGCACCCGATAAGCCGCCAAGAATGTAAGTGCTTAGCAAGCGCTTAGAATCCATGAAATTGAGAAAGAGCGACCCTCCAAAATAGAGCCAAGCCATATTAAATAAGATGTGAAGGAACTCTTGTAAACCTTGCGTATTCTGGCTGGGATTAATGTGCCAAAACATATGTGTTAGTAAACTCCAAGGTCTCCAAACTAAGCTGCTGAGGTCAGCGGTAATGGTCATTTGAACAGCGATGTCGTGAAAAACACCAACCTGACCAACCAAGAATAGGGCTAACCTCAAGAGCATTACGGCAAGGAAAATTCCGCCATTGATGTATATCAATTGCATGAGAATATTCCCCGATTTGAACTGGAATTTTATGTCATCCAACAAAGCCATCGGCTAGAAGCTAGAACCTCTTTTTTGCCAAAGCTTTATGAGTATAAAGCCGAAAAGCATTCCGCCTAAGTGAGCAAAATGCGCCACATTATCTCCAGGTCTGTTGCTAATTCCTGAGAAAAGTTCGATTAGACCATAACCAATAACGAAGTATTTAGCCTTAATAGGGAAGAAAAAGTAAAGGTAAATGCGTGAATTTGGAAACATCATCCCAAATGCCAGAAGCAGTCCGAATACAGAACCTGAGGCACCAACTGTATACGCATTCAGCAGTCCGTTTAGTTTTCCTAGCAGTGGGTCAGAGTAGTTCTTATGCATTTGAAGGACTTCGCGACCATTGGCCTTAATGTCTTCAAAATCTGAGGCTGATATCTCTGAAATGATGTTGAAAAATTGAACTTCTTGAACTGCCATATGAATAAGGCCCGCGCCTAATCCTGTAAGCATGTAATAGATAAGAAATCGCTTGCCGCCCCAATAATTTTCAATGGCAGAACCGAACATCCACAAGGCAAACATATTGAACAGAATATGCTGGAAATCGCCATGCATAAAGATGTAGGTGATTAATTGATGCGGACGAAAATGTTCGGATTGAGGAATGTAAAGCCCTAGCATCGTACGAAGGTCAAGCCCATATCGTTCAAAGGCCATAGTAGCCAAAAAGAACAACCCATTAATAATGAGTAGGTTTTTTACTACGGTTGGTAGAATGCTAAATCCACCCGGTCTAATCTCATCTGACATAAATACTTCGCTTCAAATAATTCTTAAAATGCAGCCATAATAAGGTTAAGATCCTTAAACGGAAGGTCAAAAGTCTTAGCCAAATATTCGTTGGTAACGGCACCATTATAAGTGTAAACGCCACCTCTAAACCCTTCGTGAAAACGAATCATGTTTCTAAGTCCTCCAACATCTGCCATTTCTAACATCATAGGGGAGAAAATGTTGCTGAGCGCCATAGATGCAGTTTGAGCTACCCGAGAAGCAATATTTGGAACGCAGTAATGAACTACGCCATATTTTGTAAATGTTGGATGCGCATGGCTGGTTACTTCAGAAGTTTCAAAACATCCGCCTTGATCAATACAAACATCGATTATTACCGAACCAAATTTCATATTGCTAACCATTTCTTCAGTAACCAATATAGGTGCCCGTCCGCGTTTTGAACGGATAGCGCCAATTACCACATCTGCGTTTTCTAATGCATTTGCCAACACATCAGGATGTATTGTGCTCGTATAAAGGCGTGTTCCAATATCGTTTTGCATTCGGCTAAGTTTCTGCAACGAATTGTCAAAAACCTTTACCGTTGATCCTAGTCCAATAGCTGCTCGTGCGGCAAACTCGCCAACGGTTCCAGCTCCTAAAACAACTACTTGGGTAGGAGGTACTCCGGTAATTCCGCCCATCATCAATCCTTTTCCTTCGTTTACGTTGGATAGGTATTCGGCAGCTATAAGAATAACGGTGTTGCCAGCAATTTCACTCATCGATCTTACAAATGGATAGCCGCCATCCGTATCTCGAATAAAATCTACAGCTATTGCAGTTACCTGCTTTTTCATCAATTGCTTGAGGTAATTTTCTGGGTGAACAGAAAGCTGCAATGCTGAAATAAGGCACTGTCCGGCCTTCATGTATTCAATTTCTTCTAAACTTGGCGGGTCAACTTTAATGATGATGTTTGCTTCGTAAACCTCCTTTGTACTGTAGCTTATTTTGGCGCCAGCTTCACTGTAATCATTGTCCTGAAAATGCGCGCCTTTTCCTGCTCCAGATTCCACAATTACCTGATGACCGTTGGCAACTAATCGAGAAACCGCTGCAGGAACTAGTGCAACCCGGTTTTCCTGTAAAGTACATTCTTTAGGTATTCCAATAAACAGCTCTTGCTGGCTCTTGGCCACTTCAAGCGTTTCTTCTTGAGGCATTAATCCGCCTGATGCAGTTAAAGTGAAAAAACCACCTTCTCTTTTGTTCATAATGGATGGGTTACGGTTATCAATCGTTGGTTGTTTTCTACACGAATCTTAACCGAAACGTGTGCTTTAGGAATGAGTCCTGACGCCATTTCGGGCCACTCCACCAAACAAAGATACCCACTAAAGAAATAGTCTTCGTATCCAATGTCATATAGTTCTTCTTCAGATTGAATTCTGTACAAATCGAAGTGATAAACGGTGCCAAGCTCCGATTCGTATTCATTCACCAACGAAAAAGTAGGACTGCTTACGTCATCTTGTACACCTAAATGCTTACAGAATTCTTTAATGAGGGTGGTTTTTCCTGCGCCCATTTCGCCAGAAAACAGCATTAATTTTTCAGAGCCTGCAAGCTCCTTTAGGAACCTGCAGGCTTGTAATAAATCAGAAGTAGAAGATGCGGTGAATTCCTTGGTCAAAACAGTGGGTTTCAACCGCTAAGATAAAGCTACTTTTTGCTTGATTGGTTTTCTTGTGGATAGTAGTTCTTGAGAATAGATTCCATGTGCTTGTCGCCTTTACATACGGCTTCTATCTCTTTCCACATTTCGTCAGAAATTAGCTGACGTAATGGTTGTTCATGACCAACAATTTTGTTGAATACGTTTTTCAATTGTTCATCCCAAACGTGGTGATAATTGACAAGATCATCTGGGTAAACTACTTTCCTCTCCGTTCCTTCGTCAATCCCTTGAAAAGGTTCTGGAATATTCAGATAACCATAATCGTCAGTTAATTGCTCTCCAGGATGAATGTCTCTGATAGAAATCTCAAAATCGTAAGCCGTTGTAAGGCAGTTAGAATTGAAACTGTGATTTACGTACCGGCCATTGTCCCAGCAAAGAACAAAGTTGCCGTGGCTGTTACGAAATGTATAGAAATCCAGAATATTCTGATAAAGTGGGTCGAGCTTATGGAAATCAGTTGGGCTGAACTCACGATCTAGTTTATCAAGCACCCAAGTAATGGTGCCAGCAGGTATAAATTCGGTGGCTACAACTCCGTAGCCAATCTCATTACTAATGAATTTTAGTTCTGTTTTTGGATGTATCATTTTGACATTATCGAGTGCTATGTTTCGCTCGAATTATGATGTCAAAATTAGATTGGATTTCGCAAAATTATCCTCAAACACATAATTGTATTTGATTGGTAATCAGGCATATAGAACGAATCTTTCTACTTGCTACTCAAATGCACTATCGGAATCATCATTTCTTCAAGCGAAATGCCGCCATGCTGAAAAGTATTGCGATAAAAATTGACGTAATAATTGTAATTGTTGGGGTAGGCAAAGAATTTATCCTCCTTGATAAAAATAAAGGACTGACTTACGTTAACCTTAGGTAGATAAGCGTCATGCGGGTTCTTTACCGCAAACACATCCTTTGCTTCGTAATTCAGGTTTTTTGCTTGCTTGTACCTAAGATTGGTATTCGTGTTTTTGTCGCCAACAACCTTGCTAGGTTCTTGCACTCGAACCGTTCCGTGATCGGTGGTTATAACCACATTCACATCGTATTCTGCAACACGTTCCATCATATCTTTTAATGGAGAGTGCTCAAACCAACTTAAGGTGATAGAACGATAGGCTGCCTCATCATCCGCCAATTCCCGAATCATTTCCATTTCGGTTCTAGCATGCGAAAGCATATCTACAAAATTGTAGACAATGACGTTCAAATCGTTGTTCATCAAGTTTGGTATTGTTTCTACCAATTTTTTACCCGCCTGATGCTTGGTTATCTTATTGTAGCTGAATTTCTGACTGAGATTCAAGCGCTGAAGCTGATCTTTTAAGAAATCTTCTTCATGCATGTTCTTTCCGCCTTCATCCTCATCGTTCAGCCACTTATTTCCAAATCGCTTTTCAATATCAAGCGGGGTGAGACCAGCAAAAATGGCATTACGAGAATATTGAGTGGCTGTAGGAAGGATGCTCAAGAATATATCCTCGCTTTCTAGCTTGAAAATATCCAAAACAGCAGGCTTAATAATGAGCCATTGATCCCACCGTAGGTTATCAATAAGAAACATGAAAGTGGGCTTTCCTTTGCCAATTTTCGGAGCCACTTTGTTCTTAAATAAGGTGTGAGAAAGGGTAGGACTATCGTACCCGTGCCCATTCATCCAATCGATGTAATTGTTCTCTACAAACTTGAAGAACTGTGCATTTGCTTCGGTTTTCTGCGAGTCAAGAATTTCAGACATCCCGTCTTCTTTGCTTCGTTCAAGCTCTAATTCCCAATGAACTAGCTTTTTGTAAACATCTTTCCATTCTTCATAATTGAGCATATCACTCAATTTCATGCTTATTTCACGAAACTCCTTTTGGTAATTGTGGCTGGTGGTTTCAGCAACAAGTCGTTTTGTATCTAAGTTTTTCTTTATGGTAAGAAGAATCTGATTAGGATTAACTGGCTTAATAAGGTAATCGGATATTTTAGACCCAATTGCCTCTTCCATAATGTGCTCTTCCTCACTTTTGGTAATCATTACCACAGGAACGCGCGAATTTTTGTTCTTAATCTGGCTTAAGGTTTCCAAACCAGAAAGACCAGGCATGTTTTCATCCAAGAAAACAATATCAAAATCCTGCTCGTCAAAGAGGTCCAAGGCATCTTCACCGTTTGTAGCTGTTTCTACCTCAAATCCCTTCTCTTGTAAGAAGAGTAAATGCGGTTTTAACAAGTCAATTTCATCATCCGCCCAAAGTATCCTCAATTTCTCCATATCGTATTTAGTTATTTTCGTGCCGAAAGGCTGCCAAAGTTAGCACTCTTAACGCGTGTCATTTTGATAAAGTATAACAAGCGAAAGATATTAAATGACCCTGTTTACGGGTTCATAACCGTGCCGTACGAATCTGTATTTGATGTAATTGAACATCCATTTTTTCAGCGGCTTCGAAGAATTAAGCAGCTAGGTCTCACTCATTTGGTCTATCCTGGGGCGCTTCACACGCGTTTCCATCACACCTTGGGAGCGGTTCATTTAATGGGAATTGCAGTAAAAGAGCTGAAGGATAAAGGATATGAAATTACCGAGGACGAGGCAGAGGGGGTAACCCTTGCCATACTAATGCACGATATTGGTCATGGGCCATTCTCACATGCCTTGGAACACAGCATCGTTTCGGGAGTAAATCACGAGGACCTATCAACGCTGTTTATGGAGCGATTGAATCAGGAATTCAATGGCAAACTAAGCACCGCTATCGCTATTTTTAATGATGAATACCCAAAACGGTTCCTTCACCAATTGGTAAGTAGTCAACTAGATTTAGATAGATTAGACTACCTCAGAAGAGATAGTTTTTTTACAGGAGTTTCGGAAGGAATAGTAGGCTCAGACCGAATTATTAAGATGCTACATGTGGTTAATGATGAATTGGCCGTAGAAAGCAAAGGCATTTATTCAATAGAGAAATTCATAGTTGCAAGAAGAATAATGTACTGGCAGGTGTATTTGCATAAGACCGTACTTTCTGCCGAATACTTGCTTATTTACATTTTAAAACGAGCTAAAGAACTTTCCAAAGAGGGCGTTTCTTTGTTTGCCACACCGGCTTTTCGCACTTTTTTAGATCGCACAGTTACGCTGCAAGACTTTGAGAATGAGCCACAACTTCTAAATCAATTTGCCGAATTAGATGACTTTGATGTGCTGACTTCAGTTAAAGTTTGGAAAAATCATTCCGATGTTGTTTTGTCTAAACTTTCTGGTTTTATGATTGATAGAAAGTTGCTTAAAATTAAAATGTATTCGGAGCCTGTTTCAGTTTCTAAATTAGATGATTTAAGAACGGAATTGGCCAAGCAATGGAACATTACCAAGGAAGAATCCGCGTATTTTGTATTCACAGATAGCATTGCAAATAGCGCTTATAATTTGAAACACGACCGTATAAATATTCTGTTTAAAAACGGAGAAGTGAAGGATATTACCGAGGCTGCAGACACCCTCAGTTTAAGCGTGCTTTCAAAACCCGTTGAAAAACACTTTCTTTGCTTTCCAGCATCTCTGACCAACCAACTTTAAACCTGCACGCCAATCGGTACAATTCTACTTTAAACAGGTTCATTAAATTTTACTTTTGCGCGGATGATTTTAACCGCAAGTGTTATTGCCGAATTAATTGGTGGCAGCGTTGATGGAGACCCAATGGTACAAGTAAGTACTGTAAGTCCTATTGAGAGCGGTTCAGCCGGATCATTGTCGTTTCTTGCAAATCCTAAATACGTGGAATTCCTTCATACAACCGAAGCTTCTATTGTTATTGTTAAAAACGATTTTGAAGCTGAAAAAGAGGTTAAGCCAACTTTAATCCGTGTTTCAGATCCTTATTCTTGTTTTGCAATTCTATTGCAGAAATACGATGAAATGAATCGGCCTAAGGCAGGCATTCACTCTTCTGCAATAATTTCTGACTCTGCCAAGATTGGTTCGAATGTCTCTATAGCAGCCGGTGTAGTTATTGAAGATGATGTTGAAGTTGGCGACAACACCATACTTGGCGCACAGGTTGTGCTTGAACGAAAAGTAAAGGTTGGCTCAAACTGCAAGCTGCATTCGGGTTCTAGAGTTTTACATGATTGTAAACTAGGTAACGACTGCACGCTACATGCTGGTGTAACCATTGGAAGTGATGGTTTTGGTTTTGCACCATCCGATATGGAATACAGCAAGGTGCCGCAGGTTGGCAACGTGATAATTGAAGATAAAGTTGAGATTGGTTCTAATACAACCATTGACAGAGCCACCATGGGCTCTACTATCATTAGAACAGGCGTAAAACTGGATAATCTTATTCAGATAGCGCACAACGTAGAAATTGGTGAGCACACCGTGATTGCTGCTCAAACTGGCATTGCGGGTTCAACCAAAATTGGAAAAAGGTGTATGATAGGAGGGCAGGTTGGCATTATTGGTCATCTAACGATAGGAGATAACGTTAAAATTGCTGCGCAAAGCGGAGTTGGAAGTAACCTAGCCCCAAATTCAATAGTACAGGGTTCACCAGCTTTTGAAGTTGGGTCTTATCGTAGGTCTTATGTATCATTCAGAAGGCTTCCTGACATCATTAGAAACATAGAACAACAGTTAAGAGATTTGAATAAGGGATGAAGTTGAAGCAGAAGACAGTAAATCAAATCATCAAGTTATCAGGCATTGGCTTGCACACGGGTGCACAAGTCAATGTGGTGATACACCCGGCAGAAACTGGAGGATTGTTGTTTGTACGTACCGACTTAAATAATGCTGAAATTCCTGCAACAGTTGCAAACATCACAAGCACAAGTAGAGGGACAACAATCGGTGTTGGAGATGCTACAGTAAGCACAATCGAGCACTGGATGGCATCTTTAGCTGCCGTTGGAGTTACACAGGCAAGAATTGAAATAGACGGACCTGAGTGTCCAATATTGGATGGTAGTTCAATGGCAATTACCGCAGCTATCAATGAGGCAGGTTTAAAGGAGTTAGAAAACGAAGCATCCGTTCTCACTATTGATTCTAATGTTGAGTATAAGGATGAAGAAACTGGTGCGGAGTACATTATCATTCCTTCAGAACAGCCACGCTTTACTGTAATGATTGATTATAATAGCAAGGTTTTGCCCCCACAACATGCGGTTTTAAACAGCCTTGCTGATTTTGAAACTGAGATAGCGCCCAACAGAACATTTTGTTTCCTGCATGAATTAGAACTGCTTTTAGAGCACAATCTTATTCAGGGAGGAGGATTAGACAACGCTGTGGTTTTTGTGGAACATTCAATGGACGATGCGAAGCAAGCGAAATTGGCGGTTACCTTCAATCAGCCTGATTTACGCGCCACGTCCGCTGGTGTTCTCAATAACACCGAATTACGTTTTGTAAACGAACCTGCTCGACATAAACTCCTAGACTTAATTGGAGATATGGCGTTGATAGGCACAAGAGTAAATGGTCACATTATCGCCACAAAGCCTGGCCATGGCAGTAATTCTCGGTTTAACAAGTTTCTATCGGGATTGGTTAAAGAGAATGGCAAACCACAGGCTCCAAAAATTGATTTCAACCAAGAGCCAATACTGGATATAAACGGAATTATGGCCAAGTTGCCACACCGTCCGCCATTTCTATTTATTGATAAGATTTATGAGTTAAGCGACACGCATGTTGTAGGCGTGAAAAATGTAACCATGAATGAGTACTTCTTTGAAGGACATTTTCCAGGCGCACCCGTTATGCCTGGAGTTCTTCAGATTGAAGCTATGGCACAAGTAGGAGGAATCCTGGTGTTAAGCACTGTTCCGGACCCTGAAAATTACCTTACCTACTTCCTTAAAATAGACGGAGTCAAGTTTAGGAAGATGGTTATGCCAGGAGACACTATCGTATTTAAGTTAGAACTGTTAAGTCCAATTAGAAGAGGACTCTGTCATATGAAAGGGATTGCCTATGTTGGCAACAATCCAGTAATGGAGGCTGAGATGATGGCACAGATTGTAAAAAGAGAGACCGAATGAACCAACCATTATCCTTCGTACACCCGCAAGCAAAAATTGCAGACAATGTGGTTATCGAACCTTTTGTAACCATTCACAAGAATGTAGAAATTGATGCTGGAACTTGGATAGGGTCAAATGTGACTATTATGGAAGGCGCCAGAATTGGCAAGAATTGCAAGATTTTTCCAGGCGCAGTCATTTCGGCAATTCCAATTGATAGGAAATTTGAAGGGGAGGAAAGTATTGTTGAAATCCACGATAACGTAGTCATCCGGCAGCATGCCGTGGTAAACAGAGGTACCAAGGCTTTTGGTAAAACAATTGTTGGTTCTGGTAGCTTGATTATGCCGTATGTGCATATCGCTCACGATTGTGTTTTGGGCGAAAACGTAATCATTTCCAATGCGGTTAACCTTGCAGGTCATGTTGTAATTGGCGATAACGCTGTTCTGGGAGGCATGTCTGCGGTGCATCAGTTTGTCGCAATCGGAGCTCATGCTATGATTAGTGGTGGGTCAATGGTTTTAAAAGACGTACCACCTTATTGTAAAGCAGCACGTTACCCGCTCAGTTATTCTGGCGTTAATAGTGTTGGTTTAAAGAGAAGAGGATTTACTGTTGAGAAGATGCGTGAGATTCAGGAAATACTGAGAGTTATCTTCCTTAAAAAGTATAACGTTACCCAAGCAATTTCCTACTTAGAAGCTGAATTTCCTGTTACGGACGAACGTGATGAAATCATTGATTTTATTCGAGGTTCTAGAAGAGGTATTATGAAAGGATACCAGTTTATGAACGGAAATGGAAGCAGTAGCGGTAATGGAAACGGACATAGCTCCAAATAAGCATGTCTTCGGTTCAGATTTCTTTGCAGAATGTAGGGAAACGCTATAACCACGAGTGGATTTTCAGAGGAATTGACCACACATTTACCCAAAACGAACATGCCGTTATTTTAGGTTCTAATGGTTCCGGGAAATCTACATTACTGCAAACCATTTTAGGCAGCATCGTCAACTCCGAAGGAGAGGTAAACTATACGGTAAACGGACAAGCGTTTACCCACGAACAGAGCAGAGGATTGTTCTCTATTGCCACCCCTTATTTAGAACTTATAGAAGAGTTCACACTAGTAGAAGCATTGGAGTTTCATCAGAGAATGGCTGCTTTTAGAAGCGGTTTAACTATCGACTCAATCGTAGAAAAACTTTACTTAACAAGTTCGAAAAACAAGGAGATTAAATACTACTCTTCTGGGATGAAGCAACGGGTAAAGTTGGGTCTTGCCTTGTTGTCAGACACGCCATTTGTTTTATTGGATGAACCAACCTCCAACCTTGATTCGGAAGCCATAGAGTGGTATAAGCAACTAGTGGATGAGAACAAAACTGATCGAATAATCCTTGTTTGCTCTAACGACCAGAAAGATGAATTCAGCTTCTGTAGCCAAAAGCTGGATTTGATGGAGTACAAGAGAGTAGTATTGGTTAAAACCTAATCTCTAAAAACAGGTACTCACCTGGTCTTGAACTCTAGCGAAGCCGAATTAATACAATAGCGCAAGCCTGTAGGCTGTGGACCATCTTCAAACACATGACCTAGGTGGGCGTTGCAGCGCGCACAATGCACTTCATCTCGCAACATTCCAAAACCTAAATCAGTAGATTTTTCTACATGATTGCTGATAAAAGTGTAATAGCTTGGCCAACCTGTTCCACTCTTAAATTTGGTATTAGATTCAAACAGCTCTAAATCACAGCAAACGCACGTGTAAATACCTTCTGCTTTGTTGTTCCAATACTGTCCGGTAAAGGCACGTTCAGTATCATGTTGACGGGTTACTCGATATTGTTCTTCGTTCAATTTTTGTTTCCAGAAACTTTCTGGTTTGGTAATCTTCTGTATATCAGATTGCGCGTTAGAAACAGCAAACGTCAAAAAGAAACAGGAAAAAGCAATTAACGACTTCATAGCTAGAAAATTGATGAGCAAATATTAAACAGCTTATCGTTAAAGTATGTTCAGTCACCGACCAATCAAGGCATTATAATCTGCTTTCGGGCTTTGCGCTTGTCGTTCATGTGAATCAATCCATTCACCGCAACAGAAGCAATAATGAGTCCAGCTCCAGCATAAAACCCAGCATTCAAATCTTCATGCTCATGGAAAATAATGGCAGCGAGAATAATGGAATAAATAGGTTCAAGGTTTACCGAAAGGTTCATTACAAATGGAGAAACATGCTTGAGTGCTTGATAAGACAATTGCATGGCATAAACGGTACACACTACGGCCAGTACAATCAGATAACCGCTATCGTTTAACGTAGGAATGAGGCTCTGACTTGGGAATAAATAGAGGTAGAGTGGTGCTAATATTGTAAGTGTAGCAAGTCCTCCTATTAGCTCGTAAAAAAGTAGGTTTCTTGGCCCGTGGTTTTCTAGTAACCCCTTGGTTTGAATAGTGAAATAGGCACAAAGCATGGCGCTAATCAGTCCGAGTGTAATACCTACTGTATATAGCTGCTGAAAACGGAATATGAGGTAAATGCCTGCAATAGTGAATAAACCAAGACCTAATTCGCTGATTTTGGGTTTGCGTTTATGGAGTAGAGGGTCCAGTATTGCTGTAAAGAGTGCTGTACTGGCCAATGCGCTTAGTGCAATAGATACATTGGAGTATTTGATAGAACCGTAGAATGTTACCCAATGCAGGGCAATCATTCCGCCCACAAAGCCAATCTTCTTCATCTCTTTCCAAGGTGGCGGTTCCAATTCACCTTTCCATTTAAGGAAGAGGCCTAATGCAGTTACGGTAAGCAGAATACGCCACCATACAAGTGGAAACTCTTGCAGAGAAATTAGCTTGCCAAGTATACCTGTGAAACCCCACAGGAAAATGGCAAAATGCATTTGGAGATAAGCGCGTTGCATGTTTTGAATGGTGGCCGAAAGAACGCGAAAAGGTTTAGTGTACGGAAGAGAATTTTTCCCTTAATCGCAGCAAGGATTGCCTTTTTTTAAATGGCTTAATCCTACTTGGTAGGCAATTCCTATTCTAAACATAAAGGCTGTTTCGTAATTAGCAAATGGATGTTGCGATGTTTTTGTGTCTGAATAAGCGGATTGCAAGGAGCGAAGTTTCACCGATTCGCCAAAGGTGGATGGACCGCCACCAACGCTTAGATGGGCGAAAAATCCTTGGTAAAAGTTTACACGTGTGCCAATTCCAAAATGATGCGCAAGATTATTGGTGGTAACCTCTCGCATAGCCCCATAGGTGTTCAAACCATCTTCTGTTTGCGCCAGCACTTGTCTGCTAGATTTAATGAACCCATAGTTCATATCGTAATACAGGAAAGGTGAAAAAAGTCGATTGCTTCTTATTGGGAAATATTGATACATGAAAGAAACTCCGTAGCGCTCCCAATCGCTTTGCCCTTCAAATAAATCGTGGTAGGCAATGTGCGGACCCAATGCCAAAGCATGCTTCTTCATGGTATAGGTAATGTGAAAGCCGAAGACCGCACTTTCTAAGTACGAAAGCCCTGTGTACGATTTGTCAATTCCAATCAGATTATCGAAAGCCGTTGAGTCTTTCTGACTGAAACTGTGCTGCGTGGCAACTATCAACATAACAGTCGTGAGAATTATTCTAAAAGTGCTCTTCATCGGTGCTCAAATTACCTATTTTCAAGCGTTCACCAAATCAATTTTAAAATGCAACATGCCACGGCTGATTTATGCGATGAGCATATAAATAAACTTCAAGTAGCGGAGCCAATCTTTATTGATTTTGGAGGAGAAACTTGCTTTGAAGGCGAGATTCACACGCTAAAGGTTTTTGAAGACAACGCATTTGTAAGAGCCGCTCTTGAGAAAAACGGATCAGGAAAAGTGCTGGTTGTAGATGGCGGAGGCTCATTTAGATGCGCGCTTGTTGGCGATAATTTGGCAGCGTTGGCCATTAAAAACAAATGGCGCGGTATCGTGGTGAACGGATGCATTAGAGATTCCAAGATAATTGCAGATATGAATATTGGAGTGAAGGCTTTAAACACCATTCCAATCAAAAGCATTAAGCGAAACGAAGGACAGGAGAATATTGATGTTCGATTTGCAGGTGTAGATTTTAAGCCAGGTGCGTACCTGTATGCCGATGAAGATGGAATGGTGGTTAGCGAGTTTCAGCTCATTCTTGGTCAATAAGCATGCAGGTCGGTTGGAAGACACCGAAAACAATCACATAATTAGTGCTTTGATACAACAGATTTGAATAGCCAGAAACATATCGTCATTATTGGAAACGGGGTTTCGGGTATTACTGCCGCGCGACACATCCGCAAACGGAGTAATAATCAAATTACCGTAATCTCTTCAGAAACAGACCATTTCTATTCTCGCACCGCCCTTATGTATATCTACATGGGGCACATGAAATATGAGCACACCAAGCCGTACGAAGATTGGTTCTGGGAAAAAAATAGAATCGATTTAAAACGAGCACTTGTTAACCAAGTTCAAACGAATTCAAATTCAATTGTTCTTGATTCTGGCGAAACGCTCCAGTATGACGACTTGATTATTGCCACTGGTTCTGCTTCCAATAAGTTTGGTTGGCCTGGGCAAGATTTGATTGGTGTACAGGGTTTATACCATTATCAGGATTTAGAATCGATGGAGCTCAATACAAATGGTATTGAAAGAGCGGTGGTTGTAGGTGGAGGATTGATAGGCATTGAGATGGTTGAGATGCTACTCTCACGTCAAATTCCTGTTACGTTTTTAGTTCGAGAGAAGAGCTTTTGGGATAATGTTCTGCCTGAAGAGGAGAGCGAACTCATCAACAAACATATTCGTTCACATCATGTCGATTTACGATTAGAAACGGAATTGAAAGAGATTCTTTCAGACCAAAGCGGAAGAGCAAAGGCAATCGTTACCAGTACAGGCGAAGAGATTCCATGTCAGTTTGTTGGGCTGACCGTTGGCGTTCATCCAAACATCAGTTTCTTAAAAGATTCGGGTATTGAGTTGGATAGAGGCGTTTTGGTTGATGAACAGCTTCGGTCTAACATTCCAAATGTTTATGCCCTTGGAGATTGTGCACAGCTTAAAAACCCAGTTAAGAATAGACGTGCTATTGAACCAGTTTGGTACACAGGCAAAATGATGGGAGAAACTGTAGCCGCTACCATTTGTGGTACGGCTACTAATTACAACCCTGGTATTTGGTTCAATTCTGCCAAATTCTTCGATATTGAATATCAGACGTACGGTTACGTTGCAGCAAAGCCAAATGAAGATGAAGACAGCTTCTATTGGGAGTCGAAAGACAACCTTCGGTGTTTGCGAATAGTGTACAAGAAAAACACCCAAAGTATAGTTGGTTTCAATGCTTTCGGAATAAGATTGAAGCATGAAATATGCGATAGTTGGCTTAGAAGTGAAACCACGCTAGAAGAGGTTATTTCGAACTTGGATAAGGCGAATTTTAACCCTGAGTTCTTTAAGAAGTTTGAGAAAGAGGTGAAACTGAAGTACACACTAATAGCCAATGAGTAAAGAAGGATTTAGCATATCGTTGGTTAATCCGCATGCTCCCGGATTAGACTTCATTCAGAAAATTGGGGTGGCAATTGCTGCTTTGGCGTTTCTCTCCATAGGAATTGGAGCATTAGGACCAGCCAACCAAGACCCAAGTTTATATTTCTGGACAGGTATTGCTGGTTCGTTTGTTGGGTTGAGCATTTATATGCTACGTACATTCTTAACTCGACCTGCTGGCATTCAGAACAATCACGTTTGGAAATCGGGGCTTACCAATCGTGGAGTTTTAGGCTGGGCATTCGGAATTGTCCTCACTGGTTTTTATATCCTGCTTTATTGGGGAGGAAACGATTTTTGGGGAGAAGCAGCAATAGTTTCTATGATGAACCCGCTGAGCGAAGGCGTTTTCGGTCACAGGGCCGATCAGTGGTTTTTGTACTCTTTCATCTACACGGTTTCAATCCTAATAATGGGAGTAAGGGCAATCATTAAATACCGCCATTCCAACTATCAAATTGTAAGAACAAGCTCAATCATGTTTTTTCAGTTGGGGTTTGCGTTTCTTATTCCTCAGTTCTTAAAAAGCATGAGTCAGCCTGAGTATTACTTTAGCTACTTCTGGCCGTTAGACTATGATTTGCTTTTCCCGTCAAGCGTAGACAACCTTCTTAATAGCGGAACACTTGGCTTGTGGATGCTCATCATATCGGCCTTACTTACGTTCATTGTCACACCAATTCTCACCTATTTCTTTGGAAAACGATGGTATTGTAGTTGGGTATGTGGTTGCGGAGGATTAGCCAACACTGCTGGTGATCCATTTCGTCAGTTGTCTGATAAGAGCTTAAATGCTTGGAAGATTGAACGATGGATGATTTATTCAATCCTACTATTTATCACAGGATTAACCATTCTCCTTTGGGTTAATTCGTACTTGGTAGGAGGAATATTCGGAGATATTTCGCATTCGCTTACCAAAGGCTATGCTTTCTTTATTGGACAGGCGTTTGCAGGCGTAATAGGGGTAGGCTTCTATCCTTTACTAGGTACTAGGGTATGGTGCCGCTTTGGATGCCCGATGGCGGCTTATTTAGGCTTGCTCCAGAAGTACTTCTCTCGCTTTAGAATTACCACAAATGGTGGACAGTGCATTAGCTGTGGGAATTGCAGCACTTACTGCGAAATGGGCATAGATGTACAAGCTTACGCACAGCGTGGCGAAAATATTGTTCGGGCTTCGTGTGTTGGTTGCGGGATTTGTTCAACGGTTTGTCCACGTGGCGTGCTCAATCTCGAAAACGGTTCTACTCATACAGATCGAGAGAATAACAACCCAATTACATTCGGAAATGATGGCGTGGGTTTGAGTGAAACTCTCAACCAATAATGCCACATCGTTCAGATCTGTTCTTGTTTATTCTGTTATCTTAACGGCTTAACCAAAACCATCAAGTATGAAAGTAGTTTATAGTGCATTTTTTGTATCCGCGTTATTCATTGGATGCCAGCCTCCAGCTGATAATTCAGTGAATGAGGCTTTTGAAAGAAATTCGAAAGTTGTATTAGCCGAGCTTGAAGGTTGGGCCAATGAAAGCATGGATTATAATGCGCTTTATGCAGAGAATGCCATGGTTCGTCCTACCTCATTTGGTTCGTCAGACACTTTAACGTTGGATGAAATCAAAGCCAATAACCAAGAGATGTGGGAGATGTTCGATTTCGAACTTGTTTATGACGTGGTATTACTGCCTGGTGTTAACGTAGATACCAAGAAGGCCGATGGCTCAGTGCGTTATTACAACACATGGAAGTTAACCGTGCCAGCAACGGACTCTACAGAAGCGCGTTCTGGAGAAATTAAGTTCTATGAATCTTATGACTTCAATTCTGAAGGTAAAATCATTTACCAACAAGGATACGGTGACTTCGGAGGATTGATGAAGCATCTATTTAGCGCTGATTCAGATTCGGATGAAGAAGAATCTGAAGAAGAGGAAGGATAATACTTACTAGAGAAGTAGTTAAGCCCTCTGCCATTGGTGGAGGGCTTTTTTTATGCCGAAAGCTCTGAGTAATAAGGTATGTTACCAGCGGTTAGAACACGTTTGACAATACCTATCAAGCTTTTGAAAGGGCCTGAACAAACCTTCTATGATGGATTGCTTGTAGAGGTAGACTTCATCAGAGTCGCACTTTGGACATTCATCCAATGTCTTTTCATATTTCTGACCAATACCGTCCTAAACGATGAAAAAAGAGAAGTAGTGTTCGAGTATCCCAA